>CAYRCJ010000049.1:0-2485 GCA_964422785.1 uncultured Candidatus Saccharibacteria bacterium | reverse complement strand
TCGCCAACGCCGCTTCAGCTTCTTCAACTCCTCCATCTTCACCTCCTTCTCCCGTGCCGGACACTATTCCTCCGGTACTTTCTGTAATAGGAAACAATCCCGCAACTATATCTGTGGGAGATACTTACTCTGATCTGGGAGTAAATGTAACTGATAATGTAGATCAAAACCTGGGTTACACCGCAAGCTTAGACGGAGGACCACAGCTTTCCCAAGGAAATGGTCTTTCTTTGGATACTTCAACTTCCACCGCTCATACAATCATTTACACTGCTACCGATCAGGCCGGGAATGTGGGGACTACTACAAGGGAGGTGGATGTAGAGTAAAGATTTTGCAATTTACAATTTTTAATTTACATTTATAGAATTATGAAAGATTATTTGATTGGAGCAATCGTCGGAATTTTTACCGGAATATTGGCTATTTTTATTTTTGGTTTCTTGAATATAAAAATTCCCTATCAAATTTTTGCTTTATTAATCGCGCCGCCGATTATTTTTTCTTTTGGTATCTGGTTTGGAAAATTTTTGGGGCGTTGGATGCCGTTTTTTGATCAACTGGGAAAATTTGCAGTAGTCGGATTTTTGAGCACGGCCATTGATTTTTCAATTTTAAATATCGTGAGTTCTGCCACAGGAATTACCGCCGGAACAACAGTCGGTTGGGTAAATGTCCCCGGATTTTTGGCAGCAACAATCAACGGATATCTTTGGAACAAGCTTTGGGTATTTAGAGCAAAAAGTCGAAACTTTGGAGATGAAATTTCTGGGCTCGTCGCGAAATACAATTCAGACGACCGCGACGAGAACGAAGAAATTTCAGATACAAAGTTTCGGCTTTTTAACGATTTCCCAAAATTTATTTCAGTAACCGCAATCGGCCTTTTGATAAATAGCAGTTTAATTATATTATTAACTACGTACTTCAAAATCCCGTTTGGATTGAGCGCTGTCGGATGGTTGAACGTCGCGAAAGTCCTGGCAACCTTGGTGGCAATGATCTGGAATTTTCTGGGATATAAGTTTTTCGCTTTTAAAATAAAAAATAAATGAAAGATAACAACGTAGTTTTTTATAGAAAGTACCGGCCTCAAAAATTTGAGGAAGTTGTAGGGCAAGAATCCATTGTCCGCGTCCTTAAAAATGCTATTTCCCAAAAAAGAGTCGCTCACGCCTATCTTTTCTCCGGCCCCAGAGGCTGCGGCAAAACAACTCTGGCCAGGATTTTGGCCAGAGAAGTCGGGTGTGAGCAGGAAGATATAATAGAAATTGACGCCGCTTCTTCGCGCGGGATAGACGAGGCCAGAGCTTTAAGGGAAGCGGTAAGGATGCTCCCGCTGCGATCGCCCTACAAGGTCTATATAATAGATGAAGTGCATATGCTTACGAAAGAATCTTTCAACGCGCTTCTAAAAACTCTGGAAGAACCGCCCAAACACGCGATATTTATTTTGGCCACCACCGAGCTTCAAAAAGTGCCGGACACTATAATTTCGCGGACGCAAAATTTTGAATTTCATAAAATCGGGGTTCCTGACATTGTGCGCGAGCTCGGGAAAATAGCCTCCAAAGAAAATTTCTCCGCGGATAAAGAGGCTTTGAATTTAATAGCATTTTTTGCAGATGGATCATTGCGGGACGCCGAAAATATTTTATTTCAGGTTCTTTCGATCGATGACAAAAAGGTTGAGGAAAAAAATATAAGATTGCTTTTGGGGGCGCCGGATGAAGAATCTGTAAACAAAATAACAAAATCGGTTTTAGCGCGGGACGCAAAATCTGCCCTTGAAATATTTAACACGACGATCGAAGAGGGGATAGACCCGATAATTTTATCGAAGCTTCTTTTGAGAAATTTCCGGGCCGTTTATTTTTTGGCACTTGATCCCACGGCTTCGCTTTTGAAAAAAGAATTTTCAGACGGCGAGATTGCTTTCTTAAAATCTTCCGTTCCTGAAAATACGCCGGTAAGCTTTCTGGAATTCGCGGTCCGTGAAATCTTGGAATCGTTTAGATACAAAGGCGATGATTTTATAGCTTCAATCCCGCTGGAACTGGCTCTGATAAAAATTGCCACCTCAGCCTGATTTCTGCTATAACAATATGATGTTGGGGGTTCGCCTGCCTGCGCCATGCCTGCGCATGCAGGAGGCAGGTCTAATGGTAAGACATAATTTTATGTGGTATGTGTATATGTTAAAAAGTTTTAAAAAACGGTGGTATTATGTTGGTAGTACGAATAGGTTAAATATTAGAGTGGAAGAACATAACAAGAAAAGAGTCGCATCGACAAAAAATTACGTGCCTCTTAAATTGGTTTATATCAAAAAGTTTGATAATGAAAGAGAGGCCAGTGCATATGAAAAGAAAGTCAAATATAAAAGAATAGAGAAAGAAACAATTATTAAAAAGATTGAGTGCCAATAAATATTGCGGGATCGTCTAATGGTAGGACATCGCCCTTTGGAGGCGAGTATCTTGGT
>CAYRCJ010000048.1:0-2645 GCA_964422785.1 uncultured Candidatus Saccharibacteria bacterium | reverse complement strand
GCGGCATCAATCGAAATACTTGAAGAATACCCTACCAGAAGAGATGAGTTTGCTAAAAGACTCCGCAAATGATCAATCTCCGAAAAATTCATATCCCAATCCATTCCGAGTTGGTTTGTAAACCTCGTCCCCGGAAGATCGTATCTCAGCCATGGCCGCTTCTCCAATTCTTCTTTAGTAACAAAATCGTTGGGCGGAAAACGCACCAAAAGCTCCGCCGGTTTTATGAAAGTATTTTTTAAAACCAGTTCGTGCATCAGATCTATCATCTCCCAGTCGGAAACAGAATAATTATTTCCGAGAGGAGCCAGCACGATCAATTCTTTTGAGTCATTAAATTTATTTTTCTTAAAAAATGCTTCCCGGCTGTCTTTGTTTTTATTTATATAGTGATCGTACTGCGGCACCCCTGAAACAAAAATATCTTTTTCCGGCATTTCCAAAAAATCCAAAGCTTCTTGGCGCACTATAAGATTTGGCACAACGACCTTATCCGGCAGTAGCCTCACAAAGCCCTTGGCCCCTATTTTGTCCCATGAATTTACAAAGCCGACCGACCGCACTCTTTGTTTTTTCGCTTCGCGCAAAAAACTAATTTCAATGGTATCGAAAAGATTGGCCAAAAAAACCAAATCCGGATTATATTTTTGGAAAAAGCCAGAAAATAAATTATCTCGAACCAATTTATAATCCAAAAATCTTGCCGCGCGCCGCATCGCGCTGTTGCCAAAGATTCTGCTCAAAAAAATGCTTCCGCCGTAATGCAGATAGTTTCTTTTTTCCAAAAATGCCACGTGCTTATGCAAAAAAAGAGTCTCCGTGCGTACCAAATAATATTTTAAAGAATCGAATATTTTGTCTGCCAAATTTCTTTGGCGCGCCGGCACAACTTCGTAAAATAAGTTTGGGTGACTAAATTCTTTTTTATAAAATTCGATTCTTTCTTTATTTTTAACAAACAAAACAACCCTCAATTTATTCTTGAGCAATATCTCCAGAATATTTGTGCGCAAAATGTCTTTTGCCTCCACTCCCGACAATATCGATATAAAAGCTGTTTTCACTATGTATATTATAACTGTAAAAACAAAAGCCCCGTAACCGTGCGGTTACGAGGCAATTTCTATCATTTTAACTTATTTTCCAGCGGAGAAAAGGCGGTGTGCAAAAATTCCATCACCCTTTTTGAGACTTGGTATCTTAAAGGAGAATTTGCTGTATCAATTTTTCCCGAAAGTATATCGTCATAATGGCATATTTGTTTGTAAAAATCGTCGGGACGAGTTTTTTCCAGAACAATTTCTTCTTTGGGCGCACCGTATGTTTCCAAAATAAGAACGTCGCCTTTAGGAGAACCATTTACTCGCCACTCAATAGATCCGTTGGTGCCTAAAAATTTTACAACTTTTTTTGTCGGCTCCGTAACAACATCTTGGATTACAAAACCGTTTTTACCGGAATTTTCACGAAATAAAAACAATGAAAGTTTGTCGTATTGACCGGAAACTTTATTGTTAGGAATTAAAACAGAATCAATTTCGCCCGAACTCCAACCAAACAAACTTGAGAAATAAATCCAAAGATGCAAAGCATGAGAGTGTTCGCATCCTGCCCCTCCACCCCGGCGCCAATATCCCAAATAAGAATCCTCAGGACCTTTCAGCCATGGATGAGCCGCAAAAATTCCGCCCCAGTGCTCGCGCCACTCAACGCCAATATGAAAAACTTTCCCGATTTTATTTTCCTTGGTAACCCAGTTTGTTATTTTTTCTGCCGCGTCTGACACAGCGTGGTTATACCCAACCATCACATTAATGTCCGGTCGCATACACATAACGTTTTCAAACATAGAAAGTTGTGCCATGCCGTCATCCGTAGGAAAAGAGAGCGGCTTTTCTATATGCAACAACCTCGGACCTTCCTTAATGGCCTCGATAGCCAGTTTTATATGCGAATCCGGCGGCGTACCGATCATTATAATATCGTATCCGCCTTTGGGCTCCGCACGATAAAGCTGTATTTTCGGATCCCACTTTCCATAACGCTTCGGATAAATCTCATCTCTCATACGCTCCAGGGCAGCCGAACTTGTGTCGGTAACCGTGACATCCCAATTTTTACGCCGACATGCCTGCGCCAAATGATTTCCGATCGATCCCGCTCCGATAATTTTTACTTTCAAAGTTCCTCCCTTTCTATTGACAATATCTGCAAATCACACTACCATACATACGAAATAAAACAAGGAGGAGAGATGATAAAAGCGATCGTGCTCGATTTTGACAATTGCATAATTCTTGATGAAGGAACCAGAACCGGATCTGAAGAAGTGAAAGACGAAGCCTGGTTTAAAGTATTTCCGGAAATTCCAAGGGCAGAACTTGAGCCGGTTTTAAAGAAAATAAAAAAAGAAATCGCGGGTGGTAAAGGTGATCGGAGGGACATCGCGCGGCGCGTTATACTCAATTTCAGTTCAAGACTCGCGCCGTCGACAGATGGCATGCCAATGCATACGGTAACCGAACCTCACCTGAGATGCTTGGCTTACGATGGCTTTGTTCAGGAGGGCATAAAAAAAATTGGGGTTTCAAAAGAGCAAAAAGAGGCGTTAGAAATAATTTCTAAAAAGTTCCCGCTATTTATCA
>CAYRCJ010000047.1:0-3355 GCA_964422785.1 uncultured Candidatus Saccharibacteria bacterium | reverse complement strand
GTGTTTGGCCGCTTCCGCTACGCGCGAATTTGCCATAACAGCCGTTAACATTCCAAGAAATGCCGCCAGAGATGACGCCAATGCTCCAAAAATAAATCCGACAGCCATTGTTTTTCCCAACGTAAACCACAAAACAGCGGCCACGATTATTCCGACGACAAAAATAGACTTAAATTGCCTTTTTAAAAACGCACGTGAGCCTTCCCGTATGGCTTCCGCGATTGATATCATTTCTTCATTTCCCTCGGATTCTTTTTTTACGCGCGAGCGCAGCCAAATGGCAAAAGCAATTGAAACAATCGAAGTAAATATTGCAAAATTTTCTATGGACATAATTAATTAAATTTGACGAATAATGGTTTTGATTATACATAAATAGGCCTAAGCTGGCGATATTGACATTTACTATATATTATGATATACTTAAAAACGGTAAATTAACGCTCTCTAACAACAAAAAACGACGAAGAAATGGAGGATCTCGATGTCTACGATGTCTTTTGGAAGAAGAATAGCCGGTGAGACGGTAGTTATTGAAACTCACCATCAACCGCATTTCGATGAAATTTTAGCGATGTGGCTTGCTGAAAGATTCGGCAATATCGGCTTTGTTTCAAAGTACTGCCCGGGCAATATACTGAGTTTGGGCGTTGATGGAGGCAATTTCGACGAGCATCCGTTTGACGGAGGCCCGCGGAAAGAAGGCGAGTGCTGTGCGACTTTGGTCGCAAAAGCGCTTGGCGTTGCCGATGATCCGGCGCTTGAAAAAATTCTCAAGTTTGGACTCAACACGGATTTGGGAAAGGGCCAGCCATTTGATATCGCGGCGATGGTGAAGTTGTTTCATCAGGAGTTTCCAAACAATCCTTTCGTGGCAATTGATTGGGTTCATCAAGCGCTAGACGCGAAGTACGCCGAGCAGTACTCATTCCACGGACCGACGCGCGAGGTATTCGCGCGCGACGCTAAAATCGAAACGATTACCGGGCCACGCGGTCCTATTCGCGTGGCAACGATTGTTTCTGATGATCCCAATATGTCCAAGCATGCGCGTTCTGCCGGTGCGAGCATCGTAATCCAGAGGCAGAATTCCGGAAATACGCAGATCTTCACCAACCAGGAAGCCGGTATCACGCTTTTTGATACCGCCACGCTCATCAATCTCGCCGAGCAGGAAGCAGAAGGCGAAGTGAAAGTTGGCGATTGGAAGGTGCTTGCGGCGGAAGGGACGATTCCCGGCGGGCGGTGGCATTTTTTCACCAAAGGCCAGATGCTTCTCAACGGAAGTCTGACCCACAAGGACGTGCCGCCGACCAAGCTCTCTCCGGAAGAAATTCTCAAGATCGTGAAGATCGGAGTCAATCCCAAAGCATTTGAAGAGTCGCGGGCGATGGATTGCAAGGAAGGAATCTGCACTTCAACGCTTGAAAATCAATGCCCGTGGTATCGCTACGGACTCCATCGCTGCCGGGAAATCCGATATCGAATGAGGGAGCCATTGAGGACCGAGTCGGCAGTCTAAAAAAACAAAACCCCGCTCCGATGGCCATCGGAGCGGGGTTTTATATTGACAATGAATAGCAGATTTGCTTAACTCATTATGGATTTTAAGTGGAGGTAAAAAAGTGAGAAAACTCCTAGCATTTTTGCTTATTTCGGCCATTGTTCTTCAGACAAGCGCTTGTAGCGCCCCAACCAAGGTCATTCATGGGGTTGAATATAGCGATTACGGATTGCTTAATGAGGACAATAAAAATCCCGATGTGCAGTATGAGCCAAATTGGTGGAATATTTTTGTCGCTGTTATATTTTCCGAAACCATTATCGTGCCGATTTATGTTGCCGGGTATCATTTGTTTGAGCCGGTCGGACCGAAGCCATCTATTCCCGGGCAAGTTTCAGGACCGGGGGCCGATACGCAAAAGTAAGTAATTAAAAAAACGCTCCGATAGCCATCGGAGCGTTTTTTCTTACGTCAGTGTAAAGTTTACTCCGCTGCGATTCCGTCGCCGGAAACTTCGCCTTCGGTAGTGGCCTCCGCCACTGTTTCGCCGGAACGGGATCGGATATCAATTTTATATCCGGTAAGTTTCGCGGCCAATCTAACATTTTGCCCGCCCTTGCCGATTGCCAGAGACAACTGATCTTCCGCCACAGTGGCTTTAGCATTTTTATATTTTTCTTCCACGTCGACTTCCAAAACTTTGGCGGGCGACAAGGAGCTCGCGATAAATTTTTCGGCATTTTCACTCCACGGGATTATATCTATTTTTTCTCCTCCCAATTCGGAGATAACAGTGGTGACCCTCACGCCTTTTTGTCCGACACATGATCCGACAGGATCAACGCTTTCTTCATTTGAAGAGACGGCAATTTTGGTGCGCGATCCGGCTTCTCTGGCCACTGTTTTAATTTCAACCACGCCCGAAGCTATCTCCGGAACTTCGATTTCAAAAAGTTTGGCCACCAATTGCGGATGCGCGCGCGACAAATATATGGAAGGCCCTCTGGGATTTTTGTCGATGTTTAACAAAAGCACTTTGATTCTTTCGCCGATTCTATATCTTTCTCCGCGGACTTGTTCTTCGGGAGGGATTACTCCGATGCCCCGGCCCAGATCCAAAAACACAAGCCGTCCTTCAATTCTTTGGACGATTCCGCTTATCACCTCTCCTTGTTTGTTGGCAAATTCATCGTAGACAGATTCTCTTTCCGCCTCCCGGATTCTTTGAAGTATAACTTGTTTGGCGGTCTGAGCCGCTATTCTTCCGTAATCCTCTTGTGTTTCCAGAGGGAATGTAAGTTCCTCGCCCAAGACAACGTCTTTTTTAATCTTTTTGGCGTCTTTAATCATAATATGCCGGTCGGGATTGAATCTTACTTTTTTTATTTCGCCCTCCGCCAAAACTTCTTCTGCGGCGCGGGATTCCTCGAGCATTTCTCTGGCGGCTTCTCTGGCTTGCCTGGATTCGCTTTCCAATTCTTTATTGTATTCAGCTCTCAAAGCCTCTTCCTCGGCAATTTCCTCCTCAGATTTGATCATTGTTTCGTCAACTACGGTTTTGACCTGCCAGAAAGAGGATTTGCCGGAGGCCGGATCAAATTTTGCTCTTACCAATTGTGTTTTCTTGCCGTAATCGCGTTTATAGGCGGCCGCAAGAGCCATCTCGATTGTCTCGATAATTTTGTCTTTGGAAATGCCTTTTTCTTCGGCCAATTGGTCCAAAGCCGCATTAAAGTTTTTTAAATCTAACATTTTTCGGTTAATTAGTAATAAAAATAGTCCATTCTATGATGGACTATTTCAAGTATAGCGTTTTATTTAATCTTGTCAAGGCCCTTAAAAAGCGAGCCT
>CAYRCJ010000046.1:0-3852 GCA_964422785.1 uncultured Candidatus Saccharibacteria bacterium | reverse complement strand
GCGTACAAAAAATGCGCGACAAGCGCTATGGTTATCCAGAGATTCATATTTCTATTGAATTATTTTCTATTATTTTTTTATATTCCCAGGCGGACGGGCGTATTTTTCTTTCCATGGTATCGTAGTTTATTTCTACAAGGCCGAACCGCGGCCAAAAGCCGTCTGACCACTCAAAATTATCCATCAGCGACCAATGTAAATATCCTCTCACGTCCGCGCCTTCCTTTGAAGCGCGGGCTATCCACCGGATATGTTCTTGGATAAATTCCGCGCGCTTTTCGTCTTTTGAATCAGCCAATCCATTTTCGGTAATGTAAATAGGTTTTTTAAAACGCCTATACGCGCCTTTTATCATCTTATAAATTCCTTCAGGATAAATTTCCCAGCCCATATCGGAAACTTCCTTGGTAGCTTTGCCAAAAAAAGTTTTTTGATGGTAGTAGTTAAGCCCAAAAAAATCAAAATATCCTTTTACAAACCACGGAAACGAGTAATTTCTAAGATCATGTAAAATCCAACGAAGAGGCCCGGGAGAAATCCACCCGGTACTCTCAACAATTCCGATGCTAAAACTTTGATTTATAGTTTTTAATTTTTTATAAACAATTTTATGCGCGGATATCAAGTGCCAATATGCCTTAAGACCGGCAAACAAACTTTTTCGTGGAGCCGGAAATTTTTTCGAGCCGTAAGCGTTGGCCAGCCAAAATTCCGGTTCGTTGAGCGGCATCCAAAATTTAATACCCTGAACCGATACGGCAACTTTTTCAGAGTATCGCGCAAAATCATTGATTGTTTTTTTATTTTCCCAGCCGCCTTGTTCGGCAACCCATAAAGGCAAAGTCCAATGCCAAAGAGTTATAAAGGGTTCAATCCCTCGCTCTCGCAAAGCGTTAACGACTTCCTGATAGTGTGCGATTTCTTTCTCGTCCCACTTTCCTTCCTCCGGCTCGATTTTCGACCACTCAATAGAAAAGCGATGAGCATTATGTCCCAAAGATTTTGCAATATCAAAATCTTCCCGGAAGCGATTATAATGATCGCAGGCTTGTCCGGAAATAGGGTGATTTGTTTTTTTCTCCCATTCCGACCAATCGTTGTGGTTATTGCCCTCCACTTGATGCGCGGAAGTCGCCGCGCCCCAGTAGAAGTCTTTTGGAAATCCAAATTTTTCCATTGCTTTATTATAGCAAAAATAAACTGAGCTGAGAGTATTTTTGCGGGTTTTGCCACCAGGCAACCCTGAGCGAGCGAAGCGAGGCGAAGAAAGCAAAAAAACTACTCGGCTCAGTTTATTTTATGATCCAACCGCCACTCCTCAATCATTTTATGATTCCCGGAAAGCAGGACTTTGGGGACGGCATATTTTTTGCCCTTATACTTAAAAACCTCCGGGCGCGTATATGTAGGAATACCAACGCCGTATCGCGCCTCTTCCAAAGATTCGGCTTTTCCCAAAACTCCGGGAATATGGCGGGATACCGTGTCTATTAAAACCATAGCCGGCAATTCCCCCCCGGTCAGCACGTAATTTCCGATAGACAACTCTTGGATTTTAAAACCCAAATCTCGAATAATTTTTTTTATTCTATCATCTACTCCTTCGTAATGCCCGCAGATCATAACGATACGATTATATTTTTTGGCAAAATTTACCGCCATTTTCGAATCTAATGGTTTGCCGGAAGCGGAAAATAAAATCACTAAGACGTCGGACGTCTTAGTGAACTTAGACGTCCGACGTCTTAGTAGATGCGTCAGCGCTCGGGCAAGAGGCTCAATTTTCATAACCATCCCCGGCCCTCCGCCAAAAGGACGATCATCAACTTTAAAATTTTTTTGGTCCGCGGAGAAATCCCGCAAATTATGGATGCGGATATCAATCAATTTTTTTTCTCGCGCGCGCTTAATCATTGATTCGCTGAAATAAGAATCAAAAATTTTCGGAAATATAGTAATAATATCGAAACGCATAATACTTGACAGTATAATCTAAACACGCTATTCTGTAAAACAGAAAAACATCGGCCTTGTGCTGTTCTCTGTAATGTTCCCGAAGGACACTTTTCAACAAACTTTACTTTGGACATCGCTTTCCACGATAGTTTCTACGATACTTCAAGAGCTGTTCCCCAAAGATTCATAATAATAAAAACAAAAACATCCCGATGAACATCGGGACATTTTTGTTTTGAAATCTATTGAGTATTAAAGCTTGAGGTCGTCGACAACTTCGTCAACGCTTCTGGGGCTTGTCTTTCCATCAGATCGTCCGCCTTCCGGCTCTTCGATCTTCAAGTTTACGCGAGAGTGGTTTTTCATTCCCACAACGCGAAGCAAAGTCCTAAGCGCTTTCGCAGTGTTTCCTTGGCGGCCGATGAGCTTGCCTACGTCTTCCTTATCCACTTGGACAGAAAGCAATACGCCCATTTCATCAACCTTTCGGTCGGTTTTAACCGCTGAAGGATTGTCAACGATAGCTTTTACAACTAACTCCAAAAATTCCTGATCGGAGCTTGTAGCTGATGCTTTTGCAACCATTATTGTAAAAATCGTATATTCCTATAAAAATTCTGAATTTCGACCTTTCAGACTTGCCTGCCGATTGGCAGGTATTTAATTATATCTACATTATACTCTTTATTTAGGATTTGTCAACCCCTAGGCGGCCGGTGTTTTTTCGGCTTCTTTTGCCTTGGGCGCGCGCACTACATTTATCTTGGTACTATTTATAACCTTGGATTTGATCAATAGGTTGTGGAGCGTCGGCGAGGCTTTGGCACCATTGCCCAAAAGCTCTTTTATTCGTTCTTCTTTCAATTGAATATGCTTATTTCGCGGATTATAAGATCCGAGTATTTCCAAAAATCTGCCGGATCTGGGGCCGCTGGTTTTGGGCGTCAAAACCACCCGAAAGCTCGGGTCATTTTTCCTGCCTACGCGTTGTAATCGAATCATTAGCATAAACCTTAGTTTATATATAAATAGAAAAAAGTCAATTTTTACGCGCATTTGGTGGTGAAACCACTAAGTGGGGTTATCCACAACCATACTTGACTTTTTTTTGGGGTTTGATAACATGTGTTTATACAGTGCCTTCGGGCTCCGAGATTCCCCGCCATTTGGCGGGGTTTCGATTTTATATCATGTATTCCCGCAATCGTCTTTTAATCTCTTGAATATCACTTGAATTCATCTCATACATTTTTCTTTCAAATCTTTTAATGTGCACTAATCTTATTTGAGAAATTATGACTGAGGCTTTTGCATTATGTACATCTGTAAAATTGTAATAGAAATCGATTTTCTTTTGTTTGGTAGAAAGAGGTAAAACCCAAAATATTTCGTTATTGAATTTTTTAATAACAAGGATCGGGCGAGAAAAATCTTGACCACTTCCGTTTTGTTCACGACCAATATTTTTTCCAAGAGCAAGCATCCAAACTTCCCCATACTGGGGAAATAATTTTGGGTTCACTTCTCTTATCTCAATTTTTTTCTTCTCCTCATTCCACCCATCAAACTCTTTTTCCATACTCAAAAACACTAGCAATTTATCAAAATTTAGCAAGTCCGATCATGTCACGCCCCATCTCACGAGTTTCCACTCCTTAAATCTCACGAGTTTTGCTGCTTTTTGCGCATTACCATAGCATCCGTGATATAAAAACCGGCCTAATTTTGAAATTTTTACGGCGTTGTTGTCGCAGTCGAAGTTGAAATTGAACTATCAATAACTGGCGGCGTAGAACTGGCAATTATATCCGATATGGTTGCTTGCGGAGAGCTTGTTGAAATTGAATCCGTTGAAGTCGCGGTGCTGGAATCAACCACTGGCGGAGTGGAAGTAGA
>CAYRCJ010000045.1:0-4169 GCA_964422785.1 uncultured Candidatus Saccharibacteria bacterium | reverse complement strand
ATCTTTTAAATATAAGCCCCGGCAACAATGTTATTGACGCCACCCTTGGAGAAGGGGGGCACACTGAAATTTTGTTGGAATCGGTGGGCCCAAAAGGAAAAGTGCTAGGCATAGAACAGGACGCGGAAATCGCGAGAAATGTTGAGGCGCATAAAAACCTCACAATCGCGATCGGAAATTTTTCCAGGATGTATGAAATCGCGAATAAAAATAATTTTGAAAATGTGAACGCGATTTTATTCGATCTGGGAATCTCGAGCTGGCACTACAAAGAATCGGGAAGGGGATTTTCTTTCGGCAACTCCAACGAGCCTCTAATTATGAATTTAAGCCAGGAAACGAATGAGTTTCCGGTACCGGATAACGGACAAACATGGAGAAGCGCCGCAGAAATATTGAATCAGGCCGGAGAAAAAGAATTGAGCGATATATTCTTCAATTACGGGGAAGAAAGAAAGGGAAGGCTGTTGGCTAAAAAAATAGTCGAGGCCAGAAAAAGAGAAAGAATAATATCTGTAGATGATCTTTTGAGAATAACCGGAGCCAAAGATATAAAGCAAAAAGCCAGAATATTCCAGGCATTGCGGATCGCGGTTAACAACGAGCTATTTGCGCTGAAAGAGGGGATAGAATCGGCATTTAAAATCTTGGTTCCCGGAGGGAGAATGGCTGTTATATCTTATCATTCCCTGGAGGACAGGATAGTAAAAATATTTTTTAATAATAAAAAAAGAAACGAGGAGGCGATAATTTTGACAAAAAAACCGGTTACGCCCGCGTTTCAAGAAATAAAATTAAATTCAAGGTCAAGGAGCGCCAAGCTGAGGGTTTTGGAAAAGATTTAAAAAACAATATGAGTACTTTAGTTTTAAGACTTTCAAATATAAATATAGTACGCCAGAGCGGAGAGACTTTGGCGTTTCAGAAAAAAATGCTTATAAAAAGCGGCTTTATTTTGTTTGCCGTTATTTTATTGGCATACATATACTTGGTGGGAGGAGTGGTATCCGGCAGCGCCAAGCTCAAAAAAATGGATATTTTGCGGCAGAAAGAAATGAGCGGCCTGGAAGCCGTGGAAAGCAAAATGCTGTCAGAAAACCGCGATTTAAATATTTCTTACTTTCTCGGGCAAGGCTACGAAGAGCCCAAAAACCTTGATGTTATAAAAAGGAAGCCAAATGTTGCCAAAAACTCCCTCTCATATTTCTACTAACAGAGTCCGTTTAATAACTTTAATTATAGCGGCGATAATCATTGCAATAGTATCGCGACTTTTTTTTATACAAATAATAAATTATAGAAAATATTTAGATTTGGCGAACAAACAGCAAAGCCCGGACGGAGTTTGGAATATAAAAAGGGGGGAAATTTATTTTGAAAATAAAGACGGATCGGCAATACCCGCGGCTACCACTAAAACCGGCTATTTGTTGTATATAAATCCCAGAGTAATCGCCGACCAAGAAAAAGCTTTTACAAATATAAACGAAATTGTGCCTATAGATAAAGAGGCTTTCACAAAAATGGCCCAAAAAAAGGGCGACCCTTTCGAAATTTTAAAACACAGGCTTGATGCCGACACTGTCGACAAAATAAAAAATCTCAATTTGGCCGGAGTAGGTATAAAAGAAGAGGATTGGAGATATTATCCGGGAGGATCGATGGCGAGCCATGTCTTGGGATTTGTATCAACTATCTCTGACAAGCCGCAGGGGCAATACGGAATAGAAAAATCATATGATGACGTGCTTGGCGCCGGAGAAGCGGATTTGAACGGAGACAAGCAAAACGGATTTCTCGCCGTGCTGGGCCGACAGTTAAAAAATAGCGGGGAGTCCGGACAAAATATCACCCTGACCATTGAACCAAATTTACAACAATTTGTGGAACTGGAACTTTCCTCACTCCAAAAGAAATGGCACCCTTCGGAAGGGGGCATAATTGTTATAGAACCCAAAACAGGAAAGATCAGGGCCATGGCCGCGATGCCCTCATTTGACCCGAATCAATATCAGAATGAAAAAAACTTCGGAGTATTTTTGAATCCATTTGTAGAAAAAATTTTTGAGCTGGGATCGGTTTTCAAACCCTTAACAATGGCATCCGCCCTGGACCAAGGACTTGTAACCCCCGATACAACATACATAGACAAAGGGCAATTAAAAATAGACGGCCGTGTAATAAAAAATTATGACGGCAAGGCAAGGGGCAAAACCACAATGACGCAAATTTTGGAAGAGTCCTTAAACACAGGCGCGGTTTTTGTAATGCAAAAGCTGGGCCAAGAAAAATTTAGAGATTATTTTCATCAATTTGGACTTGCCGAAAAAACAAATATAGACCTTCCCGGTGAGCTTAGGGGAAATCTGAATAATCTCAATACAAACCGGGAAGTAGAATTTGCCACGGCGTCTTTCGGGCAGGGCATTGCCGTCACCCCGCTTGAACTTACGATGGCACTTTCAGTACTTGCAAATGGCGGGAAACTCATGCAACCATCTCTAGTAGAGTCGGCGGTGGATCCCAAAATAGTACGGCAAGTCATAAAACCGGAAACCTCCGGGACAATCACAAAAATGCTGGTTGACGTTGTGGATATGTCGCTGGCCGGCGGACAAGCCAAGCTTCCAAGATATAGCATGGCCGCCAAAACCGGTACCGCCCAAATACATAAAGAGTCGGGCAAAGGTTATTACACCGACCAGTATCTGCATTCATTCTTCGGATATTTTCCGGCATACAATCCAAAGTTTTTAATTTTTATGTTTTTGGTGCGCCCGCAAGGAGTTCAATACGCTTCGCAATCTCTGACAAGTTCGTTCAGAAATATAGTGGATTTCTCAATTAATTATTACACAGTAGCACCGGACAGATGATAAAAAAAATAACAACATCGATTTTGGTATGGGAAGCAAAGCTGGCGCTTAGGCATTTTAAACCTAAGATTATTGCCATCACCGGGTCAGTCGGAAAATCTTCCACCAAAGAAGCGATAGCGGCCGTATTGGAAAATAAATTTCACATACGTAAAAGCCAAAAAAGCTACAACAGCGAGCTGGGATTGGCGCTTTCTATTTTAGGATTGAGCACAGCCTGGCATAGCCCCGTTGGCTGGCTGAAAAATATTGCCAAGGGGCTCACTGAATTAAGAAATAAAAAATTTCCGCAAATTTTGATATTGGAAATGGGAGTCGACAGGCCAAAAGATCTGGATAAATTGATTTCTATAGCAAAGCCGGATATTTCCGTGGAAACGGCAATCGGCGAAATCCCAGTACAAGTGAAATTTTTTGCCGGACCGGAAGAGGTGGCCAAAGAAAAATCAAAAATCGTGCGCGCGCTCGGCGCCGGCGGATTTGCGGTATTAAATTTTGACGATGCCGTCGTCTGGGATATGAAAGAAAAAACCAACGCGCACATAATAAGCTATGGCTTCAATAAAGACGCTGATTTTTCGGCATCAAATTATAAAATATCTTTGGAAGGAACAAATTTTAAAATAGACAACGATGGCGTATCGGTGCCGATAACTCTTAAAAACATTTTCGGGAAGCAAAATATCTACCCGGCCCTGGCCGCCGCGGCGGTCGCCAGTGCTCTGGGAATTAATCTTATAGAAACGTCCGGAGCGCTATCAATCTATAAAGCACTTCCGGGAAGAATGAGGCTTTTGGAGGGAATTAAGGACAGCCATATTTTGGATGATTCTTACAACGCCTCCCCGATGGCGGTGCATGAAGCCCTGGACACTTTGAGGGATATTTATGAATCGATCCAGGAAAACTCGCGCGGTAAAAAAATCGTGGCTTTCGGAGATATGATGGAAATCGGCAAATTTACAATCGAAGCCCACAAGGCGGTCGGCAAAAAAGCGGCGGAGTTTGCCGATTATTTTGTCACAGTCGGCCCGCGGGCAAAATTCTCATCCGACGAAGCGATAATGTGCGGGATGGATAAAGAAAAGGTAAAAAATTTTTCGACCTCAAAAGAAGCCGCGGAATATTTAAAGCCATTGGTTGAAACAAATGATTTAATTTTAGTAAAAGGCTCCCAGGCCGTTCGTATGGAGAAAATTGTTTTGGAGATTATGGGACACCCGGAAGAGGCGGAGAGTTTGCTCGTCCGCCAAGATACTTATTGGAAAAATCATTAAAAAAATTAGTGCACCT
>CAYRCJ010000044.1:0-4578 GCA_964422785.1 uncultured Candidatus Saccharibacteria bacterium | reverse complement strand
TCGTATCTCGACTATGCGATGTCCGTTATTGTTTCGCGCGCGCTTCCCGATGTCCGAGACGGAATGAAACCGGTAAACCGTCGGATACTTTTCGCGATGCATGAAATGGGGCTTACCCATCAATCCAAAACCAAAAAATCAGCGACAGTGGTGGGAGAAGTGATGGGAAAATATCACCCGCATGGAGACACGGCAATTTACGATTCAATGGTCAGAATGGCCCAAGATTTTTCCTTGCGATACCCCTTAGTGGAAGGCCAGGGCAACTTCGGATCGATCGACGGCGACTCCGCCGCCGCGATGAGGTACACGGAATCAAGAATGTCCGGTATCGCCTCCGAAATGCTACGTGATATTGAAAAAGAGACTGTGGATTTTGTCCCCAACTACGACGGCACAAAAAAAGAACCGGCTGTTTTCCCGGCGGCAATCCCTCAATTGCTTTTGAATGGCTCTGTGGGAATCGCCGTGGGTATGGCCACAAACATTCCTCCGCACAATCTTACCGAAATCGTAAACGCTACGCTTCATTTGTTAAAACATCCCCGAACTACAGTTGAGGATCTCACTGAATTCGTAACCGGGCCTGATTTCCCGACAGGGGGAATAATTTTTAATAAAAAAGAGATTTTACAGGCATATATCACAGGCCGCGGAGGAGTGGTAAACCGCGGTGAGGCGGAAATTGTGGAAAGAAAAAACGGAGATTGGCAGATTGTCGTTTCTTCAATCCCCTATCAGATAAACAAAGCGGAATTAATCGCCAAAATCGCGGACTTGGTCCACGAAAAAAAATTGGAAGGCATCCGCGACCTGAGAGATGAATCGGACAAAGAGGGCTTAAGAATCGCGATTGATTTAAAACGAGATTCTTATCCGCAAAAAGTTCTAAACTCGCTTTTCAAGCATACAGATTTGGAACGCGTGTTTCATTTCAATATGATCGCGCTGGTAGACGGCATTCAGCCGCAAACCTTGTCGCTCAAAAGCTTCCTGGAAGAATTTATAAAGCATCGGAGAATAATTGTAGAGCGAAGAGCGAAATTTGATTTAAGAAAAGCTGAAGAGCGCGAGCACATCCTTTTGGGCCTGAAAATCGCGTTGGATCATATTGACGCGGTAATTAAAACAATTCGGGCCTCAAAAGACAAAGATGAAGCCCACAGAAATTTAGTTAAGAAATTTGGCCTATCAACCCTGCAAGCCACGGCAATTTTGGAAATGAGGCTTCAAACTTTGGCCGGGCTGGAAAGTCAAAAGATAGAAGACGAACTCAAAGAAAAACAAAAACTAATCCGCGAACTCAAAGCGCTTCTTAAAGACGCCTCAAAAATAGACGAGGTTATACAAAACGAACTCGGAGAGATAAAACAAAAATATGGAGATGAAAGAAAAACCAGAGTGGTGGCCGGGGCCGCAAAGATCATTTCCAATGAAGATCTGGTGCCGGAGGAAGAAACTATTTTAATTCTCACGGAAGACGGTTATGCCAAAAGAATTAAACCCACTGAATACAAAACCCAACGCCGTGGCGGTAAGGGCGTGATCGGGGTTACCACCAAAGAAGAAGATTTCGCTTACCAATTTATTTCCGGAAGCTCCCATGCGGACGTCTTGTTCTTCACGAATCTCGGAAAAGTCTATCAGACAAAAATGTATGAGATTCCTGAAGGCACAAGGCAATCCAAAGGAAAGGCAATCGCCAACTTCCTCTCTTTGGGGACGGATGAAAAAGTAACATCGGTGCTGCCAATAATGCCGAGGCAAAAAAGCCTGCCTGCCGGCAGGCAGGGTGAAGCCAATTTTGTGGTTTTGGTAACCGAAGAAGGGGTAATAAAAAAGGTAGCCGCAAAAGATTTTGAAGACGTGAGACGCTCGGGAATAAAAGCAATCAATCTGCAAAAAAAGGACACTCTGCGTTGGGCGCGGCTCGCCGCGCCGGGAGATGAAGCAATTCTCTCCACAAAACTCGGCCAAGCCGTAAGATTTAAAGAAAAAGATCTTCGTCCAATGGGAAGATCCGCTCAAGGAGTACGCGGAATCCGCCTCAAGAAAAATGATTCTGTGGTTGGAATGGACATAATACCCAAAGAAAATAAAAATTTGGCAATCCTTTCGGTTTCGGAATTGGGATACGGCAAAAAAACAGAAGTCTCTCAATACAGAATCCAAAAAAGAGGCGGGTCGGGAACCAAAACCGTAAAAGTTACTCCAAAGACCGGCTCATTGGTTTCCGCGCAGGTTGTAACTGAAGAAAAAGAAGAACTGATCGCGATCTCCAAAAAAGGCCAGGTTATCCGCATCCCGCTCTCGCAAGTGCCGTCGCTTTCCCGCGCCACTCAGGGCGTAAGGATAATGAAAGTAGACTCCGGCGATAAAGTCGCCTCGGTAACATTATTATAAAAAGACCCCGACGTACGTCGGGGTGAAAGCTGAAACTTTCATTTATTTTGCCATGTGTCCAATAAGGTCCAGAGCTTGAGCGATAAAAAGGATGCATCCGAAACCGCACACGATCCAAAGAGAATATCCCAAAACAAAGGCGTCATTTCTATCTTTTATTTCAATCTTGCCAAAAAGCAGAAGAAATGAATACCCGATGGGAATAATCAGCAAAAGAACTCCTGAAACTGCCAAAAACCAGGCCATATTATTTCTCCTTTCTTTTCTAATGTCCGAGAAGTTGCATCGCGTCGCTGATAAATTTATCGAAAATACTTAGGCATACAATCCATAGGAGAAAACCTATCCAGCAAGCGTCTGTGCTGTTTTCCGGTCCGATCTTATCGGCAAGTCTCAAAAATGTGAAGGCAATCGGCACCCCAAGTACCAGTACTCCGGCGAGAACAAAAATTAAAGGCATATTATTCCTCCCTTTTCCAAATCCATTGTGAAATCTAGCACTATATTATAATTTTGTCAAATAAAATAGGGCGACTTGTCGCCGCCCCTATTTAATTATCTGCTTAAATCTACTTCATACAAAAATCGTGTTCCGCCAATCAGCTTCCTATTGTAAGATGTGCTTTGCACGAAAACATCAAACTCATCAAAATACACGGGCTTTACTTTGGCACGTTCTCCCACGCTAAGCCCGATCATTCGGCGGGCCTTTTCTCCGGAAAACATGTCGCCCGTAAGTTTCTCGCGCAAAACAACCTCTTTGGATTCTTGAATTAACTCTGACTTTGTAAATTCGTAAAATCCTTTGCCTTTTTGGAAAATCAAATCATTCGATTCCACGAATTCTCTAATTGAAACATCGTTCTCAACATCCAAAATTTGAAATCTTCCCAGAGGAACCGCGTCAAGCGACTTTGGTAAACTTCGTTCGGAACGGCCGGATAACTTTGCAAAGTTTGCATCAACAGAGCGAGTCATCCGCCCAGATTTGATAATCTCGTTTTCCCATTCCTGAAATCTGGCCGGATCCCCTTGCTTGTAGCAAATGGCCATAATGAGATCCGTTACTTCCGAAAATTGATCGAGCGTGAAATGATATCCGCCGGTTCTTTCGGCAAGCTCTCTGTAAAATGAAGTTGCGTGGCTGCCCTTGCTCAGGCACTGAACGGCGTATACAACAACGCCCATTTTCGCCAACGCGTCCGCCTCTTTTCTCCAATCCAGACCCTTGCCGTTGTAACGGACATTCTGAGGATCATGCGCCGGATGCGGCACATCGTCCGCGAACAAAACAAAGATCTTTTTCGCGTTAAGGCTCCAATCAAAATTTTGCGCTTCCCGCAAAACCAATTCATAGCATTCCGGCAGATCGCCCCCGCCGGTATTTTCAACTTCGCGGATAAATTTGCAAAGCTCGTGAATATTCCGAGAAAGACCTTTGTATTTCGTAACGTATGTGTCGCCGCGGTCACAATAATCTCCATTCGCCCCGAGACCAATCCGAAGATCCGGCATTTCCTTGAAAAGTTTGGTAAAACCTCCTTCAATCTTTTTGCGAACCTCCGCGATACACGGACGCATAGATCCCGTCGTATCCTCATGAAATACGATTTCTACCTTTTCAGAAATATTTGTCAAAATACACCCCCTGATTTTTAGACTTTAACGAACCTGCAGATAGTAGCACATTGTATTTTAAAGTCAAGTCTCTGTGTGAATATAGAATTATGTCATATAATAATATTTATGGCGGACATGTTTTTAAAACCAGAAGAAACGATTGAGTCCTGGGATGTTCGCCCGGGAGACAAAATCGCGGATTTCGGCTGCGGAGCCGGGTATTTCTCCATTCCACTTGGGCAACGCGCAGGGCCAAACGGCAGGGTGTATGCCATCGATATAAGACCGGAGGCGCTTGAGGCAACCGAAGCAAAAGTAAAACTTTTTCATCTTTTTAATGTCGAGCCTACCCGCGCCAACCTGGAAGCTCCCCGAGGATCAAATTTAAAAGACGGATCAGTAGACAAAATAGTCATATCCAATATTCTTTTTCAGGCGGAAAATAAAAACGCCGTTGTGGGAGAGGCTTATAGGATTTTAAAACCCGAAGGTACGGTTTTGGTAATAGAATGGAGCGGCGATGGCGCCGCGGGCCTGCCTGCGCAGGCAGGCGGA
>CAYRCJ010000043.1:0-5062 GCA_964422785.1 uncultured Candidatus Saccharibacteria bacterium | reverse complement strand
AAATACAGATCGGCGTTTTCAGTATCATCTATTTTAAGAAAACCGTTGGTAAACTGTATTGCGTTTCGGACCGCCGTTGCCTCACTATGATTTTTGGGATGACAGCCTTCACAGAATTCGTATCCTTCGCCGCTTTTGCATCCGCGGATGATTCGCTCGCATTTGTGTGTTTTATGATAATCGCTTCCGTTGGCACCCATGCCGATTACTCTTCCATTTTTTACAACCACTGCGGCGCCGGGCATTACAGAATCCAAAGATTGGGCTCTGGCAAACTCTTTGGCCAATCGCATAAATACATTATTCGCCGGAACATATTTTATTTCTTTTCCCTCGGGTAAATACGGATATTTTACAACTTTTTGTGTCATTTTGTTCTCACTTTCCGGGTTTATTTTCAAATCCGGTATTAATTTTCGCATTTCAGCTATTTAGCGCAAGATTGACAGAAAATGAGGATGTATCGGAGGGGGCTTGACTTATTCTGTAGAAGGAGTATACTTAGTGGCATTGTGGTAGTAGGTTGGTAGGTTGGTCTTCCTACGAAGCTTTACCCTGGAAGGGGTAGTTATTAAGTAAAATAATTTAACATGGCCAAACGGCTTTACGTAGGAAGTCTTTCTTACGACACTAACGATGCCAGGCTGAAGGAAATTTTTTCCGAAGCCGGCACAGTTTCTACCGCCAACGTCATTATGGACAGAATGTCCGGCAGATCCAAAGGATTTGGATTCGTCGAGATGTCGTCTGATGATGAAGCGGAGAAAGCTATTGAAATGTTCAATGGCAAAGAAGTGGACGGAAGGAAAATCACTGTAAACGAAGCTCGCCCCATGACTGAACGCCCTCCGCGAAGAGATGGAGGGGGATTCGGCGGAAGGCGATTCTAATATAGTCAGACTTCACTAAACACCGAGCACCATATCGCATTGCGATATGGTGCTCGGTTTGTTATATTTGTCTTATTATGTTCTGGAAACTTTGGGCTTCTATAATACTCGGGATATTTGTGGCTATTTTACCATTCTTGGGATTCACTCTATTTATGTACAAGGCCGGGATGTTTTTATCGGGCGGGCTTATCGCCTTTTTGACTTTTTGGTTCATTTCTGAGCAAAAATTAAAATAAAAAATAAGGCCTTGCGAACCCTTGTGCAGCCCGGTCGGGGCGAGCAGAGAAATTTTTCAGCAGAAAAATATTCGTGGTAAGCAAGGACTTATTTTTTATTTTAATTTATTTCATGAATTTTTACGACTATTTAATAATCGGCGGGGGAATTGCCGGTACAACAGCCGCCGAGACTTTGCGCCAAAAGGATCAGAATTCTAAAATTGCCATTTTAGAGTCCGGGCCGCACCCGCTTTACTCCAAAGTGCTGATTCCGCACTATCTTAAAAACAAGATATCGCGCGATAAGATTTTTTTGCGTAAGCCGGAAAATTATGCCGGATTAAATATAGATTTTTATCTCTCTACAAAGGCAAATGGTTTTAATTTTAAAGACCATAAAGTGACCGCGAATTCCGGAGAATTTGGTTATAAAAAATTACTTATTGCCTCAGGAGGTGAACCCAAAAATCAAGATCAGATAAAAGGCCTAAGAATGCATACTATCGAAGACGCGGATGCCATAAAAGAAGCCCTTAAAAACTCGGCTGGAAAAGGGGCCAATGTCATAGGTGAGGGGTTTATCGCGATGGAATTTCTGGAAACTTTTGTTTTGAACGGCTTTGGAACAAGTCTATTTTTGAGGGGGGAGTATTTTTCTGAGTCCAAGTTTGGTAAATCGGGGTCGCTTTTGCTTGAAGAAAATTTTAAAAAGCACAGTATTTCTATTTATAAAAACACATCAGCTGTTCCGGAGAACCATGATCTTCTCGGAATTGGCATTGGCCTTGAGCGGAATCTGAAAATCTTTGAGCCGCTCAGTGTTAAGACCGGGATATTAACAGACCAGTTTTTAAGAACCAATGAACCGGATGTTTATGCGGCGGGGGATATAGCCGAGTTTCATGATTTGATATCGGACAGGCATAGGATCGCCGGCAATTGGACAAATTCCTTTTTACAAGGAAAATTCGCGGCGTCCAATATGGCGGGCGAAAATTCTACATTTAAATTTGTCACCTCTTACAACATTGTAAATTTCGGGTTCAATATCGGGTTTATCGGGGACATCGATGAGTCCGACGAGGTTCTGGAAAAATCAGAAAAAAATGATCTCATCAGGATATTTATAAAAGATAAAAAAATCAAAGGAGCTGTCTTAATAAATAGGTTTAATGACAAAAATACTATTTCAGCTATGATAGAGAGAGGAAACACAAAAAATGAAGCTGAAGAATATTTTTTTTAACAGAAGGACCATCTTTTTCGCGTTATTTATAGCCGCGGTTTTTTTGTTTTCGCGCTACTTTTTCAGCTTGGCCGATAACAAAGGCTCAATCAAAAAAGAAGCCAGCGTTGTTGAACCTTCACTTCCTCCTCCAAAACCGCTTCATTTAAAAACGCCGGATCCTGTCAAGGCTATTTATATGACCAGTTGGGTGGCAGGGACAAAAAAATGGAGATCCGGCCTAATAGATTTTATTAAATCCTCTGAAATTAACAGCGTTGTAATAGACGTTAAAGACTACAGCGGACGAGTTTCTTTTGACACCGGCGATGAATTTATAAAAAAAATAGGATCGGAAGAAAACAGAGTGCCCGATATGAAGGAATTTATTAGCGCTCTGCACGACGCCGGCATCTATACTATCGGCCGCATCACCGTTTTCCAAGATCCATTTTTTTCCAAAAAAAATCTGAGTATGGCAGTGCAGAGAAAAAATGGCGCACTCTGGAAAGACAAGAAGGGATTATCTTATATGGACCCGGCCGCCAAAGAATATTGGGATTACGTGGTGCGTATCGCCAAGGCATCGGAAAAAGTTGGCTTTGATGAGTTAAACTTTGACTATATTCGTTTTCCTTCCGACGGCGATATGCGGGATATTACCTTTCCTGTATCTGGAATACAGGGGTTAACTCACAAAGAAACCGTGTTAAATAAATTTTTTGCGTATCTGCAAGGCGAACTTAAAAGTACGGGAGTGCCGATGTCGGCGGACGTTTTTGGGATGGTCACCACCAATAAAGACGATCTTAATATCGGACAAGTGCTTGAAGGCATTGAACCGTACTTTGATTATATTTCCCCGATGGTCTACCCATCGCATTATCCGCCGACTTTTGACGGTTTTAAAAATCCGGCCGCGCATCCTTATGAAATTATAAAACTTTCAATGGATTCAGCGGTAGAAAGATTGAAAGCCGCCAGTTCAACGCCCACAAAGCTAAGGCCCTGGCTTCAAGATTTTAATTTAGGAGCGATTTATGATTCTATAAAAATTAGAGCGGAGAAAAAAGCCGTATACGACGCCGGCTTGAGTAGCTGGATGGCCTGGGATGCGGCGAATAAATACACGAGGTCCGCGTATGATCCGATCGACGCTCCCGGAGCGTCGAGTTTGAAGCCTTGACATTAGCAAGATTTTTTGCTATAGTTACGATAGATTCAAAATTTAAGCCCTTCGACTTACGCTCAGGGCAAGGAGGTTTTTGTGAAGAAATTAACCAGTTCCCTACTTGTATTTTTTGTTTTATCGCTCGAGATTTTCGGCCAGGTTCAGGGGAAGAGTTTTTCGGATAAGTTCAACACTTACAGTGTTCCGCAAGTTGCTATTGGCGGCGGGTACACGGAAACTTTTACCATTACCAGTAACTCTGCGTTACCGATCGATTCTTTCACTATCAACGTTTGGAATCAAGCTGGAGACAGATGGGATGTACATTTCAGAATTATCCGCGAAGGATTCGAAGACGCGGAAGGGTTTATCGCCATAATTAACCCGGGAGTGATCATCCCCAACGGTTCCATCAAAGTTATTTTATGGGATCAAAGTTCGGTTCCTCTTGTTGGTCACGCGGCTTTGATCATACCAAAGAGAGCAGACAGCAAGGATAGCTTGAGTGTTCAAGTTGAGTATACGCTCACCACTCCTGCCGGCAGTATTATCGGACAAGCGGCGGTATTGCCAGCAATTTCATCTGTCAGCTTGAATTTTCACGCAAACAGATATACCGACAAGAATAAAAATACTTTTAGAACAGGAATCGCAATTGCCAATTCGCCTGGTTTTGAGAGCGTAAATGTGAATTGCACGGCCTACAATGGTAGTGGAGCCCCACTCGCATCGACAAACTTCATTCTTCCGTCTGTCGGGCAGATTGCCAAGTTTGTGGACGAGATGATACCTACGCTCCCGGCAAACTGGGCTGGAGGGCTAATACATTGCGATGCAAGCAGGCCCGTTGGCGGGTTGACACTGGAATTTATCCTCAATGCCAACGGAGATCCGGTGTTTTCTACCGGAACAACGTTCTAAAGTTTTAAAATACGCCGCTCCGACAGTCATCGGAGCGGTTTTTTTATACACCATAATAAACATGTGCATAAAATAGATTGTCATAAAATAGAGTTAAGTTTATAATAAAATGGTATGAGCAATAAGTATAAATTGGGACTAGTGTTGTTTTTTGTTATTTTGGCTTTGTTATTCTTTTGGTATTCGCAAAATTCCAAAAATCAAGTAGCTTTGAGCAACAAAGTGCAGGAGCTTAATAGTTTGATCGGTGTTAATTGCCCCAAAGTTATAGACGAAGCTACAAAATATCTCAAAACAAATTCAGGCGCGGAACAAATATGGAACGCGCTTGGCGCTTGCCAGTTTGATGCCGGTAAATTTGCCGACGCGAAAATCAGTTTTCAGAAAGTTTTAAGTTTGAATTCAAATAGCCAGTCCGCGAAAAATTATTTGGAGGATATTAAGATGGCAACTGCCGATGCTGTCGTTGCCATGACCGGACCGGCAACTCAACTGTCACAACCGGAACTGGAATCAGCCATAGGCTTGAAGCTTGGAAGCGGTTTGCAGTTTGCGGGAGCTGATAAGCGAACCGCATCGGATAAATCTATCCATCTAAGTGCCATTTATATATCAAACCAAGGGCCAGAAAACA
>CAYRCJ010000042.1:0-5279 GCA_964422785.1 uncultured Candidatus Saccharibacteria bacterium | reverse complement strand
ACGCTGGTGCTCGGCCCAGCCTAGTTTTACCGGGTGAGCGAAATTCGCTCACCCATCCACCAAAGTTTTTATACTATTCCAATATTCTTGAGAATTTGAGAATAGAAAAAATGAAAGTTTTGGCGGGAGTTCTTTTGAAATAAACAATTTAATAAGGAGGCAATACGAAAGCAGAGGTTCTTGGTCTGAAGTACCAACACGGAAGTTACGACTGCGTGCCATCTTACTCTTCCAAGCCGTGGGTATTTTACGGAAACGTGAAATCCTACTACGCGGAGGGAGCAAGTAAGGTGGAGGACCGCGGCACCGGCTGGATGGACGTTATCCACTCATCTCGACTGATTCTCACCGTCTTAATCGGCGGCGAGAAAAAGGAGATTTGGATGGAGCGTTTGTTCCGCAAGGCTGTCGGCCGCCTGACGCAGAAGCGTCGTGACGCGATTCAAAGAACCATGCCCAAAGAAGTCGAAGTAGTCGAGCGAACCGGACGAAAGGGAACAAAATATTTCGTCCTCGCCGATGAAGAACTTCAGGCATGGATTCTGCGAGCCGTGTCCGCGCTTTCGTAACCAACCCATCACGAGGGGAGCTGTCGTGATAGTCGGTGCCGTCCGCACACCCGACAATAAAGAGCCATCGCGCTCATCCGAATCAATCGGATAAAACGGCTAGAAGAGGTCTTAATGCGTGAAAGCCTCTCAATTGCCCGAGTGAATCTACTTGGGCTCCCACCAAAGCATATTCACAAAAGTATGTTTTGGTGGGAGCGGAAACAACGGGACTTCCTCCGATACCCAATAGTGTGAGCGCGACACACTGGGCTTGAGGAAGTATTCCGTAGGTAGAATAGCTTATGACGGACGCGACCTTGTAAGTTATCTGCCACCGCCCCTCGAGTTCTTTTGAAATTAACGTAGCCGGCTTTGTCTGTCGCATCAGCGAGAAGGCGCTGTGCGATGGAGAGTTGGTGAATAACAAATATAAAGGAGGTGAAGATATGGATCCAAAAGTTCTGCATGTGCGAATCGCGGGATGGCTCACCGGAAGGCGCATCATTCTTGACAGCAACACCGTCAAGTTTGAGGTAGCCGGAAAGTGCGACCCATCTTGCGGTTCTTGCAACGACAGGATGGCCTGGGTTGACCGCCAGCTTCTAAAGGCTGGGGACAGCGTGAAATACCGCTGGTCTTCTCGCAATCTGCGCGAGGCGTGCTTCCTGGTGCTGGAGGATACCGGCTGGACTCAAGATAATGTACTTCAAAACTTGAGCAACCTGCTGGCCCTCCGAATCAGCCTCGGCTGATTTATCCTGACGGAGCGGGGCCGAGAGATGCGGCCTGGCAACGGAAGAATTCATAGACCTTCCTCCTATGAATTCAATCTCACAAAGTTGTAAGGGTCGGAAATTCCGGCCTTTTTTGTTTGCTTTCATTTTTTGAAAATAAAATTATTTTACGCTATATTAAAACAATGACAGGGCATGATCTTGTACTGAATGTCTACAAAGTCTGGGGCTTGGCGGGGGCCGCGTTTTTTTTGGGAATTTTGCTGACCCCGATTTTGACGCACTATCTCTACAAATATAAAATGTGGCGGAAAGACGCCCGGACATTGGCGCCGGACGGCGCTCCGACTCCGATTTTTAACGCTTTGCATAAAGAGCGCGAAACAAAGGCGCCAAGGATGGGAGGGATTTTAATTTGGGCCACGACTCTTATTTTAGCGGTTATACTTTGGGCGCTGAGTATTTTTTTCCCAAATCCATTTTTTTTGAAACTTAATTTTCTTTCACGCGGACAAACTTGGGTGCCGCTCGGCGTTCTTCTGGCCGGGGCCTTTGTCGGACTTTTGGACGACATGCTTTTGGTATTTCAAAAGGGCGGATACAAAGGCGGGGGACTCACTTTTACCAGGAGGATTTTTTTGATAACCGTGATCGCTTTTTTGGGCGCCTATTGGTTTTATTTTAAATTGGGGAAAAACGCGATTTTTATTCCCGGATTCGGCGATTGGCATATCGGGATATTTTTTATCCCAATTTTTATTTTGGTCACACTCGCGGTTTTCTCCGGAGGAGTGATAGATGGGATAGACGGTTTATCGGGCGGAGTATTCGCGGCGATTTTCGCGGCTTACTCCGGCATTGCTTTTTTTCAAAACCAAATTAACATTGCCACTTTCGGGGCGGTGGTGGCCGGCGCCATCTTGGCTTTCTTGTGGTTCAATATTCCCCCGGCCAGATTTTATATGTCCGAAACCGGGATTATGGCTTTGACTACAACCCTCGCGGTAATCGCGTTTCTTACGGATGCCGTTTTGGTGCTTCCGATCATCGCCTTTCCATTAGTGTTGGATTCTTTGTCCGTAATAATTCAGCTTTCATCAAAAAGATTTTTAAAAAGAAAAATATTTTTAGTGGCGCCGCTGCACCATCATTTCGAGGCCTTAGGCTGGCCTCCGGAAAAGGTAACCATGCGCTTCTGGGTGCTTAGTGTTATATTCGCGGTTTTGGGCATGGTGATACATCTTATTAGCCGCGTATAGGTGTGTTACAATTAAACTACATATGGCCTATTCTGTTTTAATTAAAAACGGCACCATCATCGACGGTACGGGAAAGGCTCCTTTTGCGGCCGATATCGGCATTTTGGATAACAAAATAAAAGAGATAGGCAACCTGCAAAATGAAAAAGCCGATCAAATTATAGACGCCACCAACCTATATGTAAGCCCGGGGTTTATAGATATTACCAATCATGCCGATACCTACGGCACTTTATTTTCTCAGCCCGCTCAGCAAAGCATGCTGATGCAGGGAGTCACCACGATTTTGGGCGGCAATTGCGGCGAATCTCTTTCTCCGGTGACAAGCAAAGATTCTCTCAGGGCTCTGGAGCGTTGGAGCTCCGAGCCGTTCAGCGTTAATTGGAGCGGGTTTGAAGAATATCAAAATAATCTTCAAAAGCTTGGGCCGGGTCTCAATGCCGCGTCTTTGGTGGGACACTGGACTTTAAAAAGAAATTCCAAAAGTCTTGAAGAGATGGTTTTTTTGCTGGAGAAATCCATGGCGGACGGCGCCTGGGGGCTCTCAAGCAATTTTTCTTTTTCCAGCCAAGAAGATTTGGAAACGGAGATGATATCGCTTCTTTCCGTGGTAAAAAAATATGACGGCATCTACAAAATTCATTTGCAGGATGAAGGCAAGAATTTTTTGCCGGCGATTGTCCGCGTTTTGAATTTGGCCAGAAAGACCGGCGCAAGAACTGTGATTTCTCATTTTAAAGCCATCGGCCGCAGTGCCTGGCGCGATTTTAACAAAGCAATTTTAATTATTAAGGGCGCCAAGGACGAAGGCGTTGATATTTCGTTTGATGTTTTCCCTTATCTTCGGACAGGTTCCATGCTTTCATCTCTATTGCCGGAGTGGGTCCGGGAAAAGCCGGCTGAAGAAATTTTGAAACAGCTCAATGATAAAAATTTTTTTGATAAAGCGGTTGATGGCCTAAAATTGCTGACTTTGCATCCGGAAAGGATACTCATTGCTTCCTCACCGAATGAAAAATCGCTGGTTGGAAAAAGTTTGGAGGAAATAGTTCAAAAAACAGGTTTAGGTCCGGAAGAAGTGATGCTCCAAATTTTAATGGCCAATAATTTTAATGTAACTATTTTCGGCAAAACCATAAACGGGAGAAATATGATTTCAGCGGTTAAAGATTCTAATGCAATAATCGCAAGCGACGGAGCCGGCTATGACGTATCCGTAAAAAATTCCGGCAATCTTGTCCACCCCAGATCCTTCGGAGCTTTCGCCAGATTTTTTCACAGCATCGCCCCCGCTGCCCGGTTGAGCCCGGAGGCCGCTATCGCAAAGATGACTTCTTTGCCGGCCAAAGCCTTGGGGCTTAAAAACAGGGGAGTTTTAAAATTGGGGCACATCGCGGATATAGCGGTATTTCATCCGGAAGAATTTCGCGATACGGCAACATATAAAAACCCGTTTAATTTCGCGGCCGGGATGAAATTTCTTTTGGTTTTCGGCCGCACCGTAATTTCAAATGGAGAGTTTGTTTCTCTTAAAGCCGGGAGGGTTCTTAGAAAGTCAGAAAAATATGAGTAAGGGCCCATATGACAATATTTTTTTATGGCTTTCGTTTTCGGTTATCGCCTCGGGGCTTTTTATTTTAACTTCCGCCTCGCTCGGCCTTTCAACTTCCCGGTTTGGTTATCCATATTATTATCTTATTCACCAGGTAATTGTCGGATTGATACCCGGGCTTGTATTGATGTACGGCGCCTACAGAACTCCTTACAAATTTTGGAGAAACTTGGCCCTGCCGCTGCTTTTGGCCTCAATTTTTTTAATGTTTCTGGTATTTGTTCCGAAAGTAGGATTTTTTTATGGCGGGGCAAAGCGATGGATTTCTATAGGAGGCCTTTCTTTTCAACCATCGGAATTTTTAAAATTTTCTTTTATCTTGTATCTGGCGGTTTGGCTTGAGTCCAGATCGCGCCAGATAAAATCAATAAAATTCGGTCTTTTGCCTTTTTCTATAATGAGCGCTTTCATAGCCTCCTTTTTGGTGTTTCAGCCGGATATAGGCACTTTGCTGGTGTTGTTGGCGTCGGTACTCGCTCTTTATTTTTTAAGCGGAGGAGAAATGCGCCAAATTTTAGCGCTTTTTTTGGTTGGAGCCGTTTTGATGGGCGGCCTGCTTTTTGTAAGGCCCTATACCAGATCGCGTGTTGCTACTTTTTTAGATCCGTCTTCAGATGTGGCGGGAAAGGGATATCAGATAAACCAGGCGTTTATTGCGGTCGGATCCGGGGGGCTTTTTGGCAGGGGATTCGGCCTTTCCCGCCAAAAGTTTAATTATTTGCCTGAGCCGATCGGAGATTCTGTTTTCGCCGTGTTTTCTGAAGAAATGGGTTTTTTGGGAGGGCTTCTGCTCCTGGCTTTATTCTTTTTTATTTTTGTAAGGGGATTTACGTCTGTTCTCAGGGCGCATGATTTATTCGGGCAACTTTTGGGTTCGGGGATTTTGTTTTTGATAATTTTCCAAGTTTTAATAAATGTATCGGCGATTGTGGGGCTAATGCCTCTGACGGGCATTCCTCTTTCATTTGTAAGTTATGGGGGTTCGGCTCTGGCATTGATGCTGGGGGAATTAGGTATTATCCTTAACATATCAAAGAGTAGGGCTTAAATTTATTCACCTTGTTAAATAATTTTAAATTTAAAATATTTTATGTATACTTACAAAGCTTACGAAATCTGTATG
>CAYRCJ010000041.1:0-5741 GCA_964422785.1 uncultured Candidatus Saccharibacteria bacterium | reverse complement strand
TTGGCCGAGCGGCCCCGTTAAGCCGATATTTATAAATGCCGAAGAAAATCCAAAGTTAAAAAAACAGCTTGTGCTGGTAGGTTATAAATAAAACAAAACACCCCCAACTTTGGGGGTGTTTTTTATTTCTTTCCTTCTTTGATTAATTCCGCGATGTTTGCCGGAACTTCTTCATAGTGATCAAATTCCATTGTGTATGAAGCGCGGCCCTCTGTCATTGAGCGAAGTTTTGTAACATACCCGAACATTTCCGAAAGCGGCACTTTGGCGTCCACAACTTTTACATTCATTCTTTCGGACAAATTTTCTATTCTGCCTCTCTTTGAACTTAAATCGCCGGTGATGTCACCCAAGAATTTATCCGGGCTTACTACTTCCACTTTCATTATTGGTTCCAAAATAATCGGGTTTGCGCGCTTAGCGGCTTCTTTAAAAGCCATTGAGCCGGCAATTTTGAACGCGGCTTCGGATGAGTCTACTTCGTGGTAAGAACCATCGTAAAGAGTAGCTTCAATGTCTACCATCGGGAAACCCGCCACCACTCCCTTATCGAGAGATTCCTTTATTCCTTTCTCAACCGCGGGAATAAACTCCTGAGGAATCACCCCCCCTTTAATATCGTTTTCGAATTCAAAACCCTTGCCTTGTTCAAGCGGCCTCACTCTCAAGCGCACGTGTCCGTATTGCCCGCGGCCTCCGGATTGTTTAATGTATTTTCCTTCCGCTTCCGCTTCTTTTTTGATTGTTTCTTTGTAGGCAACTTGAGGACGGCCGACATTGGCCTCCACTTTAAATTCTCTCTTCATTCTATCCACAATAATTTCCAAATGAAGTTCGCCCATTCCGGAAATAATGGTTTCCAATGTTTCTTCGTTCCCCTTGATTCTAAATGTCGGATCTTCTTCCGACAAACGATGCAGAGCCAAGCCCATTTTTTCTTGGTCCGCTTTTGTTTTGGGTTCAATTTTGAGAGACACCACCGGTTCAGGAAAAGTGATTTTCTCGAGCATTATCGGATGATCGGGATCGCAGAGAGTATCGCCGGTTCTGGTATTTTTCAAACCGACGATCGCGCCGATCTCCCCCGCATACATTTCTTTTACTTCCTCTCTATGGTTTGCGTGCATACGCAAAATTCTGCCCACCCGCTCTTTATTCTCGGATGTGGAATTTAAAACATAAGAGCCGGCCGAAAGCGTCCCGGAATAAACTCTAAAATACGTAAGCTGGCCGACAAACGGATCAGATTGAAGCTTGAAGGCAAGAGCAGTAAAGGGCTCATTGTCTACGGCGTGACGCAAAATTTCCGCGCCCGTTTTTATATCGGTGCCCTTTATCGGTGGGAGATCAGCCGGAGACGGTAAGTAATCCACTACGCCATCCAACATCAATTGAACTCCTTTATTTTTCAAAGCGGATCCGCAAAAAACCGGTACCAATTTGTAAGCAATAGTGCATTTTCTCAAAACATTCCGTATTTCAGTTTCGGAAATTTCTTTTCCTTCAAGGTATTTTTCAGTGAGTCCGTCATCTTCTCCGGAAACTTTTTCAACCAATTTGTGGCGCCACTCTTCGGCTTCTTTCTTTTTATCTTCAGGAATTTCGGCTTCAATTACTTTTTCACCGTGCTCTCCTTCAAACTTAATAAACTTCATTCTTATCAAATCGATAATTCCGGCGAAATCTCCTTCGAGACCGACCGGAATACAAACAGGAATGGCATTAGGAGTTAGACGCTCCAAAATTGATTGGTAGCTCTTAAAAAAGCTCGCGCCCATTCGGTCGAGTTTGTTTACGAAACAAATTCTTGGAACTTTGTATTTGTCAGCCTGTCTCCATACTGTTTCGGACTGAGGCTCAACTCCCGCGACTCCGTCAAACACAACCACTCCTCCATCCAAAACCCGGAGCGATCTCTCAACCTCAGCGGTAAAATCCACGTGACCGGGAGTATCGATAATATTTATTCTGTGTTCTCCCGCGGCGTAAGTGCGCGTCCAAAAACAAGTTGTAGCGGCGGAAGTAATTGTAATACCCCGCTCCTGCTCCTGCTCCATCCAGTCCATAATAGCTGCGCCTTCGTGAACTTCCCCTATTTTGTGGGATACTCCGGTATAAAAAAGCACCCGCTCGGAAACAGTTGTTTTCCCGGCGTCGATATGGGCAATAATGCCGATGTCTCTAGTTTTTTCTATCGGGTAATCGCGTGCCATATAAAGATATTACCAGGCAAAGTGCGCGAATGCGCGGTTTGCCTCGGCCATTCTGTGGGTATCGAGCTTCTTTTTGATAGCGGAGCCTTCGTTTTTTAAAGCCAGCAAAATTTCTTCCGCCAATTTCTTATTCATCGGTTTTCCCTTCTTGCCTCGAGCCGCGGCGATCAACCATCTAAACGCCAACGCGAGTTTTCTTGATGCGTTTACTTCTCTCGGCACCTGATAAGTCGCCCCGCCCACTCTTCTCGGCCTGATCTCAACCTGCGGAGAAATATTTTTAATAGCGGCCTCAAGCACAGCCAAAGCCTCTTCGTCTTTTTTTATTTTTTTAAGTTCCGACAAAGTACCCCAAACAACGCGCTGAGCGGTTGATTTTTTTCCGTCGTACATCAGATGATTGATAAATTTGGAAACCAAAATAGATCCGTACATAGGATCTGGAGACACTTCTTTTCTGGATTTTGTTTTTCTTCTCATTTTTTAAATTATAAAATTTTACGCCTTAGGTCTTTTCGCGCCATATTTTGACCTTTGCTGTTTTCTATTTTGAACTCCCGTTGTGTCCAAAATTCCTCTCACAATGTGATACCTCACTCCAGGAAGATCTTTTACTCTCCCTCCCCGCAACATAACCACAGAGTGCTCCTGGAGCTGGTGCCCTTCGCCGGGAATATAGGCAGTGACTTCCATTCCATTGGTCAATCTCACACGAGCCACTTTTCTCAAAGCGGAGTTTGGTTTTTTGGGGGTCATTGTTTTTACCGACAAACAAACGCCTCGCTTGAAAGGAGAAGCGTAGAGCTGCGGGCGATTTTTTAGTACATTAAAACCCTTTCGCAAGGCTACGGCCTTGGGCTTATACTTCATCTTTCTGCGCCCATGTTTTGTGAGCTGGTGGATCGTCGGCATAATAGAATCGAGCTTATCACAAAAAGAAAATAGCGTCAACCATGTTAAATGGGTCCGCGTTCGCGGAATTTAACATGGTCAATCAGATTCCGGTACCGGTTATCAGCCTAAAAATAAATGAGGCTATCGGGAGAACAATTCCTGAAAGGAAAAAAATGAAAACCAAGAGCAAAATTATTCCGTAGCGCTCCATAAACGCCTGCGCCTTAAAAGATATTTTCGGGAAAAGCGCGAAAAGAACTTTTGAACCGTCCAGCGGCGGGATTGGGACTAAGTTAAAAACCGCAAGAACTATATTTAAAAATGTTATATAAAGAGCAATTTGGAAAAATGGCCCCGGCAAAAATGATAAATAGCCGGAGAATCTTATTATCATTCCGAAGACTATCGCGATTATAATATTAGAAATTGGGCCGGCCGCCCCGACCACGCCCGGGCCCCATTTTTGATTTCGCAGATTGTATGGATTATAAGGAACAGGTTTTGCCCAGCCGAAAATAAAACCGCCGGACAAATAAGTGATTATAGGAAGCAAAATAGATCCGAAGGGATCGAGGTGATTTATTGGATTTAGCGTGAGCCTTCCTTCGTCCTTTGCGGTGTTATCACCCAAATACAAAGCAGCCAGGCCGTGAGAAACCTCGTGTATTACCACCGAAAAAATTAATATCAAAATTTGGAAAATAAATTCCAGGCCTTGATTCATTTAATTTATATGTTAGACTGCTTATAAATATGGCGAGAGTATGCACAATCTGCGAAAAGGGTTCTATTATAATGGGGACGCGTAGGCTCCTCAGAGGTAAGTATAACCCAACCAAGAGAAGCAGAAAATATCCCAATTTGCAATGGGCCGCTTTGCCGTCCGGCGGGCGCATCAAGATCTGCACCAAATGCCTGCGATCCGGAAAACATCTCAAAGCGAAAGCGGCAAAATCTAAATAAGAAAAACCTCCCGATGGCCATCGGGAGGTTTTTTGTTCAGATTATACTATCCTTCTTTCATTGTATTCATTTCCGTCAAAGCCTTCGTCGCCGAATATTGATCTTCGTAATTCCGTGGCATCTTGATAGCAAAAAACAAATGCTAACTCCAAGAACTTTGAGACAAATCCGTTTTTAAGTCCGGGGTAAAGATGACTGATAATTTCTTCATCTGAAAAAGTTTTCTTAATAGTTTTAGAAAACAGCTCCGCAAGCTTTTCCTGATACCTGAGATCTTTTTCCATCTCTTCGGGAGAAAGCTCCCTTTTGCATCCCGGACAATTTTCATGAAGCTCCGGTCCAAAGTTTCTCTGAAAGTAGAGCTCGAAAATCTCCTTAATGGCCTCATCAACATTTGGTGCAGGCGTTCTTCCTCTGTTGTACAACATTATCCCTCCCCTACTAAATTTTGGGCAAACTCCAAATTATATATAACACAACAAAAAAAATAGTCCAGAGATAGTATTAAAAAATCTTAGAGTATGAATCTACTGTGCCGGAGCATGCGACCTGCAATTCTTTTACATCAAGTGACGCGCAAAGTTCTCTCGCGCGCTTGTCGTCGTGGAGATAAGACATAAAATCTTTTACAGCCCCGATAAAACAGTTTTGTTGCTCCTCCAAACCCTTGCCAAGCATGCACCAAGATTTTGTCTGGACGACATCGCTTACGCTTCTGCCCGACGCGTCGCGCCCCAAACTTTGAAAGCAGGTGTCTTTGTATCCCAGGCCGGCGCCCCCGCAAAGATCAAAAACTTTTTTGAAATCGCCGTTGGTAATTTTTAGCATATAAGAAGTCTGCATCAGATAGCATGTGTTTTTGTATCCATCTTCAACCGCGTCGCAAGGATACAACGGCTCGCTTGCTTTTAAGTATTTTGTAAAATGATTTTTGTTGTCTACTATAATATTTTCCATAAAAGCCCCGCTCCAACACGATTGCTTCTCCCATCCGTCTTTAAGGTTATCGCAAATCGCCAAAGACTTAAAAAGCTCATCATTTGTTATCGCCATAACTCCATGCCCCAAGCCGTGAACGCAATTGTAGTGATCAAAAGAATATTGTTTCCTTTTGGCTACTTCTGAACAGATCGAATCCATACTTTTTGCCAAATTATTGAAACCAATCCGGCCGATAATTCCCTCCAAAACCCCGTGATAATAGCCGGACCAACAAAAACTATCCCCTGCCGCATAGGCATCAGATACATCTTTAAACTTTAAAGAGGCCTCTCTCCCGATTACATGAGTAAGCGGATGGCATTGAGATTTTATGTATTCACTTACCGGATAGCGCGCCCTTAAATCATCAAAGGCGGTCTTAATACTTTCGTTTTTAACCAAATTTGTGTAATAAGCTTCGTAACAATCAAAGTTATTTTGATCTTTGCCGCCGCAAATTTCTTTTTCTTTCACTGCGGATTTTTCTTCAGTTATAACCTGTTCCTTGGCGGATGGACTCGCAATTCTATTATCATTAAAAGTTTTATTTACAAAATCACTGACATCCGCCGTCGATGAGCCATTTAAATAACCGCGATGCCACTTGGAATAGAAAAATGCCAAAATCCCGATCAAGACAAGTATTATTAATATTAAAATTTTATTTTTCATATTTTTTTGAAAATATCA
>CAYRCJ010000040.1:0-6528 GCA_964422785.1 uncultured Candidatus Saccharibacteria bacterium | reverse complement strand
TATCGCAGATGATTTTCGGTAAAGTGCCTACCGATCCCGTTACGTCAAATCCGTATCCTACAGGATATTCGCTTAAACATATCAGTTTGCGATTTTTTGGAAGCAATGCCGTATCCATTTTGCTCCGCGACATTGTTTCTTCGGAAAAATCCGAAGTTCCGGTCGATGTTCTCCTTGAAGTCGCGGTAGTATCTCTATCGTAATAAGTTCCGCCTCCGCCCATATTTTTGTCCTTCCTTTCTTTGTTTTTTGTTTTCAAACTGCCCGATTTATACATAGCAACATATTATAAAAAAAGCAACCCCCGATGTTTATCGGGGGGTTTATTTTAAATAATTTTTCTGTCTTTGATTTGCTTGATAATCTCGGCGCCATTTTCCACGAGATCTCTTGATTCGATTTCCGCCATGATCTCTCTGATATCAGGAGGAAGAAGCCTTCTCGAAGATGATTCCGAAATCGCCATTAAGGTCATTCTGTCGATTTCGGCCTGGCTGGCGCTGGGAATAAAATCTTCTATCGCCGCCTTCATCGCTTCGTCATCCACCTTTTTCTTTTTACCTTTATTGGCAAAAGCAAAAGCATTTTGAGTAATTTTGATGATATCGGCTCCTGAGCGCCCCTTTGTCATTTTGGCAAATTTGCCGAAATCCGTTATCTCCGAAGGAATTTTGTATTTTTTCAGCGCTACTTTGAATATCCCGATTATTTCGTTTTCTGAAGGCATAGGTATTAAAATTCTGTCGTCGCTTCTTCCGCTTCGTTTGAGCGCCGGATCCATTCTGTCCGGCCTGTTGGTACAATTGATCAAAATTACTTTTCCCTGAATTTTCGGATCTGAAATAAATTGCATCCAGTCGCGCATCAGCCGCTCAGAAACCCCGGAGTCGCCTTTGTAAGAATCGCGATCAGCGTCCGTTAAATCCGCTTCATCGTTCATCACAAAGACCGGAGCCAGCGCCCGCAGGCCGTTGATGCTTTTTTCAGATCTTTCTTCGGACTGGCCCAGCCACATTGATCTTAAATTTTTTCTTTTTACGAAGGAATATTTTGCTTCAAATGCCAAGGCTTCGACGATCGCGGTTTTCCCTGTTCCGGGAGGACCCATCAGCGTCGTGCCCATCGGCACCAGCCTTGTTTCTCCGTCTTTTATGGCCTGAAGAATGTCTTTAAAATATCCTTTCACGTGTTCGAGGCCGCCGATATAATCGAGACCAAACTCAGGCTCCACGACTTCCATTACATCCCCGTATTCGTTGTTCAATATTTCTTTTTTCTTGGCTTTGACATATTCCAAATCGACCTTCCGGCCGGCTTGCTCGCTTTGTAAAAATATTTCCTGGAGCTGTCTTAAAGACATTCCGTTGGTCGCGGTGGCCAATTCTTCAGCCTTAAGGCCTTTCTGCTCCGAGTAATATTTTATTGCCAGGCCTATATATTTTAGCCGTTCTTCTTTATCGGGTTTTGGTATGAAAACTGTTTGTATGCCGCTTCCGGATTGTTTGAGCTCCTGATGAATTTTCGCGGATTGATCTGTCAGCAATATGATGATGTTATTATTTCTTCTGACCTGCCAGCTTTGGCCCCAATTTTTCAGCCTTTCTATATTTGTTCTTTCGTTGGGCGGGAGCGCTAAGCCGGTGCTTACGTTCGGTGCGATAAAGTGGGCGGAATTGATTACCACCGCCACTCCTTCCCGTTCTCTCAATACTTTTTCAATCAAAGGCAGGCAGCTTTCAGGTTCCCTGGGGATTCCTCTTTTTTGCGCCAGGCCGGCTTTGGCCGCGGCTACCGGATCTCCTGACCCGGCGGAAGAATCGTCCCCGCCGATGCCGGAGATTTTCTTAAACTCACGTTCCATATCCGGCGACAAAAATTGAACGCCGGAAGCGATGTTGTAGAAGATTACGATATCGCGCTCGCTGAACATTTTTTCCCAAAACTGCCGCAGCGTAATATAACTTTCATAATTATCAGGATCTTGAAACAAAGAATTGACATCTCCGTGGACTATAAATTCGGAAGCTATTCTTGCCCTAAACGGGGTTACAATTCCTTCTTTGTACCATTCCGGAAGCAGGTCTCCGGGTTCAATTACCGGTTTTGTTTTAACCTTTTCTTTCTGCATTTATTCCTCCTTCAAAAAATGTTTATGCACGTGATGCGCTTCAATGGGATGGCCGGACTCGCGGTGTTCCAGGATCTCAACATTCACCCCAAGTTTCTGGGCGAGACCTAAAAATTTGTCTTTTTCTTTTTTTAATTCTTCCGGAGAACCGAAATGCTCAAACATAATATTGGAGTCTCCATCGGAATTTTTTGTAATCCGGACGTATTTATGAACGGGGGATCCGTCCATTTTTTCGGCTTCAACCATCAAAGAATTTTTTTCTTCAGAAATAACGGCCTTGTAATCCAAAAGCTCCAAAACTATTTTCAATGTTTCTATCTGCCAGCGGTTTGAAATTTTTTCAATTGTTTTTGTAAGTTCATTTTTCTTGTTCCCGGATTCATACTCGGCTTCGGCGATCAGATTGCCGTTTTTGTCGATTGAGAAAGATATTTCTTTGCTTGACCCGACTTTCGAGAGGGCCTTTTTCAGGGCAGACTCAAGAAGCGGTACAATATTCAGCTCCATGAGCCATTCCAAAAATTGAGGATCGCTTTCTCCGATTTTTGCCAGCAAATCAGCGTCTATCTTCGGAGCTTCACTTTTACTTTTTAATTTCTTGGGTACCGGCGTGGGGATCACCGCTCTCTCATAGCTTTTGTATCCGATATCACAGGGCATAAGCACCTCCAAGTTTGTTTTTAAGGGTCAGGAATTCCCGACATATTCATATAATATTATTGTCATTATGTCAATTGACATATAGAGTCAAAAATGTTAAAACCAGGATAGATATTTCAGAGTTGTTGTAGGGGAGGAGCAAAATATGAAAATTTCAGATCTCAAAATATCTCTTTGTCAAATGAAAGTTACGCCGGGCAGCCCGGCTAAAAATTCCGCTTATATTATCAATGAAATTAAATCAGCCAAAAAGCGCGGGATAGAAATTATTGTTTTTACGGAAATGTGCGTCACAGGTTACCTCATAGGAGACGCGCTGGAAGATGTATATTTCTTGGATGATATCGCCCGAGCCAACAAAGAAATTGTGGAGGCGACTCCCGCAGGAATTACGGCGATTTTTGGAACTGTCCTGATGTCTCCCGGAAAAGCGGGGGAGGATGGCCGGGCAAGAATTCATAACGGGGCGATGATTGCAAGCGACGGCAAAATGATCGGCAGCATCGTTAAGTCTCTTCAACCGAATTACAGATTTTTTAACGATGATAAGCACTTGTACTCGTTAAGGAAAATCGCCGAAGCCGGTTGGCAGGACCTGGAAGATATTTTGGAGCCGGTTAAAATTCAGACGGCAGGCGGGAAAGTGGCGGCCGGCATTATTCTTTGCGAAGACATGTGGCACGATGATTACGCGCACAACCCGACAAAGACTTTGGTTATAAAAGGGGCCGAGCTGATCATCAATCTTTCGGCTTCTCCCTGGACTTGGCAGAAAAACAGAAAACGCCATAGTGTTGTAAAAAATTTGCTGAAAGATTTGCGTGTCCCGTTCATCTATGTAAATAACACAGGCACGCAAAATACCGGAAAAAATATTATAATATTCGACGGAAGTTCCACTGTATATAACGAAGCCGGAGAAATTATTTTTGAAGTGCCTCCGTATTCAAAAGGTTGTCATGATTTTACTTTGAGTTCTGAAATGCCGGCAATCTCACAACAGGTTGTTAATGATACAGAAGAGCTCTATGCCGGTACGAAATGCGCCACAAAATATATGGTGCCGGCCGGAAAGCACATTGTGGTGGGTCTAAGCGGAGGCATTGATTCCGCTACGGTCGCGGCGCATTTTGTTGATGCGCTTGGCGCCCGGCGCGTACACGCCATAAATATGCCGTTTGGAGATTTAAACAGCAAAGCAACAAAAGATTTTGCCCGGCAAATCGCGGAAAATTTGGGAATTTCTTATGAAGTAATCCCAATCGACAATGCTGTTTGGGCGATTGCCAAATCATCGGGCGTTGAACGGGGGAGTCTGGCGTTTCAAAATATTCAGGCGCGCGCGCGAATGGAAATTTTGGCGGCTTACGCCCAAAAAATCGGCGGGTATTTTTCCTGCAATTCAAACAAAGTGGAGATGGCGTTTGGTTACGGGACGCTTTATGGAGATGTGGCCGGGTTTTACGCGCCATTGGGAGATAAAGTAAAACGCGAAGTGCGGCAGATTGCCGATCACCTGAATAAAAAAGTATTTAAGAAAGAGGTAATCCCGCAGGCATGCGTCAATCAAATCCCCACCGCGGAACTTGAGAGAAATCAGAAAGACCCGTTTGATTACGGCGACCTGAATCGCCGCGGATACCACGATGAAATGGTGCGTGCCATCACCGAATTTAGAAAAAATCCGGAATGGTTTTTGGAAATGTATGTTAAGGGAAAATTGGAAGAAGAATTGTTGCTTGAGACCGGAACCATAAAAAAACTTTTTCCGGATGACGCAAAATTTGTAGCTGATCTTGAAAGATGTTGGAAGCTTTTTGTGATTTCTTACTTCAAACGGGTGCAATGTCCGCCGATTCCGATTTCCAGCAAGCGCGCTTTTGGCAGGGATTTTGAAGAATTTCTTTCCGAGCCTTATTTCACGGAAAAATTCCGGTATTTGGCCGAAAATGTGCTTGGTCTGGTTAAGGCCAAGAAAGAAAGAATTGTAATTTTCGGCGGGAGCCTTGATCCCGTAGGAGCGCATCACGCGAAAATAGCCAAGACGCTGGCGGGCATATTTGATAAAGTTATCGTTGTCCCCAGGGGTGCTTCGCCAAGCAAGCCCACTATCGGCAAAGCTTCCAACGAGCAACGCAGGCAAATGCTCTTCTTGGGCCTTGAAGGAATTCCAAATTTAAAATTCGATTTTCACGATTTGGCCTGCGACACTTTTACTCCGACATATATTTTGAACGAAAGATACAAAAAAAATTATCAGGATTCAGAGATATGGTTTGCTGTGGGGGAGGATATAATTAAAGGCGGACATCAGGACAAATCTCAGATTCAGGAGAATTGGATAAACGGCAAAGAGATCTGGGAATCGCTTAACTTCTTTGTGATAAGCCATGAAAATTCCCCGGTAAACTATGCCGATCTTCCGCCGCATTCTGAAGTTATTGAGCTCAAAGAAATTCTAGGAAGAAGCACCATGATAAGGGAGAGAATTTCCAAAGGCCAATCCATTGACGGTCTTGTGGCCCGCAAAGTGGCGGAGTTCATCGAAAAAGAAGGTCTTTACAAATAAAATCAGATATTATATAACACCTGTGTATAACGCGGGTGTTACTTTTTTATAAATCCCGTGTTAGATTAAGTAGGGATAAGATAGTGTGGAAAGTACACTAACAATTAAACGGCAGGATGCCGGAACGAATGGAGAGTATTATGGGTGGAGGCAGTTGGGACGACAGAGAGTATAATTCCAGGGTTAGCGACAGAAAGAAAAAGGGCATAAGTGATTTTGCTTACGACGATACAATGCGCTCATCGCGCGCCGAAGATCAAAAAGCCAATCCCCAGATGGATCCGAAAAGCGTAATAAGGGAGTCCAGAGACAGCGCCGCGCATCCGGAATCACTGGCCATTAAAGTTGCTATAGATGTGACCGGAAGCATGCAGAATAATCCAAAGATTTTTCAGAAAGCATTGCCGAGGCTAATGGGTCTTTTGCTGAAAAACGGCATTGAGCATCCTCAAATTATGTTTTCGGCGATCGGAGACGCAACCTGCGACAGAGTGCCTTTTCAGGTGGGGCAATTTGAATCCGGCGTTCAAATGGATGACGATCTTGGAAGAATGTTTCTTGAGGGCGGCGGCGGCGGACAGAACACCGAGTCCTATGAGCTGGAACTTTACTTTGCCGCCAGGAAAACCTCTATTGATTGCTTTGAGAAACGCGGGAAAAAGGGTTACCTATTTATCCCCGGAGATGAAATGCCTTATAATTCTGTGAAGGCCGGCGAGGTCAAAAGGATTTTGGGAGATAAAATTCAAAATAATATTCCGGTTGAAGAGATTGTTGCCGAAGCTTCCAAGATGTATCATATCTTTTTCGTGATTCCGGAAAATGCGGCTAACGCGAGAGATTTATCGGTAACGCAAAGATGGATTTCCTTGCTTGGACAGGGCAGGGTTGTAAGGATCAGCAAATCAGAATCTTTGCCGGAATTTATCGCGATTATGGTGGCGGTCGGAGAAGGCAAATTGAGCGTCTCGGATGCCAAAAAAAGAATCAAAGAAGCCGGTGGCGACCCTTCGGTTGTGGACGCAATCGAGGTAGTTCAATCGACAGAATTAAACATCAAAGACAATGACTCGGGCCCAAAGACAAAAGATAAGGGCGACAAAAAAAATAAACCTGGGAGAATTTAACAAGAACATAACCCCTCCGATAGCTATCGGAGGGGTTGATT
>CAYRCJ010000039.1:0-7396 GCA_964422785.1 uncultured Candidatus Saccharibacteria bacterium | reverse complement strand
AATTTTCATTCTGCTGCGAAATAAGCGGCTGGATATAAAAAGCCATGGAGTACGACCCGTCTGTGTCTCTGCCAAAAAAGAAGTGCGCTCCCAAATCCGAAAAGCCTGAAGCGATGGCGAATTTATGGAGGATATTCGGCAGGTCTTCCAGGAGACTTTGGTATATTTCCCGGTAGACGAACTTTTGGCCGACCATTATATTTTTCGGATCTATTTTGCAGATCTGAAAATCTGATTTTTGGAACGGATACCGGCCGTCGAGAGTGGGGATTTTGCGGAGAAGCCCGAAAAGCTTCTCGGTTTTCAGCGGGATTGCCGATTCTATTTCCGCGAGATATCTTAGGGGAACTATATGCCTGACGGAGGCTATATCGGGCAGACAAAGGTCTTTTTTAAAATTCTCTTCCGTAGAGTTAATGCGTTTAAGAAACTCACTTTTATCTATTTCCCATTCCGGCAACATTAATCCTCCTTATTTTGTAAAGTTACAAACTTTCGTTATTATAGAATAAAATATATGAAAACAAGAGTGGACAAAACCAATAGAAAATTGCAAAAGATTATCGGCTTTGATATGGACGGAGTTATCCTTGATAACTCGCTTATGAAAATCAAATTGGCCGGAGATCTCGGCTGGGAGGTTAAAATGCAGGATACCCCTTCCGAAATTTATAAAAATGTTTTGCCGAAGCCGGTTCTCGCAAACATTCATAAGCTCCTTTACGATGATCCTGTAGTTTCATCCATGGTTTCCATTATGCCGGGGGTTAGAGATACGCTCAAAGCGATTGTCTCGAACAAAACGCCTTACTTTTTGATATCCCGCCGGAGGCTGCCGGAATCCGGAATTGAAACTTTGAAAAGACATGGCCTATGGCCTAAATATTTTAACGAGAAAAACGCATTTTTTGTTGAAACCCCTGAGGACAAAAATACTAAAGCTAAGGAGCTTGGGGTAACTCACTACATAGATGACGAGATAAAGGTGCTTTCCGCGTTAACGGATATAAAAAACCGTTTTTTATTTGATAAGCTTGATATTTTTGAGAAATCAAAAAATTACGTAAAAATTTCTTCCTGGAAAGAAATCAAAAATATAGTTTCATGAAATTTGCCGGCAAAGTTTTGCTTCCAAAATTCTTTGAAAAACCGGCCCTTGGCGTGGCCAAAAATCTTCTTGGTAAATTTTTGGCGAGAAAGTCCGGCGGTAAAATCATTGCCTTGATGATCACTGAAGTTGAGGCTTATGACGGTTTTCTGGATAAAGCCTCGCATGCTCATCGCGGTCAGACAGAGAGGAATAAGCCGATGTTCGGCCGGGCCGGACGCTGGTATGTTTATTTTACGTACGGCATGCACTGGATGCTGAATATTGTAACCGGAAACAAAGGCTACCCGGCGGCAGTTTTGATAAGAGGGGCGGATGACATTAACGGACCGGCCAAAATTACTAAATTTTTAAAAATTGATAAAAAATTTAACGATAAAATCGCGGACAAAAAATCCGGACTTTGGATTGAGGATCGCGGAATAAAAATAAAAAGTTCTGACATAAGGCGTTTGCCGCGGGTCGGAGTGGACTACGCCGGGCCGTGGGCAAAAAAACTTTACAGATTTACCATTAAGGGCAAGATATGAAAGAAATAAAAAGGCATCTTTCAAAAATCAATAAAATTTTCGGCGACACGAAATCGACAAAGAAGAGGCCTCTCGAGTCTGAGCTCGCGGAGATTGTTTTGCATTTGCGGAAAACCCATAAGAAAAAATTCGGCCTTTTTGTCATTTTTGGGTGGAGAAATAAATGGAATAAAAATTACGCCGATGTCCCGGATATGTCGCAGGATATCTTTGTGAAGCGGCATCTGAATATTTCCAAGTTTTATAAAAACAGTTCAAAAAAAATAGCCACTACGATAAATTTTGATGGCGCTATTTTAATTGACTCTTCAGGAAACATTCTCCACTCGGGCATTATTATTGAGGGCCTTCGTCCGAGGAATTTGGCGAACAAAATTTCGCCGCTTGGCCAGGGGCACGATCTTTCAGCCAGGCTGGGGTTTAAAAAGAAAGTGCATTCAAGGCACCTGTCGGCGATCGCCGCTTCCTACCAATTTAAAGGAGCTATTGTTTTCACGGTTTCGGAAGAAACCGGCGATCTGCATATTTTTGAAAACGGCAGAATTTTATTTTCAACAGTTAAGGGAGAAAGTAACTAAAAATAAAAGATAGTACCTTTTCTCACCACGAATATTTTTCTGCTGAAAAATTTCTCTGCTCGCGCCGTCGCGCTGCGCAAGGGTTCGAAAGGGCACCATCTTTTATTTTTAGTTAAAATATAAATTTTTAACCATGCCTGAATTACCTGAAGTAGAAACAATGGTCGGAGACTTAAATAGGCGCGTCCGGGGACGCGCTATTTTGGATGTTTGGTCCGACACGCCTTTTTTTGCAAAGATGCTGAGAAAAATTAAAGGATCAAAAATAAAACAAATAAAAAGAAGGGCCAAAAATGTGCTTATTTACACAAATAAAAATACTCTTCTTTTGATCCATCCCAAAATGACCGGGCATTTTATCTTGAGCACCCACTCGATGGCCAGACAGGTAAAATACGCCAGAGTAATTTTTTATTTGGACAAAAAGTTAGCGCTGGTTTTCTCCGACAAACGAAGATTTGCCAAAATTTTATTTGACGCCGCCGATAATATAGAAAAATCAGAATACATGAAAGGATTTGGCCCCGAGCCCCTGGATAAAAATCTTTCTCTCAAAGAGTTCGGGGGAATAATTAAAAGACAAAAAAGAAAAATAAAACAAGTTTTGCTTGATCAAAAAATTATAGCCGGAATAGGCAATATATACTCGGATGATATCTTATGGTCGGCGGGCGTTTCCCCCCTGAAGCCGGCAAGCTCTCTATCTTCGGAGGAAATAAAAAATATTTTTTACGCGATGAGGACAATTTTACGTAAGTCCATAAAATTGCGCGGCAGCTCCATACGGGATTTCAAAGACAGCTCCGGCCGCGCAGGCAGATATCAGGATGTGCGCTTGGTTTACGGCAGATTCGGCGAGAATTGTCGAAGATGCAAGAATAAAATTTCAAAAATCAAAGTTGCCGGAAGGACGGCGCACTTGTGCGAGTTTTGCCAAAGGATTTAAGTTTGCTAAAATTATAATAATGGAAAAAAATATCATAAAAGCTTCTCCAAAAGACGTATTTCTTCACCTTCTTGGCATAATCACGCTATATGCCAGCGCGATCAGTTTTATTTTTTTGGTTTTTGAATACATAAATATTTGGCTTCCCGATCCTTTGGCCGGAAATTCTTTTGCGCCTGATTTTTCCTACAACTCAATCCGATGGTATATATCTGTTTTGATTATAGTTTTTCCTGTTTATGTTTTGGTAAGCTGGTTTTTAAACATGAGTTACGACAAGTTCCCGGAGAAAAGGGATCTGAGGATCCGGAAATGGCTTATTTATTTTACGTTATTTTTGGCTTCCATTATTATAATAGGCGATCTCGTAACCTTAATATACAATCTTTTGGGCGGAGAGCTTACGCAAAGATTTTTGCTTAAAATTGTTACCGTTTTCTTTGTGGCAGGATCAATATTCGGGTATTACCTCGCTGATATTAAAAGACATAAAACCGAATAAATGAAAGTTTTTATTTACGGGGTTATCTGCGTAGTTTTGGCGGCGGTCATTTGGGGTTTTTTTATAGTCGGTTCGCCCAAAACCGAAAGGTTAAGAAAATTCGATGAAAGAAGAATATCTGACCTTCAATCGATTCAATCGGAAATAATAAATTATTGGCAGCAAAAAAATCGCCTGCCGGAAACACCCGATGATCTGAGAGATGATATCCGCGGCATAACAATCCCTAAAGACCCGGAAAGTTCGGCTCCATATGAATACAAAAAAAGCGGAGAAGCCAAATTTTTCCTCTGTGCTATTTTTGATTTACCTAATGTAAATCGCAATGTCAGGTCTTTGAACCAAGTTTATTCCAAGCCCATAGCGTTGCCGGCACCAGGTTCTTATGCCGGAGGAATTACGGTTTCGGAGATTTGGGATCACGAAGCGGGCAGAATTTGTTTTGACCGCCAGATAGACAGGGAGCTGTACAAGCCTATTTCACCAAAAGGGAATTAATTAAAGTTCTTGTTTTTGGGCCGGTGGTGCCGGATGCTTCCAGGGCGTTTGCTTCCTGGAATTTTTTGAGAGCGTCTTCCGTTGATTGTCCGAAGATTCCTGTCACCGAACCGTCATCAAGAATGTTTTGTTTTTTAAGAAATTTTTGGAGAATTGTAACTTGTCCTCCTCTGTACCCGTTTTTTAAATTCATTGTTAATCCTTGAGAGGCTGCCACCGGGATTTTTTTAACTTCCGGGGCGGGCGCGGGCTTGGGTGTTGGCGGCAGAGGAGTCGGCGGAGAGATCGGGGCCGGCGGAGGCGGAGGAGTCCCCGTGGTTATAGATAAATCTTTTATATAAACCGCTTCTATTTGATATATGGAATCTTGCAGGACAAGTTTGCCTGTCATATCCAACAAATGTCCCTCCTGTACATCTTCCGGCGCGACCGGGGCTCCGTACATTGATTCTATTTTTGTTCCGTAGGGGATATTCGTAAGCCATCTGAAGCCCCAAGTTTCAACCGTGTATAAATTTGAGGCGTGCTTTCTCAAGAGATCTGCGCCGATAAAATGAACCTCTCCTGCCGAGGAAATGCTAAAGTCGGCTTTGGTATCCGCCAAGGCGAATGAGTATCCTAATAAACTTATGAGTATTGAAGAGATAATATATTTCATGAAATCAATATAACAAAAAACCCTGTTATTGAACAGGGTTTTGTTTGTTTTTCCAATCTTTGATTGCTGCTTTTATCGCGTCTTCCGCCAGCACCGAACAATGGATTTTCACGGGCGGGAGCGAGAGCTCTTTCACTATATCCGTATTTTTAATCGCCAGCGCTTCCGCTAAAGTTTTGCCTTTTATCCATTCCGTGGCCAGCGATGAGCTCGCTATGGCGGATCCGCATCCGAATGTTTTAAATTTGCTGTCGACGATAATTTCTTGAATGTTAAGTTTGGCACTCAGGCATTTTCCGTCTCTGCAGGTTGCTTCTTGGGTTTCACTTTCCCAGATATTTTGACAATTCAAACACTGATGCCTGAAAGTCACTTTAATCTGAAGTTTCATTACATCGCCGCATTCAGGCGCCCCCACCAGTCCCGTGCCGACGTTTTGATCTTCTTTTGGAAGCGAACCTGTATTTCTCGGGTTGTCGAAGTGATCTATTACTTTGTCCGAATAGGGCATTTTGATTCCTCAAATTTCTAAGATAAATTATATACTTTGCTGTCTTTGTTTTCAAATTCAGAAATTAGTTCGAAAATATAATTTTTGAGTCCGTCCATTTTAAATTCCATGGAATTTTCTTCTTTTTTAGGTTCAATAGTCACAGAGCCGTTCGCAAGAGTTACGCGGTTTTCACAACTCCAGATTATCAGCATATCGTTGTGCCATTGGCTGGGCTTTGTAAATCCGCTGTAATGATGCCGCATATGTTTTTTATCGTTCGAAGTAATGGCCAGCATCTGTTTTACCGATAAAGAATCGCCGTCTGCTCTGACACTATGATTGAGAAATCTTGAGAGCAACACGTCTCTGGCGCGGGAATTTCCGCAGGTGCAGTCTTTTAATGTTTCTTGGAAGAAAAAAGACCAGGCCGAAAACGATTTTAAAACTGCCGCCATCGCGTTGCTTGCCTCAAACAGATCTCCGAATTTTCCGGCATCCGCGGATAGAGTGGCCAAAGATGGGAGGCCGATTTGTTCATCCCAAGGAACCAGACAATTTATCTTGTCATTATTGAGATAATTTAAAACTTCTATTTCACCCCTCAACGCCAGATAAAATGCCATTGCCGGCAAGGTATCGGGAGATTTCGCGGCGGAGATCGCTTCTTTAAATTTACCTTCAATGACTTTTAATTTTTCCACCGCTTCTTTCCAATCGATGAATTTTGGCGGCTTCGGGATTGAAAATTGTGTTGAGTCCGGAGTTTCTTCGGCCATCTTTTGTTTTAGATTCAAACTTTTTTCTGAGGCGACAAATTCTCTAAAGGTTGGTATGGCCAGACGCCACAGCCTAATCGGCATTTTTGACTCCGAATCTTTTTTCGAAGAGTTTTTCCACAAGATTTTCCATGTTTGGCGGTATCGAAAGCGCGGTATCGATGCCGCTCCTTCCTATATTTTCTCCAAAGTTAATATCAAGCCATGGATGAAAATTACTCCAATTGCCAAAAGGAGTTTTTACGAGTTTAAAGCGGCCATATTTCAGATAATAGTTCCATGGAGTAAGGTGACCAAAGAACAAAAGTATTTTATGCCTGTTTTTTTTGCACTCCTCCGCAGCCTTTTCAAGCAGGTGTTTTTCGGTTATTTCAAATTCCTCGATAGTCATTGCGAGCGGCGGCTTGCCAATTTCCCGCCGCAGGTAAAAATACACGGAGGCCACGGCTATTCTTAGATTTTTTCTCCGCAACTGGCTTGTCGATATTCTTTCTTGTTTTTTCAGCTCCGACTGTTCATACTCTTCCTTTTCTCTACGGATTCTCATGGCCAAATTTTCGAAGTCGGTATTATTCACCAGATTTTTTTCTCCCGCTTTTTCAATCGCTTTGGTTGCCATATTTCTCCTATTTTTCAAGCTTGCCCGCCTTTGGCGGGGTTTCCCTGCTAAAATTCGTATCACAAAGTTATAATACTGTCAAGTTATATTTTGAAAATAAAAAAACCATCGCTTGTTAGCGATGGTCTGTATTTTTTAACTTGTTACTGTCTTTGCTTCTACTTCGATTATCTCCGATTTTTTTTCGCCTGTTCCAATGGCGCCCGCAAAAGCAGTCTTGGCGCTCGCTTCCAATTCTTTTAATTTGCGCCTCATCCGGTTTCTTTCTCCGGCTATAGTTTCTGTCATATCCGGGCCCAAAAGAGAGTATTCATTGCCGGCGAGTTTTATGCCGTCAACCATCAGCTCAAGAACTTCTCCGGAAAGCCTCAAGGTTTCTTTGATGGCGTCTTTGGCGGTGAACATCGCCAAGTTTGTTCCCAAAATAGATTTGGCGGCGTCGCGGACTGCGGCGACCGGCACGCAAATGTTTTTAAAAATGTAATATTCGCCAATAATCACGTTCAGGGTTTCCAGCACCTGCTCGCAAACTTCTTCGCGAAGATATCCTGCCGCCTCCCTTTGGGTGGCTTCCATTTTTTTCAACATTTCTATGTATTTTTGCTTTCGGAGTTTCTGTTTTTCATCGCCAAGTTCCCAAAATTGATCGTCCAAAAGCTGTGCCACTTCGGGGTGAATTTTTATGTCT
>CAYRCJ010000038.1:0-7548 GCA_964422785.1 uncultured Candidatus Saccharibacteria bacterium | reverse complement strand
AAGGCCGGGGGTTCGAATCCCACCGGCCGCACAGGGAGGGTTGATAAATTAAATTTTTATGGACAAAGCGCCGTGGTAGCCCTGCCTGCCGGCAGGCAGGGAAGTGGGTCAAAATCACCAATGTGATTTTGACGGGCAACTACATTGATTTTGTCGACACAGTGCCGTGGTAGCTCAGTGGTAGAGCAGACGCCTGAAGAGCGTCGTGTCGGGTGTTCGATTCACCCCCGCGGCACTGTGTTTGTAAGATTGATAATAGTTGCCCTGGGACGAGCAGACGCCTGAAGAGCGTCGGCAAAAGCAATCCGGATTGCTTTTGCGGTGTTCCCTGCCTGCCGGCAGGCAGGGATTCACCCCCGCGGCACTTTGTTCGGAAGAATTTATTAATTATAATTTATATATGGTGCCTGTAGCTCAATCGGTAGAGCGCCGCTCTGTGGCAGCGGAGGCAACGGGATCGTAACCCGTCAGGCACCCCAACTACTTGACACGCTATACTAGTTATGTTACTTTATTTTTGGGTGAAAATTAACAACTAAATACAGAATCTAAGCGCCGGGAGGGAAGATGGATTGGAAAAATAATTTACGGACCGCCGGGTATCATATATTTCCTCAAATGGCTCCACAAGAACTTGTGGCGCGAGCCCGAAAAATAATTGATAACGATCTTATGGTTAATTACGATAAGTCGAGGCAGGTGGAGTATGACCACCAATCGTATTGTCCAGATTTACGAAAAAGCCCAATGATCAGCGATCTTCTGATAAAATCTCCGATATACAACATCCTTGATGAAGCGATTGGCTGGTCCAATATTAAGGAGTATAGCGGCGGTCAGATTGCGATTCGCCGAGCGCATAACTCTGAAAAGCCCAATCCACCAAAGTGGCATATCGATGGTATCCCAACGCCAAATAACGGACTGAAGGGAACAAGGATTCAAAATTTTACTGCATTGGTTGGCGTGTTCTTAACGCCGGTAACCTCGTTATTTGCCGGAAATTTTACTGTATGGCCCGGCTCGCACTACAAACTTGAAAAATATTTTCGTGACCGTGGACCGGTTGCAATGAATGAAGGATTTCCAAAAATTGATCTGGTAGAATCTCCGTTGCAATTACAATGCCAAGCCGGCGACATCGTACTTTGCCATTATGAGTTGGGACACGCGGCGGCAGTGAATATTTCTGATAACGATCGGGTCGCTGTTTTCTTTCGCATATGGCTCAAGAATAACGGAGAGCGCCAATGGGAAATGCTTACTAATATTTGGACAGGATGGAAAATATAAAATTTCGAATGAGCGGGCCATGAAGCCCGTTTTTTTATTTTACACAAAACTCAACACGCTCAACTCTTTTCCAATGCTTAATCAATCCAAAGTTCTGAATGTGTCCACTAGCCGACCCAAACTTTACAAAATAGCGCCTTTGGTGCTATTTTGATTTTAGATAGTTTTTTTTGGAGCCAATAAATGGCCAAGGTATCTTTCTTGGATTGTCCGCATAATAATGTACAACAGTTTACCGAGTGTTGTCTTGATTGCGGATACAACATTTATACTACAGAAGAAGAGTATTTAAAGGATCTGAAAGAAAAGGCGAGGGAAAAAAGAAGGAAAGACAAAAGCGGTGCGGTTGCAAATGAAATTCGGGAATTGGAAAAAGAGTTGGGCATAGGTTAATTTATTTTTTCAAACCCCCCTGATAATTATCGGGGGATTTTATTTTATACAGACTTGACAAAAAAGTAATTTAGGTATATTCTAAATAAAGAAAAATCCTTAGAGAAAGGGAGCTTTGACAATGCAAAAAGAAATGAATCTTGCTTTAGAAATCGCGCGCGAGGTACGCGGCAACAATGGCAGGGCGCTTATTGTCGGAGGTTACGCTCGTGACAAAGCCTTGCAGCGGCTCGGCTATGATATTGAACCCAAAGATATAGATATCGAAGTTTACGGAATCGAGATTTCCAAACTTCTCGAAATATTAAAAAGTTTTGGCAGGATAAATTTGGTCGGCGCGGCCTTTGGAATTATAAAGTTGGGAGAATTAGATATTTCCATTCCCAGAAAAGATTCCAAGATCGGGGAGGGTCACAGGGGATTTTTGATCACCGGAGACCCGAATATGAGCATAAAGGAAGCCGCGCGGAGAAGAGATTTTACTATCAACGCTTTGGCGCTTGATCCTTCGAGCGGGGAAATTATTGATCACTGGGGAGGATTGGAAGATATAGGAAAGAAGATATTGCGCGCTACGGATTTCGAACTATTCAAAGACGATCCTCTTCGAGTTTTGCGGGCCATGCAATTTGCGGGCAGATTTGGTTTCTCAATTGACCCCGACACGCTAAAAATTTGCCGGGAGATGGATTTGTTATCTTTATCCAAAGAGCGCATACAAAAAGAATGGACAAAGCTTTTATTAAAATCTCCAAAGCCAAGTATCGGATTGGAAGCCGCCCGGGAGCTGGGCATCTTGGAAAAATTTCATCCTGAGCTTTTGGCGCTTGCTGATACTCCGCAAGATCCGATATGGCATCCGGAAGGAAATGTTTGGATTCATACAAAAATGGTGGTGGACGAAGCCGCGATTTTGGTAAGAGAAAATAATTTGTCTGACGAACAAGCTTTGGTGGTTTTGTTGGGAGCTCTTTGTCACGATCTCGGCAAGCCGTCTACGACCGCGGCAAACGACAGCGGCAGGATTACTTCCAGAGAGCATTCTGAAAAAGGAGTCGAACCGACCAAATCTTTTTTGAAATCCGTTGATATGCCGAATCATATTGCGGAGAAAGTTGTTCCGTTGGTGAGGGAGCATTTATTTCCTTCGCTCAATAAAGACGCGAACAACTCCGCGGTAAAAAGGTTGGCGCATAGACTTTATCCCGCGACTATTCAAGAATTAGTTATGGTCGGCTATTCTGATCATAAAGGGCGGGGAACTTCCTGGGATGGATATCCGCAGGGGGATAGCCTTTTGAGAAAAGCCGAAAATCTTTCTTTGGAGACCTCAAAGTCGGCGCCGCTTTTGATGGGAAGGGATCTCATTGAAATGGGGATGGCATCGGGGGTGGCGATGGGAAAAATTCTTAAAGAAGTTTTCGAATTGCAGCTCGGCGATAAAATCAAAACATTTGAAGAAGCAAAATTACTCGGACTGCTTTTCAAAGAATTGGGCGATGCCAAGTTAAGAAATATTTCCCCGATACGGCTATTAAATGGAGAAGAGTTAACTCGTGATGAAATGATCAATTTTGTCAGAGAGCGCTTTTTGGACGAAGGCGTCCACGATATGGGCACTCTGACGATGATGTTGATGCTGAGAGAAGAAAAACTTCCGGCAGTATTGGAAAACAACAAACAGGCGATCTGCACCGCTCACAAATTTGGACCAATTTGGTTTTCTTATTTGGACCACAATTTTTACGAGACTTCCTGGAAATCTTTTTATGGACAGTTTGAAGTTGATAATGCCTCTTTTGAAGAAATCAAAAAAATGTCTTGCCTCGATCAGATAAAATTAGGTTTAGGTTTTATTGAAAATCCGTATGGGAGATCGATCCGCAGATACAACGAAACATTTAAGATAAAGCCGGGGATTTCAGATGGAAAATTCGCGCTTTTTGTAACCGAGACATACCCGTTCGAAGTCGGGATGATTGCGGGCTTCAGAATTATGACGCAGTATAATCCCAAGAGCAAAAGAATTTCTATTTCTGTATTGGATGAAAGCACGGATAAAGTGGCGGCATTGGATTCTCAGATCCGTGTCCTGCTTCCGGAATTTGCCAAGGCAAAAAAAGTCGGATATCTTTCCGCTTCCGATGCGGATGAGAGAGACGATGTATTTTTGGAAGATGACGCGCGGCGTATCTACGAAGTTCTTAAATCGAATATTGTTTTGTAAATAAAAAAAGCCCCTCGCACAAGAGGGGCTTTTATATTGCGGCTTGAATTTTTGGCATATGTAGGATAGAATAAGAAAATTAATAAACGGCGGAAACAGAGTCGAGTTTTTTGCGGATTTAGTAATTTTAAAAACAATCATATGTCAGAAGGAACAATTAAGACGCTTACACCAAAAGGATTTGGGTTCATCGCCCGCGAAGGCGGAGTAAAAGATCTATTTTTTCACTCTACAAAATTGAACGGCGTGACGTTTGACGAATTGAAAGTTGGCGACAAAGTCATTTTTGAGGTGGTAGAGGGCGAAAAAGGCCCGGCCGCCGAAAACGTATCTCGCGCATAAGCGCTGCGGAAGAAAGGCCGTCCTCTGCGTAAGCAAGGGGCGGTTTTTCTTTGGTCGGAGCATTTCCGATATTTTTAATACCATTCTATTTTTTAAAAATAAATGTCTGGTATCTATAACATGCAAAAAACAGAAACAATTATTTCATTTGATTCCGTATCTTTTGAATATAGCCCCACAAAACCCATTTTGGATGAGGTTAACTTTTCTTTGCGAAGGGCTTCCAAAACCACAATAATGGGTCAGAATGGCGCGGGCAAAAGCACTCTTTTCTCTCTTCTTACAAAAGTCCTCATGCCGACTTCCGGCCAAGTGAACGTGGCCGGGGATCTTGTTGTTGCTATTTCGCGCCAGGTTGTTTCTCCGCAGGAGCTTTCGCTGACAGTGCGCGAGTTTTTTCAAAAATGTTTTTCGAAAAAAATTTATGATATCGACCCAAAAATAGATGCCGTTCTCAAGGCGGTAAATTTATCGGCGCCGCATGACCGCGTTATCAAAACTTTTTCCGGGGGCCAGCAGGCAAGGCTGCTTCTTGCCTCCGCTTTGGTACAAGAGCCGGACCTTCTTCTCTTGGATGAGCCGACAAATAATCTGGATAAGGAAGGAATCAGGCATCTGACCAATTTTTTAATTGATTATAAAAAAACTGTGGTAGTTATTTCTCACGACGCGGATTTTTTGAACGCGTTTACCGACGGCGTGCTTTATTTGGACGCTCATTCCAGAAAAATCGAGCAATACAGCGGCAACTATTCCGGCGTGGTTAAAGAAATATCAGCCAGAATAGAAAGAGAAAATAGAAGAAACGCTCAGCTTGCAAAAGAAATTCAACAAAAGAAAGATATGGCCAATGTTTTCGGGCACAAATCCGGGCAGATGCGTGTTGTGGCAAAGCGCATGCGCGAAAAAGCGGAGGCGCTCGAAGAGGGAATCGTTGAGGTAAGGAAGGAAGACAAAGCCATCCGCCCCTTTATCATTCCTGCAGATGAAAATATCCGCGGCGAAATAATAACTTTTCCCAAGAGACATATTTCTTTGCACAGAGGCCAGCATTTGCTTTTGAAGGGTCCCAATGGGATCGGCAAGAGCACACTGCTCGAGGCGATCGCGAGCGGCAAGGCCAAAGCGGCCAAAGTTTCTGAGGGAGTAAAGATCGGTTATTACCGGCAGGATTTTTCAACATTAAATTTTGAAGAGACAGTGCAAAAATCTTTATTGGCTTCTATGCCTGAGCCCAACGAAGAGAAAATGCGTTCCGGGGCGGCAGGTTTTTTGCTCTCCTCCGATGTAATACGAACAAAAATCGGTCATCTTTCGGAGGGTCAAAAGGGCTTAGTGGCTTTTTGCAAATTGGTTTTTGAAAAGCCAGGATTACTTTTACTGGATGAGCCCACAAACCATATTAATTTTAGACATATTCCAATTATCGCGGCTGCCTTGGATAAATTTGATGGCGCGATGATATTGGTTTCGCACTCGCCGGAATTTGTTGAAAAAATACGGATCGACGAAATAATTGATTTGGAAAAATAATTGTTATTTTATAGCCTTGACATAAGCTATTTTTAGGTGTATACTAAAAAAAGAATTGAAAGAAAGCGTTAATAAGGAGGAAAATCATGCCCGAAAAACTCGAAGGTTTTTTGCGTTTTATAACACTTCTCATTACATTGCCAATTGCGCTCTGCGCCAACCGTTTTCAAGTGAGGCCAAAGAATACCTGGACGGTTATGATTGATGTTTGCTCGGCGGGCCGCGATGCTTACCTTTGCGAGAAATGGGATGTTGTCTCAGCGTATTTAGACGGGGACAAGTATCCAAAGTTCTATACTCGGGGTTTGCGCGGGTCCAAAAGATGGAGTGAATTATGCCACTAGAATCTGAGTTCAAATGTTTCTTGGATATTTTGAAAATGCTCGGCGGAGGCGAATAATGTTTGAGAAAGTTTTAGCGTTTTTTGTGACCGGCGCAGTAGCTTTTGATATTTTTATTATGGAGACAAATTTTCTTTATAGTATTATCGCGGGAGTAGTTGTCGGTCTCGCGTCTGTACTGGTATACAACTATCTTCAGGGCGATTATAGCGAAAGGACTAAACCGTAGAGGAGGTCGGCAAATGAAGTACATCGTTGCTTTTGCGAGACGCGTGATTTGCAGGCAGGATATTATGGATACGCTGCCATTTATTCCCGACACGGAGCGGGCGGAAGTCTTGGATACGGAATCCGGACCCGGCAAAGAAATCTGGGACGGATATTTGAAGATGTGCCGGGAGCAAAAAAGCGCGCCACCACTGGACGACAGCCATTGGTATAAGATTCGTGTTCCCGAAGACTCAAAGCCGGAAAATGAAATTAACAGGTTTCGCGAAGCTATAAATATATTCATGAGGTTTCTGGCCGGCGAGGGCCGAGATAATTGCGAAGCCGTCAAAGATATAAAACGCGTCTACACGATAAGAATTTCCAGCAACAGAGGATTGTGGTGGTCGGCGCGGTGCGATTGTCTGTGGGTCAGCGTCGACAAGCAAAGGTTGCGGGAAAATATTAACGCGCACATTTCGCTTCATGAGTCGAAAGATAAATTGCGGCCAATGTTGGTTGGAGAGGTAGCCGAGTTTAGTTTAAATTATCCCAAACTTCCCGGGAAAAAAAGAAAAAGGAGGTAGGCATGCGCGGATGGATCTTTGGAACCGCAGGAGTCGTAGGCGGAAGCATTGTCGCGATTGTCGCAAAACTACTTGGAATGCCTCGGGGCGCGAGCGCTATCTTGGGCATGGCTATTTCTGTGGCCGGTTTTGGATTGCAGATGTACTCCGCTTTTAAGATGCGCGCTGATTTCGAGCGAGAAAGGATCCGAAGAGAAGAAGGGCATCGGGCTTTCATGGCACAACTAAAAGGTTTATCGCAGGAAGAATCCGCCGAGTTTATTATAGAAAGAATAAGAGAAATGAATCCTCAATAAAATAAAAACCCCCGCCAATGCGGGGGATTTTTTATTTACTGATGCTGCCAGGCCGATACCGTATCTATGTCTAGATACGAAGGATTACTTACAGCGTCTCCTGAGATATTAACGATTATGAACGCGGTATTTGGTTTTAGAGTAACGCTCCAGGAGCCGACTTTGTTTAAGTAGTTTACAAAACTCCATGTGCCGGGAGTAAATGCCGGGCCGTTGTTGTCATTTATCCTATTTTTATTGGCATCGTATTCAACTATATTCATTCTGACATTTTTCGTATTTGAGCGGGTGAAAGAATTTACAGAAATTTGTTTTGCTCCCTTTGCCGG
>CAYRCJ010000037.1:0-7686 GCA_964422785.1 uncultured Candidatus Saccharibacteria bacterium | reverse complement strand
TCGGCGAATTATCAAGAAATAAATATCTTGTGAAACCGGAAATAAGCTTGGCCGCGATCGGCGATATCCAATCAGACAGAGGGCCGATTCAAATCTGCGACTTTACAAAACCGCGCAGCCTGGACGAATGGTTAACACGGCTTTGGCTGGAAGGCAACGGCGGCGGGCAAAGAAGAGAATCTTACGAATATACCGCTTACTTTTACGCCCGGATGTGCGAAATGCCGAATGCCAAAGTTCCGATTTTTCTTTTTACCGGAGACGAAGGTTTCAGAGAAAATTTAATTTCCGCCGATCTGGAAAACCATTTCGGAGGGAAGCACGAATCGGTTGACGCGTTTGAAATTTTTGATGAACTGAAAAAGAAATTTAAAAATAATGTCTTTCTTATTCACCGCACTTACGGCGACGGCGAAGACAGATGGATAGTCAAACAATGGCAAAAAGCCCTGGGAGAAGAAAAAGTAATTCAGCTTCCGAGCGATTTGGCGATTGCGGATATCACTTTGGGAGTATTCGCGCTGGCTTCAGGCTCACGGACTCTGGATGAGTATATCGAGGATATCAAGAGCCGTCCGCTCGATTTGGGCGGAGTAAAATTCAAGCCCCAGTCCCCCGAGAGAATCCGGGAAGTCAAAGACGCCCTGGAAACATTCGCCACGATTAAATTTCCCAAACAAAAAATTGAGCCCGAAAATAAAATAAATAAATCCGGCAATGATGAATCCAAAACTCCCGACAAAAAAAGCAAACCGGGAAGAATCTAAAAAATACTCCCCCTCCGATCAACATCGGAAGGGGTTTTCTTTTTCTTTAATTTATGTTATGGTATTTTCAGATTTGAAAAAAGGAGCGGTATGCCAAAAATTTTTATTGTTTTTGGGCTGGGATTCGGAGACGAAGGCAAAGGTACAACGGTAGATTTCTTGGCCAGAAATTATGATGCCGGCCTCGCGGCCAGATATAATGGCGGAGCGCAGGCCGGACACAACGTTGTATCGCCAGCCGGCGACCGGCATTGTTTCGCGCAATTCGGCTCCGGCACTTTGATTCCCGGAGTTGAAACTCTGCTCCCCCGGGAAATGCTGATAGAGCCGCAAAATATGATTAACGAAAATAACGGATTGAGAAAGATTGGAGTTTTCGACGCCTTCGACAGGCTTACCGTGGACCCCAACGCGGCGATAATCACCCCGTATCACAAAATGATCGGGCAGATGAAAGAAATCGCCAGAGGCAAAAACAGATTCGGTTCCTGCGGAATGGGGGTCGGAGAGACTATAAGAGACAGAAGAAATAATATTGAGATTTCGTTGAGAGACTTTTTTAATGAAAACGGGCTCCGCGGGAAACTCGATATATTGAGAGACGCCAAAACCGCCCAGGCCGAAAGCCTGGCCAGGGTCTTCCCTTCTTCGGAAATGCTGGAAACATACGAATACTTTTCCGAAAGTTACGGCGTAGAATCGCTGGCTGAGTTTTATCTGGATTTTGCCGCAAATACAAAAATTAAAATTGACATTGACTGGAAATTTCTAAAAAATAAAATCCGGAAAGGCAAATCAATAATTTTTGAAGGCGCGCAGGGCGCGCTACTCGACGAAACAAACGGGTTTGCTCCGTATATTACAAAAGGCAGAGCAACTTACCACAACGCCGCGGGGTTGCTGGCAAAAACTGAAATTGTATCCCAAAAATATAAGATAGAAAAAGTCGGAGTTCTGCGCGCGTACGGCCACAGGCACGGCGCCGGGCCGTTTGTTACAGAAGATGAAAAGCTGGGCGATGTTTTCTTTGAACCATACAATAAACAAAACAGATGGCAAGGAAAATTCCGCTTGGGCTGGCTTGATCTTTTGGCGATCCGCTACGGGATTTTAATAAATGACGGCGTTGATTATCTGGCGCTCACCAATTTGGATCAGTTATCCGCGCTTCAAACAATAAAAGCCTGCTCATCGTATCTATACGAAGGCGAACTTAAGGCATTGGATCCGTTTTTTGTTTATGAAAAAATAGGCGGCAAAAAGGCCAAAATAACCGCTTTCCAAAATCCCGCTTTCGCCGACGCCAACCGGGAAGATTTGGCGAAGATTTTATTTAAGTGCGTCCCTTTGGATTTCTTGGAATTCAAAGGGTGGCAACGCGACATATCTCAAGCAAAAAATTTCAGCGATCTCCCGATTGAGGCCCGAGAATACATTGATTTTCTGGAAAGCCCTCAAGGCCTCAACGCTCCAATTAAAATAATTTCTGTAAGTCCGAGAGCGGACGGAAAAATTATAAAAAATTAAATAAAAGCCCCATCGGGGCTTTTATTATTCTAATTTTAGATTGGGATCAATTTTAAGGCTTTTAAGGAACTCTGCGTCATCGTCAATTTCTTTTAATTTCTCTTTCTCTTTTTCTTTTTCTTGAACAGCATCGTCAGTAGCTAACCCTTTGGGATATCCTTTGTCCAGTTTGAAATAGGCTTTGAACTGTCTATTGTGAATCTTGAGATTGGTTTTACAATTTTTGCAGGTAATAATCAGTCCGGGGCTATTTTCTTCATCGGTGAATATCCCCCAAATCAAATTTTGCTTATCGCAGGAACAAATGGGCCCGGTCAGATTTATCCCGATATTTTTAAACATCCCGCCTCGCTTCTCCTAAATCTGAATTAAGCATAAGGCGTATTTACCGATATATCAAGATTGTATTTTGACTAATCTATTTTTAATAAACTCAAAACAACAATTACCGCGAGCCCCGAAAGCCACGCAGAAGAGACTTGAAGCATCAGCCGATTCTCCCGCGTTTCAATTTCACGAAGAGATCTTCCGGCCGCCACAAACCCCGCCTTCGCTCCGCCAAAATGACGGACAACAATTGCCTCTCTCGCGTCCTCTCTTGGCTGCCAAGTAAGCCTGTCTTCAGTGTGCGCCCTGGCATAATCCAGGACTCCTTTGGGAATTTCCGTAATTCTGTCGCCCAATTCCGCGGTCGAGTATTCTTGTTTTCCGGAATCATCATAAATAATTAAAAACGGCGCCAAACTTTTTGAAATATCAATCTTTGGAGGAAATTTTAAAAGCGAAACATCCCCTCCTTTTTCCAGGACAGCGCTGATATCCTCAGCCAGCTGAATCTGCGGATCGTTTGCTCCGGCCCGAATATCATGCTGGACAGCTGCGTAAATTAACAAAATAAGAATCGTGAAAATTATTGTTTTTTGTATCATAAAATAAATTATTAAAATAAAGAAGAATGCCCTTGAACGGGTTTTGTCAGGAGACAACCCCGAGCGAGCAGTAGCGAGGCGAGGAAAGTGAAGGGGCATTCTTCTTTATTTTAAACCACAATGTTTTTTTAAAGCTAATAAATCATCCGCCGTGAGCGTTTCGTTTGTGCCTTGGTTTAATTTATACATTATCGCTTTGGGGTTGTTTATATGCTCTAAGCCGAGTGCATGCCCAAGCTCATGCGCCAACACCCTTACCAATTTTTGAGAATTATCAAATTGATAAATATCTATTTTTTTATACCCCGGACCCTGCTGGTAATCCCCCTCCTCAAATTCCGCTCCGGCCGATTCTCCAACTCTATTGTAGCCCACAACATCCAGGTTTAAAGAATTCGCCAGGCGGTTGAGCACCGTCACCAAATTATTGATCTCATCAACCTGAGCATTCAACGCGGTTTGAATTTGATTTAAGTTTTGAATTTCCTCATTCAGCGCGTCTTTTTCAGAATTAATTTGATTGTATGCCGTCTCCGTTATATGTCCGTGTTTATTCCAATACTCCACTTCCGCTTCGTAAGCTTTTTTGCGCCGGTCAAACGAAGCAACCGCCGCCTCATATAAACTTTTCTTTTGGGTGTAATCAGCCTGAAGGGCCGTATATTTTGCCTTAAGAGTGTCGTAAGAATTTTTGTCTTCCTTTACCACCAGTCCGAGTTTTTGTAATTTATCTGTCGCCTCCTGGCGATAATCGTAAATTAAATTTATGTTCAAATCTCCTGATTCTTTGTACGCAAAAAGCTGTTTGACCGATGGCGTCTCCCAAATATTCTCGGCCTGGCCGATATATTTAATAAAATCCGCTTTTGAAATTCCAAACCGCGCGTCAAAAGAGCCGATGCTGTACGCAATCGGGCTCCGACATGGAAAATATGAAGAATAAAGATTCTCCGCGATATTTTCCAGAGAATTTCTGAAATAGTAAAAAGCTCCGGCAAATAACGCCAACATTAAAATAGTTTTTAAAATTTTCTTCATCGATTTCTAGTCTGCCTTTGGAAAAGACACTTTCAAATCAGCGCGGGCTTTCTGCATCGCGGTTTTAAAATCAGCCAAAGCCTTTGCCGTAGCGCTTTTTCTGGCAGTAACTAAGGCTTGCATACTGATAGAAAGTTTTTCCGCCGCACTTCTATCGGTATTAAATTTCTGTTTTGCCGCTTTGAGCGAGGTCACAAGATTTTTGTGGACGGTTGAGCCCGTCACGCTATTGGCACAGTCCGCGCTTGCCTTAGAAAATGCTTCTGAGGCCGCTGTTTTAAAGCCGGAGAGGGCAACATTTACGATCCCTGTCCTGGCAAGCATTGCCTGGTCGACTCCCTGGCGGAAAGTCTGCAAAGCCGAATTTATGGCAATCCTGCGATTGTTTACCGCGTCGGCAACTGCGGCAAGATATTTTTCAACCGCTGATTTTTGAGCATTATTTTCAGCCCTAGCCTTTAACATCGCGATATTCTGTTCGTAGATAGAATCCCACCTCATCCTGTTGGCTGTTTTTTCTCCATCGCTATCATTCCTATCCGCTAAAATATCCTGAGAAATTCTGGCTTGCTTGTCGTGAAGTCGCGCTTCTTTTTCGTTTATGTCATTTAAAACTCTGGCGGAAATATCAGGCAATTTATAACAAAAATCAGATTGCGGAGGCAAGGGCGCCGCCCAAACAAACAATGGCATTAAGAGCGATCCCAAAATTATTTTATATAGAGTTTTCATCGTATGATTGGCTAACGTTAATAATTTCCTGACTGTCTCCGGAAACCGAATTGACGTCTTTTAATTCTCCGTTGAAAATATTTTGGTCAACATCGGCTTCATTAAAAAGCAGGTTGAACATATCGGAAACTTTGCCGGTAGCTTTTGGATATTTCAAGCTGTCCGGCACTCCGGTTAATGGCTTCGGAGCATAAGCTGCCGGAGATGGGGCGGGAGGAGTAACTTCAGGAGCCTTTGTCGGGACTTGGATTTTTAAAAGAAAATACAAAGCAATGGCTAGTACGGCTACAAAGATGAGAACTGATATTTTAGATTTCATATTTTTATATTTATATTATTGCGTTATTGGGCGGAAGTTGCAAAAGACTGTTGGCTTGAGGTGGCGGTATTGTTGCCGGCATCTTTTGATTCTACTACATAATTATACATAGTGCTGGTAGCAAGCCCGGTGATGTAAATATAGTGGCTTGTATTGAGCGAGCTATCTGAAACTGTCGGAGAAGAAGAAAAATTAACCGAGCCGGTATCGTAGTAAACTTTGCTGGTGGAATTTTCATTGGTCGTCCAGCTTACGGTTGCCGTACTCGAAGCAGTGTTGCTGGAAATTAAAGAAATTATAGGGGGAATCGTATCCGGAGGAGGAGCGGTTACAAATGAATATTGAGTGGAGGTGGCAATATTGCCCGCGGCGTCATCCGATTCAACTACATAATAGTAAGTAGTATTGGCCCCGAGGCTGGTGATTACCGCGGTGTGGCTTGTTACAAAAGTATTATCAACATAGGAAGATGAGCCGGAAAGATTGAGGGGAGAATTTACTCCGTAATAAACTTTTGTTTTTGAGGATTCGTTTGTAGTCCAGGTGATAGTCGCGCCGGAGGAAGTTATGCTTCCTGAAGCAACCGAAGAAATCACGGGCGCGCTTACGTCAGCGCCCTGCAAAGTGGCAAATGAAAATATTGAAGAAGTGGCGGTGTTTCCTGCCAAATCTTTGGAAACAACTTGGTAGTAATAAGTTGTGCTGGAAGCAAGATTTCCCAGGCTGAAACTGTGCGAGAAATCAAAGCTGGTGTTTGAAAAGGCTGTGGCAGAAGAAAAATCAATCGTAGAAGAAGTCGCGTAGTAAACTTTACCTGTCGAGGCTTCATTTGTGGTCCAGCTGACAATCGCGCTACCCGAGGTGATGCTGGAAGCTGTGAGCGATGAAATTGTAGGAGGCGCTTGGTCTCCCGGCGAAGGAGGCGGAGGAGGAGTTGGCGGAGTAGAAGTTGCCAAACCAAGCTTGGCGGCAATCCCCGGCGGCAAAACTTGGCAGACGGGAACAATCGGCTTTACTCCCCCATTTTTTCTTAACCATCCGGGGGCAACTAAATGGCCTGGGGGCACGGCCACGCAGGGAGTTTTCTTGTCGTCCGATCCTTCAAGAGCTACGCGATCGTCATCTTTTTCAAGCATTTCGTTTAATTTGGCCAAAGTTTTTTTACCGACATTCCCAACCTGCTCAAGATCATGTTTTTTCTGGAATCTTTTAACGGCGCGGGCTGTAGCCGGGCCAAATAAGCCGGAAATAATCCCTTCAGGATAAATTGACGGATCGGCCGCCAAAAGTGCCTGCAAAACTTTTACATCATCCCCCTTCGAGCCGAGTTTTAAAGTATTTATTAAAGAAACTTCTGCTGATGTTTTTTGCTGGTTAAGCGTCACCAGTTGAGCCTGAAGAGCTTGGATCTGCTTTGCTAAAGACGCGATTAGGTCAAGTTTGGCTTGAGTTGTGGTATCCGCCAAAGCCGGAGCCGATAAAGAAAATGCCGAGAGAAATGCAAACAAAAAAATCGAAAACCTCAATTTTTTCATAAATTTAGAAAATTCATTATTGGTAATAATTCAATACTATCTTTTGTAAAAAACGCCAGCAATGTTTAGTTGTCCACACCATCAATCGCTATCTTAAAAAGAAAAATGATGCCTTTCTGAACCCTTGCGCAGTACGACTGGTACGAGCAGAGAAATTTTTCAGCAGAAAAATATTCGTGGTGAAGAAAGGCATCATTTTTTTTATAATACTAAACTAGTCACCCAGCTTGTAACCGATATAAAGTCCGATGAAGCCTCCGATTGCCGAAAATATTATTGAAGAAAATGAAAATAGCCCGGCGTCGCCCCAAAGCGCCGGAATATAACTCCCAATCCCCGACCCCACAAAAATCCCTATCCATATCAGTGTTTTCCGGCTCATTAGTTTTATTATACTATCTATTTAAATAAGTGATTGTGAACTGCAAAATAGTTGCGAAAGAAACCCAAAGCAAATACGGAATCTGAATATAAGTTATCCAACGCGCATGGCGATAAATTGCGGTCATCGCCCAAACAAGAGTTCCCAAAACAAGCAAAATATCCAGCGCCGCGAGAAAATTATTTTTGAGTCCAAACTGCAATGGCGTAAAAGCAAAGTTGAAAGCGAGATTAAGAATAAACGGCAACGCCACAGCAAAACCAATCTCTTTTTTCCAAGCCATATAAAATACTTTTCCGAAGGATATCGCAATCAAAATATAAAGCACGGTCCACACAGGACCAAATATCCCCGCCCCAGGCGCCCACGCCGGCTTAACCAATTGTGAGTACCAATTGTAGGTAGACATATGTTTTTATTGTAGTATCTCTAATCTTTTCCGCAAAGTTTGATTTTG
>CAYRCJ010000036.1:0-7720 GCA_964422785.1 uncultured Candidatus Saccharibacteria bacterium | reverse complement strand
ATATTGCAATTTTATTGTCAAACAAAAATCCCCCGATGGATATCGGGGGATGAAAGCCTCTGCGGGACCTTCTTCAAATCTTAAATTTATTTTTCAAAAATGCCAGCGCGACCAGTACGATCGCCAAAAATACAAGAGCTTTAATGATAAAAAATGTAAACGCGTAAAAGATTATTACGGCAACGTTTATGACTCTCAGTCCGATTATCGCCGCGATTACGGAAAGCAATATGATGCCCGCAATTTTGGCGTTATGCCCGGCCTGTGCAAATGTCATTATCTTTCTCCCTTCTCTGAGTTAGAATCTTTCAGAGCTTCCACAACAAGCTCAGCGGCCATCTTGCCGGCCTGGTCTTGAGAGAGCCCCGCCTCTACAAGGGCGTCCCGTTGCGCTCTTACCGCCCTGTTAAAACGTTCTTTCGGGTCGGTGATTGTTACAAGAATATTTTGCGCTTCCTGAGATATCTTTTGAAACGCGGCTTGAGCCTTTTTTGTAATTTTTCCAGCCTCTCTTCCCGCCACATTTTTTAAGATACCTAAGGCGGCTTTCAAATCTTCTTTGCCGGTGCCTTGTTTTTTCATTTTCCGCTCCTTTCTTCCTCGTATATCCTTAGCACACAGATAATTTCTTGTCAAATCTTACTCAAGCGAAAGGGCCATCAGCGTACCGAAAATTAAGCCAAAAATTGCCATAAATATTTTCGGCCAAATAGGGTAATGATAATACCAGACCGCCAGCATGTTGGGGTTGGGGAGTTTTGCGTCTACGTAAATTATGATCCATAGGATTAAATAATTTACTGCGGTGAGCGCCAAGATTTTCAAAATACGCTTCACATAAAGCATACTTTCCTTCAAGGAGCGGTTTGATTTTAATCTATGCTATTTTGAGGGTTTTGTCTAAATGAATTTTGCCCGGTCTTCCAATTCCAAACTCACCGTCAGCTTTCTCCCTTTTCTTAAAATCTCCAATTCCAATTTTTCCCCGATCGCAGAATTATCCAACATGTCTTCCAAAGTATCTTTTTCCGTTATGTTTTTCCCGTTGGCTGCGATAATTATGTCGTGTTCTTTGATCCCGGCTGTTTCCGCGGCGCTTCCCGGTAAAACCGCGTAATCTCCTGGAAGATGCTCGCGGATGATCAGGGCTCCATGATCAATGGGAATTTGAAAATGCCTGGCGATTTCTTTATTTAACAAAAGATATCTGATTCCCAAAAACGGCGTCCTAATATGGCCGAATTTTTTAATTTCTTCGAGATCTTTTTTTGCTTTGTTTATCGGTATGGCAAATCCTATGTTTTGCGCGCCAAATACCACCGCTGAGTTAATTCCAATTACTTCTCCCTCCATATTTATTAAGGGGCCACCGGAATTGCCCGGATTGATGGCCGCGTCTGTCTGTATCAGGCCGCGCAATTTTTCTTGGTGCCCCTCAATATCGGTAACCGCGGAAAGGAACCGCGAAAGCCCGGAAACTATCCCCGTGGAAACGGTATTTTGAAATTCTCCAAGGGCGTTTCCTATTGCCACTACGCATGTGCCGAGTTTTAAATTTTGTGAATTACCCAACGGTATTGAAGGAAGATTTTTCGGGGCGTCAATTAATTTTAAAATTGCGATGTCCGCCAACGGATCCTTGCCTACAATTTCAACATTATACTTTTCTTTTCCCATTATTACTTTGTAGCTGGCGGATTTGTCGGCCACTACGTGTTTGTTGGTAAGTATTATCCCGTCTCCGCTTACAATAAAACCGGATCCTCCGGATATGGAAACCTTGCCCTCTTCGTCCATTTCGTTTTCTATTCTTTCCGTGAATTGATTCGGATCCAACCCCATTTTCACCAAATCTTGCTGGACGTCTTCCATTCCTTTTGATGCGGCAATGCTAATTACTGCCGGAAGGGTCTGCCCGATTGTTTTTATAATCTTTTCTTGATAATCCATAAGCTTTAATATAACAGAAATTTATTGTATAAGGAAACATACGCCCTCGTAGTTCAACGGATAGAACAGCCCCGTCCTAAGGGGTAGATAGAGGTTCAATTCCTCTCGAGGGCACAAAACAAAAAAATGATACCGCGAGGATATCATTTTTTTGTTTTGATGAGGGATTGAACCGAAGGCCGAAATCACGAAGTGATGAGGTCTCGACCGAAGGGAGAGGCAATTCCTCTCGAGGGCACAAAGGTGCTAAAATAAAAAAATGCAGGTACGGATTAAAAGAATAGACAAATCCTTGGCGCTTCCGGAATATAAAACTGAAGGAGCCGTGGCGTTTGATTTATTTTCCAGAAGGTCGCTGACAGTTTTGCCGCACGGCGTGGTAAGAGTGCCGCTCAATGTGGCTCTCGAGCCGCCGGTGGGGCACATGCTTATGCTTGCCGCAAGATCCTCGCTTCATAAAAAAGGCTTGATGCTGGCAAACGGAGTCGCGATAGGCGACAGAGATTTTTGCGGCAACGAAGATGAATACCAGGCGGCGATTTATAATTTTTCGGATAAAGAGGTGGCGATTGAAAGAGGAGAGAGATTGGTGCAGGGGATTTTTAAGGCGTACGAAAAAGCGGATTGGCAGGAGGTGGACGATTTGGAAAACAAATCCCGCGGGGGGTTTGGCACCACCGGGTCGAAATAGTTAATTATTAATTTAATAAAAATTTATGCAATATTTTTCAAATAGTTTTTTTGCGAACGGCTACTACCAAAATTTTTCATGGATGGCTCCGGTGGTAGGCGGATTCTTAGAGAAGATATTTTTGGGCGGCGTAATTTTGGCATTGGTTGTCGCCTGGTCTTTGGTTTGGAAGGGAATGGCGCTATGGCACGCGGCCAGGCGCGGAGAAAGCACCTGGTTTGTGGCGCTTTTGGTGATAAACACTTTGGGGATTTTGGAAATTCTTTACCTTTACGTTTTTTCCAAAAAAATAAAACCTGTAGACAAAGAGTAATTTTTAAGGTACTAAAAATAAAAACGAGGCAATTATTTTGCCTCGGTTTGGGCCCATAGTTCAGTGGTATTACGTCCCGATGGCCATCGGGAAGGTCCGAGTCCGACTTCTAAAATTATGAATTGTGTTTATATATTACAAAGCGAGAAGAGTGACCGGTACTATATCGGCAGTACCAACGATTTAGATAGGAGATTGGCGGAGCATAACTTCGGAAAGACAAAATCTCTAAAATATCTTAGACCATTAAAAGTTGTGTTCAAAAAAGAATACGCAACGCTTTTAGAAGCGCGCAGAATGGAGTTGCATTTGAAAAATTTGAAAAGCCGCTCTATTCTAGAGAAGATAATTAAGGAAGGGGTAATAAAGACGGGCCTATAGTAAAATGGTATTACGCATCCATGGCATGGATGAGGTTGGGGTTCGATTCCCCATAGGTCCACAAAGTATCACGTCCCGATGACCATCGGGAAGGTCCGAGTCCGATTCTCGGTGGGTCCACCACTTCGTCACTTTTTCAAGAAATGCTATAATTGAAAATAATGTTCCCATATCAATACGCATATCTGATTGTAAATTTATTCTACGCGGCTATTTGGCTAATTTTTTTTCTTCGCCGCAGAGATTTGCGGAAAGAAATGTTGATTATGTCATTGTTAGTTATGCCGCTTGGATTTACACAGGTGCTGTTTTTTCGTGATTATTGGCATCCGCAATATTTTACCGGCGGAGGAATAATGGGTGTGGTAGGGTTGGAGGAATTATTTTTTTCTTTTTTGATCGGGGGGATAGCCGGGGTTATTTATGAGGAACTTTTTGGAAAAAAGTACGCGAATCGGCATCTCAACGGGCATCCTAGATGGATGCTTGGGGTGACGCTATTGGCTGTTTTATGGATGGTCGCCGGTAATATCATTTTGGGATTCAATACTATGTATGTAACTCTCGCCGGTTTAATTTTGGCGAGCATCTCTATTTTAATTTTACGGCACGATTTATTTAAAGACGCGTTTTTCAGCGGATTATTTACCGGCGCGCTTATGTTTATTTTATATCTTCCCTGGATCGCCATATTCCCTGGCGTAATTCAGAAATGGTGGCTGCTTAAAAATCTTTCAGGCATACTGCTCCTCGGTGTCCCACTGGAGGAAATTATGTTTGGATTTTGGTGGGGATTTGTTGCGGGGCCGGCTTATGAATTTATAAGCGGACTAAGGTTTAAAAAATAGCTATATTTTTCAGGGGCGCGTAGGACTTGACTTATTATTTGTGGGGAGTATAATGGAAGGGTAAGTAAATAAAAGCCCTCGGGGGCTTTTAAAAATGCCTGATTTTAAGGGGTAAACCAAAATTATGTTCGCAAAATTCATAAATTACATAAAAGAAACAAAAGTTGAATTAAAAAAGGTCAGCTGGCTTTCGCGTAAGGACACAATTAATTTTACAATAGTTGTGATTGTTGTTTCGTTGGCTGTGGCCGGGGTCTTGGGAGTCTTTGACGCCGTTTTTACAAAAGTTATAAGTTTCCTTATTAAATAAAAAATGCCGAAGCAAACTTCAGAATTTGGGAAAAATTGGTACGCCATACATACTTATTCAGGCTATGAAGACGCGGTGGCGCGCAATTTAAAACAGCGCATCGAATCTTTGGGAATGGAGGATCAGATTTTCCAGGTAATTGTTCCCATTGAAAAAAAGATAACAATCAAAGGCGGCAAAAGGCGGGTGGTTGAAGACAAAATTTATCCCGGTTATGTATTGGTTGAAATGATTGTTACCGACGCTTCATGGTATGTTGTAAGAAACACGCCGCGGGTTACCGGCTTCGTGGGCTCCGGCACCACTCCCGCTCCGCTGTCACGAGAAGAGGTAGACGCGCTGTTCGCCAGATCCGGCAATCAGGAACCCACGCACAAAATTGACTTCGCGATGGGAGATGCTGTAAGAATTAACGAGGGGCCGTTTAGGGACTTTGAAGGGAAGATCAGCGAAATAGACGAGGCCAGAGGCAAGGTAAAAGTTTTGGTCTCAATTTTCGGCAGGGAGACTCCCGTGGAATTGGATTTCTTACAAGTTAAAAAGATTTAAAATATCAATATGGCTAAACCAATTAAAACAGTTTTAAAACTGCAAATACTGGCGGGAAAGGCAACTCCCGCTCCGCCAATCGGGCCTGCTTTGGGTCAGCATGGAATTAATATTGGAGAATTTGTCAGCAAATTCAACGCGGCCACCGCCGCGATGGGCGACGATGTAATCCCCGCGGAAATTACGATCTATCAGGACCGGACTTTTGATTTTAAATTAAAAACTCCTCCGGCTTCGGATTTATTAAAGAAAGCCGCCAAAGCCGAAAAAGGCGCGGCCAATCCTTTGAAAGGCAAGGTTGGAAAAATAACTTCTGCGAAACTAAAAGAAATCGCCGAAAGAAAAATGGAGGATCTAAATGCCAACGATGTTGAGGGCGCAATGAAAATCATCGCCGGCACCGCCCGCAGTATGGGGGTTGATATTTCAGAGTAATCTATACTCAGCGCGATTTTGGGCATCGAATGATAGCCTCTTACCGGAGGCTATTTTTCTTGACAGAGCGCGTCGATTGTGATAATTTATTTTTGGAAGAAGAATCTAAATTCTAGGGAGGGATCATGCTTATCGCACTGGAGATTGCAGTAGGATTGATCGCGATAATTATTTTCGGTCCATTTATTTTAAGACTGCTTTACACCAACGGATATTATCTTTTGTGGCGGCTTGGCGGCGGGGTTAAGAAAGCCCTGGAATATGCCGAATCAAAAACTCTTTGGGAAGCCTTCGAGCTTTCGGACCCTTGTCCGATGACAGCCGACGTTAACAGAGATTTTTTTGTTTCGTCTATTTCCACGAAGGATGCCGGCAATGGGCATGAATTTGTAACTGTCGACAAAAGAATTGTTCTTTCACTGACACAAGGAGTTGAGGGGCGCGACAAAATTTCGCCGGCGTTGCAGGTAAAATTTTCAAAAGTTTTTCCGGTGAATCCTCGGCGCGTCGCCCACGGATGCCATGGTCACTATTCTTTAGCCAAGGCTCTGTTCTTTATACAGAATTTTGGCGGCGATCCGACATGCGGCGGCGGCATTAAACATTTTTGGCCTCCAAGATGGCAGGATTTTCTTGAATTGCGCCGCCTTCGCCGGATTCTTTACAGAAAAGAAACGATCAACGCGTTTGTATGGGAATGTCAGAGCGAAACACACGGCGAATTCAGCGGAAATATTTATAAATATTCCGATAGAGAGGCCCTGGGCTACATCGATGTTTTAATCGGCGATTCCGATATGGTGGAACGATATGCCAAAGAAATAAATCGCAAAGTAAAACAGATTGAATTGGTCTTTGCTTAAATTAATCTTTTATCCACAGTGCAATTTTGAGCATCAAATGATAGCCTCTTACCAGAGGCTATTTTGTTTTATAATGGAGGCAATATGACGCTCGGAAAATTAATCGTTATAGAGGGCACTGACGGCTCCGGCAAAACAACCCAATGGGAGCTTTTGCAGAATCGCATTGAAAAAGCCGGACACTTTGTCCGCACTGTTGATTTTCCGCAATATAGCCGGGTATCTTCCGGATTGATAAATAATTATCTTCGCGGAGTATATGGAAAAGCGGATGCGGTTTCGCCGTACGCGTCATCTTTATTTTATGCTTTGGACCGTTTTGATTTGTCGTTTAATATGCGCAAATGGCTTTCTGAGGGAAAGTTTGTCATCGCCAACCGATATGTGGCTTCAAACGGCGGCCACCAGGGCGGAAAGATAAAAAACGAGAAAGAAAGAGAAGAATTTTTAGAATGGCTGTACGATACCGAATATCGCATCTTAGGAATTCCCAAACCTGATGTAAATGTTTTCTTGAATATGCCCGTTGAGGTGAGCATCGGGCTTGCCGATAAAAGGGGAATGATGAAGGACGAGCACGAAAGCAACCCGGAACATCTCAAGAATGCTTATGAGGCGTACTATACTATGATTAAAAAATTTCCGGATGAATTTGTGGTTATAAATTGCGTTGATGGAGATCATCTTTTTTCGCCTGAAGAGATCCACCAAAGAGTTTGGAAGGCGGTTTCCGAAAAATTAGGTTTGCCTGACCGGCAGGCAGGGCTCTAACAGAGCTCTTTTTTATTGCCAAAAATAATTTTTTATGCCAGCATCTTTTTAGATTGATAACGGGGGCAAAAAATGATCATAGACGCTCACGCGCATCTTTTTGGAAATAATGTACAGGGCTCGGCGAAGGATTTGTTGCGTTCAATGGATGAAGCGGGAATAGATAAATCGGCGATTTTCGCCGCCTTTAACGGTCCGACCAACGAACAGGCGGTTAGAATCTGCCAAAAATATCCTGATAGATTTTTTGCCGTTGGTTTTGCTTCGCCTTACCGCGCCGATACAATGGTGGAGAATGTTACAAAATTACTCGAAGAAGGAAAAATAAGAGCTTTGAAATTTTATCTTGGCTATGAACATTACTACCCAAATGATTTTTCATTGCTCTCGAGATATTTTAAGATTCTTCAAAAAACAGGATTTCCGGCCATTTTTCACACGGGCGACACATATTCAAAAGTAGAAAAAGCTAAAATTAAATTCGCTCATCCTCTGGCGATTGATGATGTCGCCGTGGAATTTCCAAAGCTCAAAATTATCATCGCCCACTTGGGAAATCCGTGGATGACGGATGCGGCGGCGGTAATATACAAAAATGAAAATGTTTAC
>CAYRCJ010000035.1:0-7804 GCA_964422785.1 uncultured Candidatus Saccharibacteria bacterium | reverse complement strand
CGCGCGATATATCTTTTGTTGTTTCCAATGATTTTGTTCCCAATAACTATTTTGATCTGATAAGAGACCTGGGCGGCGACCTGGTGGAGCAGGTGGAGCTGATTGATAAATACGAAAACGCCGAAAAATTTGGCACGGGAAAAATCAGTTACACATATCGCATAGTTTACCGGAGCAACGACAGGACTTTGGTCTCCAGCGAAGTCGACAAAATCCAAGACGAAATTTACCAACAAACGGCTAAACAGTTTAACGCTGAATTGAGGTGATGAAAAAACTCAATGTTCCATACTATTCTCAAAGACTGGATGTAAAAGATCCGTTTTGGAGGCCCAGGAGTTGCGGCGCAGTGTCAATAAAGATGGCAATGGATTTTTTGGGCCGGAATAAAAAAAATTATAAAAAAGTTTCTACCGCAAATTTAATAAAAGAAGGCATTTCTTATGAGGCCCATTCTTTAAAATATGGCTGGTTCCACGATGGCCTGATTAAGATTGCCAAAAATCACGGTTTTGGAAAATCTTTCAGAAAAGAATGGCCCGAAGAAAAACGGGAATTATCGCTACGGTATATCACATCGACAATGGAAAAAAATATTCCCGTCCTGGCATCTTTCAAAAGCAAAGCCAGCGGGCACCTGGTTTTGCTGGTCGGATTTTCCGACAAAGGATTTTTTTATCACGATCCAAACAGTTACTCCAGGACAAAAGGGAAATTTAAATTTATCGCCACGGAAAAGTTTTTAAACATCTGGAAGGGGAGAATTATTATAGTGAAGTAGAGGGCGACTAAACCGCTTGATTTGTTTAAGACTTTGCGGTAGGAATGCATTTGGAAGAGAGGGGGTAGAATGCCGGAAGAGAAAAAGGAAATTAACTATCAGAAGATCGCGGAAAAATTTGGGGTACGATTTTTTACTAGTTTTTGCGTGAAATCAGTGGTTATAGAAGAAACTTATTTTCACGCCGCAATCGCCGAGGTTTATGAAAAAGGCAGTTGGAGAAAAGTTGTTATTACAGGGAGATTGTATCGGCATGAGTCCACGGCGCGAAGTATTAGAGACGAAGCGGAAGCGAAGCAGAAAATTTTATTGGAATCGTTATCTGATTTCTCTCGCACTGTAAATTTGGATAAAGAATTCTACGACTTTATAGGATTTCCAAATCCTATTGATCACATGGAACCCGCACACGAGCTCTAAAAATAATTTAGTAAAAAATCCCCTCCGATAGCTATCGGGGGGATTTTGTTTTATTTTACGTTAAACATCGCTTACAATTCTGCCGGAGGCGTACGCGTTAAAACTTTCTCTGGCCTCCTGATAGGTTTTCGAGAACGTCTTGAATATATCGTTTCTTTCTGCGGCTATGCTTTCGGCGATTCGCCACACGCATACGCTGGTTTCAAGAAGTTTTCTGTCCTGTTTTTGCAAATCGCAGTATCTAAGTGTTCTCAAATTGTGGATTCTGTCGGCGATTTTAAGGATTCTTGGTTCGAGCGGAGCGCTAAAGAGATTGTTGTAATATTCGCAGTCACGCTGGGCTTTTTTGCTTTCTTCGCATGGCGGCTTGGAGAGCAGGCGCACAAAACTTTCTACGCGCTTTCCAAAATCGTCTCTTATGGTTTCAAAAGCTTCTTCGCCGGCCCCGAATATAAAAGTGTCTTCAACTTCATCATGCAAAAGCGCGGTAATAATTACCTCATAATCATATATTTCAAATTCTTTGATTATAATCAGCGCGACGGCTTTTGGATGCTCAAAGTATCTCGTGCCATCTTCTCTTTCTTGTTCCCTGTGGCCCGCTTTTGATAATCGGTAAGCCTTCATTACCAGCTTGGCATTCTCCGGCGTCATTTTAAGCCGCAATAGATTTTCAAATTCCTCTCTTCCGATTATTTTTTCCATCTTTCCTCCTCCTTACTTTAAGTCAAAATCAAGAAGCAACGGTGAGTGGTCGGAAACAATATCCGGTAAAACTTCGAATTTTTGGACGGCTATTTCCGGAGAGACGAGCATGTAATCCGCGAAGTTGGGTTCCTCAGGATTGTCGTAGTGCCGGTAGAGCGGAGTCCGCGTCGATTGAATGTTAAATTCTTTTATCAAATTTTTCATTCCGACTTCCAGGATGCGCATTGATTCGGTATTTGGCAGCAAGTTGAAATCTCCTGACAAGATTTTCGGAGGATCGCAGAGCTCCATAAATTCTAAAACTTTTCTGGATTGTTCAATTCTTTCCGGGGTGTCGGTTTTGGGGCCGGCGTTCCAAAGTCCATGAAAGTTTGCCACAAGCAATCTTTTGCCCCGGAAATTTACCGTCAGATGCTGTAATTTTCTGGGACTAAAAATTTTACTTCCTTTTTCGAGAGCCTTTTGCGGCTTATAAACCAAGAAATTTTGAGCCACCGCTTTAAGATCAGAACGCCAAAATATTGCCAAGCTCATTCTGTGAGGATCGTCGTGAAAAGCTGCAAATGACCCGGTAAAATCAGTAAGTTCAGAAGAAATTTTTTCAAATAGCGTCCCGCACATAAATTCATCAGGATGCCGCTGATCGACAATTTCCTGAGTGGTGTTGGAAACTTCCTGCAGGCAAAATATGTCAGTATCGTTCTTCGCTTTTCTGAAAAAACGCATCAATGGATACAGCGATCGGCCGCACATAGTATTAAGGCTGACTAAACGCATACTAAGCTCCTTTCCCGTTTTTTCCAATCTAATTTAATCATATCATTTTTGGGCTAGATAGTCAAGTTTTTGGAGTTGTACACAGCTCTATTTTATGATATCTTTAAAACACTAATCTGATTTAAATTATGGTTAAAAAAGACAAAAAAAATGCGCTACCGGATGACGGGGGCAAGGGGGCCAGCTATACCGCCAAAGATATTTATGTCTTGGAGGGGCTGGATCCTGTGCGCAAACGCCCGGGAATGTATATCGGCTCTACGGGCATCGACGGTCTCCATCATTTAATTTGGGAGGTGGTTGATAACTCTATAGATGAAGCAATGGCGGGATACGCCAAAAATGTTTTTGTTACACTTCTTCCGAATCATCGGGTGCGGGTAACAGACGACGGCCGGGGGATTCCTGTTGAGACCCACAAACAAACCAAGAAATCCGCTTTGGAAACTGTACTCACCACGCTTCATGCCGGCGGGAAATTCGGAGGTGCCGGATACAAAGTGTCCGGGGGGCTTCACGGAGTGGGCGTTTCCGTGGTTAACGCTCTCTCGGTTTTTTTGAGAGTCGAAGTTGCCAGAGACGGTGAGCTCTGGGCGCAGGAATACCAAAGGGGTAAACCGAAAACCAAAGTTCAAAAAATAGGCAAATCAAAAAACACCGGCACCTCGGTTATTTTCGAACCCGATGCTGAAATATTCGGCGTTCCTCCAGGAGGCAGCAGCAAAATGCCGGAATACGACGTTAAAAAAATTACGGAAAGAATGCGCCAACAGGCATATCTTACCAAGGGTATTAAAATACGCATCAATGATGAGAGATCTCAGGACAAACTTGAGCACACTTCTTACGCCTTTTGTTTTGAAGGAGGAGTTGCTTCATACATTAAATATGTAAACGAGGGAATGGAGCCCAAGCACGACACTATTTTTTATATCGACCGCGAAGTCGATGAAATGCGCGTTGAGATCGCGCTTCAATACGTGGATGATCTTCAGGCGCGCATTCTGGGGTTTGCCAACAATATTTACAACCCGGAAGGCGGAATGCATATCACCGGTTTTCGCACCGCGCTTACCCGTTCGCTTAATTCTTATGCCAGGAAAAACAATTACTTAAAAGAATCCGAAGAAAATTTGACTGGAGAAGACGTTCAGGAGGGGCTTTCCGCGATTGTGGCTCTAAAATTAAAAAATCCGCAATTTGAAGGACAAACAAAAGCAAAGCTCGGTAATCCGGAAGCGAGGTCGGCCGTAGAAACTGTTTTTGGGGAGGCGTTTAGTTCTTTTTTGGAAGAAAAACCTCAAGATGCCAGGGCGATTTTGGACAAAGTTATTCTGGCATTGAAAGCCAGGAAGGCGGCCAAGGCCGCAAAGGACACGATTTTGCGGAAGGGCGCGTTGGAGGGCTCTCAACTTCCCGGGAAGCTTGCCGATTGCCAATCCAGGAGCCCGGAAGAATCGGAACTGTTTCTTGTTGAGGGTGATTCCGCCGGCGGATCGGCCAAACAGGCCCGCGACCGCAGATTTCAGGCAATACTTCCGCTTCGCGGGAAAATTCTAAATGTTGAACGGGCGCGCCTTGATAGAATGCTGGCCTCAACAGAAATAAAAAATCTTGTAATCGCGCTTGGCGCCGCAATTACCGAGAGTTTCGATATCTCCAAACTAAGATATCACCGGGTAATAATTATGACAGATGCTGATGTGGACGGCGCGCATATCCGGACTTTACTTCTGACACTTTTTTACAGGTACTTTTTGCCGTTGATTAACCAAGGATATATTTATATCGCTCAGCCGCCGCTTTATAAAGTGCAAAAGGGAAAAGAGATGTATTATGCTTACTCGGATTCGGAGAAAGATAAGATCGTGAAGACAATGGATAGCCCAAATATCCAAAGATACAAAGGTTTGGGAGAAATGAATGCTTCGGAGCTAGGAGAAACCACAATGGATCCGGCGCACAGAGTTTTGCGGCAGGTGATGATAGACGACGCAAAAGCGGCTGACAAAATTTTTGATATATTGATGGGCGATGAAGTTGAACCGAGAAAACTTTTCATTCAAACCCATGCAAAGGCTGTAAAAAATCTCGACGTCTAGTCGAGATTTTTTGTTTTCAGAGTCCTTAATCAAAAACGGTTTTGTTTTCGTCGCTGTTATTGCGGTGCTTTATGCCGAAAAGTTTTCTTAGGCCCTTCATTCCCATTGGCCATAAGATTATGATAAGAAAGACACATGCCCCGATAACTATGGCGCTATATCTGTCCGCGGCAACTTTGGAGGGATCGAGTTTCAGCCACATATAAAATTCGTCCAGAACAAATCCCACTCCGGAACCGTATGCAAGCGCTAAGATATATTTTTCTTCCGGCTCCTGCAGCCAGAGAGAAAGATATCCGGTGATCATCAAAATAAATATTCCTTCGCTAAAATGGTGTACATGAAGGCCATTTATCATCAGCGCGACATTGGGATTTATATCGATCAATGTGCGGATGACCCCAAAGGTTATCAGCATCATCAGAAGAGCGGGGAACGCGTAATAAGCGTAATGTCGATTTTTATTGATTTTTTCGACGCGCAATTTTAACTTTTTTAGAAATTCCATATTCTCTAAATTATAGGGTTTATCGACATTTTTGCAAAGACGCGATATAATCCTATCGGGTCAAAATGGGGGTTGAGACTTGAAAAAAGAACCGGAAAAGAAAGAACCTGTTTTATTTGATGTAGATATTCAAAAACATACTGATCCGGATTTTGTAAAAAAGGAGCTGGAGAAGCTCTCTTCAAATTTGGAAATTAATGTGCAGAGATTAAGAAATCTGGGGATGGTGATGATAAACGGATCCACAGATCAAGAAACGTACGAAAAAGTTTTTAACGCGAAGTTGGATTATCAAAAACGCACAATTCCGAATCTAAATAAAGGTCCATACGATGTGTGGGAATGGGTTGAGACGAAACCGGCAGAAGTCCCGGAAAGACTGAAAAATCATATTGCATCAATCAAGCTCTCAGTTTCTCTTTATTTGACTGATTAAATCTCAAATTCGTTGTAGAAAAATGGCAGGTGTGCTAGGAATATACCCGGAGTTTCGGAGGTGAAGTAATGTCCATTATTTTGATTGTTGCGGGAACGGTCCTTTCTATTGTTGCCATCGCCTCTTTATGCTTTGGAATTTATTTAAGAAAAGACAGAAAAAGCAGCAGCTATCAGAGTTCTAATCACATATCGGCGGCTATCGGAGGGGCTATTGATGGCCTCGTCGGCTCAATAGAATTTCTTTTATTTTCCTGCTCGATACTTACTTTTGTCTTAGCATTGCACTGCTTCGGCATATGGTGATACACATCCCCCGCGAAATGTCGGGGGATTTAATATTTATATACTTTCGCGCCGACTCTGGAGAAATTGTCCAAGGCGAATTTTTGGGCCGGGGAGAGATTTATATTCTCCATGGTTTCTTTAAAATTGTCCGGGTATTTGTAACGGAGCGGCCATGGGGACGCCTCGGAATAATAATAAAGGGTGGACATTATTCTGTGATTTTTTGTGGCGTAGCCTCCTTTGTGGATGCCTCTAGGGTCGGCGAATATAAGGGTGCCCGCCGGCGCCATACATATTTTTATATTTTCTTTCGGGATGATTTTCTGCACTTTTTCATCCGGCGGTAGCGAGCCTCTCGGAGGCTCTGGAGGAAACAAGTTGCCGTATTTTCCTTCAAAATGCGTGTCTTTTATATAGACAAACGGTCCGGTATTTTCGTCTACGTCATTAAAATACAGAAACACTTTCACCATTTTTTTATCTTCGGGGTCTCTATGCCATCTCTGAGATTGCACTTCCTTGGAGCCTTCCGGCACAGGCATCGTTTTGTTCAGCGTAAACATATAAAACTTAGAAAACATCCCCATGTAGGAATTTATTATTCCCAAAACTTTGTTTTCCAGCGCCAGCTTTACAAAAGGATTTTTTAAATCCAGCAGCGGGCAATCATCAAAATAAAATTGCAGGAACTCCTTATTGGTTTTTACCGCCGCTTCTCTTTCCAATTTTTGGGAATACGCCAAAAGTTCCTGAAATTTATTTTCATTCGGAAAAAGTTCATCCATATGCACAAAGGCGATCCCGTCTTTTTTAAGGTCTTCGGACACTCTTTTTGAAACGCTATCGAGCACGGGAGGGAATTTTTTTTGCAGTTTTATCGCTTTTTTATTCAGCAAAAGCCACATCGGAAGCCAATTCTTTCCTTTATAGTAGAGTCGTATAGCGGCTTTGGCCGGTTTTTTTACCAGAGAAAATAAAGATGCCATATAGCAGTTATTATAATATAATAATGTAAACAATATGAAAACGATCTTCGTAACCAGCTTTCACCCTCATATCTCCAGAAATATCCTTTCCACAGACGTTCTATCGATACTGAGAAAAAATCAGGATATCCGCGTAGTCATCATCGCTCCCGCCTATAAAGTTGATTATTTTAAATCCAATTTTGGGGGCGGAAATATGATTGTAGAGGGAGCCATTCCGTTTCAGGCCTCCAAAACAAAAATAGGCCTTTTTTTTAAAAAGCTTGGACTTTTTTTGTTTGATACGGATACCGCCAGGATGCACAAAAAATATAAATTTTATCATGATAAAAAGCGCGTTTATTTTTATTTTTCTACGGCGGCCGCTTTCTTGGGAAGATCATTTTTGCTGCGCGGACTCGTGAGATATTTGGATTTGAGATTTTGCCCGAAAGGATTTTTTAACGGGTTGCTGGATAAATATAAACCATCTCTGATTTTTTCCACCGATATACAAAATGAAAATGACGTCAGTCTGATGCAGGATGCGAAAATAAAGGGCATAAAAATTTTGGGGATGTTGCGATCGTGGGACAATCCAACCCAGCGGGTCATAAGAATTTTGCCGGACAAATTGATTGCCGGGTCAGACGAGCTAAAAAAAGAAGTTCTGAAGATGTACAGATATCCGGCGGATAAAATAGTTGTTACGGGCAATCCGCATTACGACAAATACGTGAAGGGGCCCGTGAAATCCAGGCAAGATTTTTTTGCGGAATTCAATCTTGATCCGGATAAAAAATTAATATTGTATGCTCCG
>CAYRCJ010000034.1:0-8192 GCA_964422785.1 uncultured Candidatus Saccharibacteria bacterium | reverse complement strand
CGTTTGTGGGCGCTTTAAACGCTTTGGCAAAAATAATATTGGCGGCCCAGCAGAAGATAACTAAAAATAAACAGGAAAATATAAGATCGAAAGGATTAAGGGGCAATATCCCCAAAAATCCCAAAAGCGCGGCACAAACCAACAGCAATATCAAAGAATAAAGTACCAACCGATACATTGTTATGCCGTTCAAAAAATTGTCTATCCGATTAATCATTGTTCTTTGTATAATTTTTAAACCCGCCAGTTAAAGCGGCTGTTCCATTTTTATCTATCATGTAACCCTCAAAACCTTCCAGGCCTTCAATAAAATCGATGCCGGTCAGCCCCATAGCGAATGCCGCTGTCGCGAACCTATCGGCCTCGTAAATATTGGGGCCGATAACTGTCAAGCCGGCAACTTCCTTAATCGCGCCGCCTCCATTCGGATCATAAATATGCTCCCCTCTTTCGTAAATGCCGGAAGTGGCTATGCCGCAGTTTTCCAAATAAACTATTTTTACTATTTCTTTTGTATTAAACGGATTCCTGATCCCGACTTTCCAACGCTCTCCATCGGCATTCCTGCCGGAAATTTCTATATCGCCTCCGGCGTCAATATAAAAATTCTTTATTCCTTTGTTTTTTAAAATATTGGCGGCGTTATAAATCGCCCAGCCTTTTACCAGGCCGGAGGGATCGTATTTTCCGTTATGGAAAATATTAAAATAATCTTTAGTTTCTTTTTTTGTTTTTTCTGAAAGCGCCAAAACAGTTTTCATGTCGTCACTATACTCTTTTTCGGAAATTTCCCCCCTGTTTATCCGCATGATCTCGCTTTCATCTTTGTACGTACTGAATTTTTCATCCACATATTTAAAATAAGAAAAAATTTCTTCAAACAAACTCTCATTTGCGGAAGAGTCAATTATTTCAACGATAATCGGCATGCCCATCAAGATTCTAACTTGCTTCATGACTATATTTTCGCTCTTTCCAAGGCAGACGCCAGAGACTCCCGGAAAGCTTCGCTGGTTTGAGTGGCCCCGGAAACAATGTCTACTTTTGCGTTTTGAACCATAATCGCTTCTTTTGTTAAAATAGGCATGGCCTTGGTATTGATTCTGATAGATGTTTCCCGGTCGTTCGGGTAATCCAAAAATTGCACATCGGCAATTTTTCCCCCGTTAATTATCGCTTTTACCCTCAAATTACCGTAGATCGCATCAGCATTATTTCCCGAATATTCGCCGTCTTTATAGGCGCTTTTGCTTGTAATTGCCGGCGAAGCTTCGCTTGATTGTGAGGAACCAAAGCGCTGGTATATGGCATAAGCCAGGAAAAGCGCGACAACGCCCAAAGATAAAAAAATCTTTTTAAAGTTTTTCATAAATTAATTAAATTATATGCATATTATACGCTCTTTGCCCAGAAAAAGGTGCATATCTCCCAAAAAATAAATCCACTCCGATGGCCATCGGAGTGGATATTTTTAACTTATTATTCTGAAGATTTCATGGCGGCGATAACGTCCAAAGTCACTGATTTATTGCCTGTAAATATTTCTTTTTGTTTCCCATTGTCAGTTGGCCAGTTTTTTATCACATCTTCAATCATATCGAGAGATGTTTTAAAATCAGCGTGGACAGATTGAAGCCCGGCACTCCACAAGAATTTATCTCCGTCTTCCCCGATAAAAGAAACGCTTAATTCATTTTCTTCGCCATTCTTGCGAGCAAAAGTAAACATGACACGACCAGCTATAATGAAGCTTCGCAATTCTGTTTCTCCAAATTTTCCGGACATTCCTCGCGACTTGCAATCATCTATGATTTCGTAAAGCCCTTTGCGATACACCCGGCGCGCAAACTTGTCGAAAGTTTGTTGGACAACATGAAACTGCGCTTTGCAGTAAGATTCTATTTTTTGCTCAATCCAGCCTTCCTGGAAAATGTCCTTCAATAAAAACTTTAAAGTCGTTTGAACTGCCGCTCCCTGACTCAGAATATCGCTTTCGCCAAAGTCCGTAATATTTGGGACTTCCTCTCCCCACAGTCTTCGGTATCTTACCGCCAATTCATCTTGGCTCAATCTCAATTCTTCAAAAACTTCAACGGCCAATTCCGGAATATAATCGTCAATCCGCCAATGATCATATTTTGTGTCATATGGAATGTCGAGCTTCATAAGATATTCGGCAAAAAATCCCGCGAAAACATCTTGTCCCTTCCACTTGGCAAGGTCGTTGGCAACAAAACCTTTAAGCTTTTTAATGAGCTCCTGTTTCTTCATTCGTTTCCCCCTTTCACTGAAATTTAAACGCCAGCCGGAAATTTTTTGCTTTGCCGATCGGAACGTTTGGTTCATCTTCCTGAACACAAGTCGCAAATGGAGCATCGGTGCGAATTTCTTTCAAAATTTTACAAAGAGCTTCCAGGAATGTTTGTTTTGTATCATGAGAAGTAACAAAAATTTTGGCGAGAGTTTCAAATGCCTCTTCCTCTTCTTTTGAAAAAACAATCCAATGTTCATAATGGCCGCCTTCGTCACACTTTCGAAGATGCTCTAAAATCGCGTTGAGAAGCGGTTTCTTTTCACAATCTTCCGGGAATTTCATGAAATCTTTTTTATTCCATCTGGCAGGAGTTTTTCCCCCGCCGACAATCTGCCATATCTGCATTATTGCCTCCTTTTAAATCCAAAACAAAAATAGCACATTCCTGTGCTATTTGTCAAGGTGATTTATTGCTTCAATTTCTTTTTGCGGAGGCGGACGTTCTTGGGGGTTATTTCCAAGTATTCATCTTCGTTTATTATTTCAAGCCCGCGTTCCAAGGTTATTTTAAATGGAGGGACAAGCTGTATCGCTTCGTCCGAGGAAACAGAACGCATATTTGTAAGCTGCTTTCCTTTTGTAGGGTTTACCCAAAGATCATCTCCCTTTGAAGAGTTTCCGATTACCATGCCTTCGTATATCTCGGTGGCGGGGTCAATATACAAAACTCCGCGCTCCTGAAGGTTCGCCAGAGAAAATCCCAAAGATTTTCCATTGGCCATGGAAACCATCGATCCAACTTCTTTTTTCTTGATCTCTCCCGCGTGAGGGAAAAATCCGACTACCCTGCTTGATAAAATACCTTGTCCCCGGGTTTCCACCATAAATTGATTTCTGTATCCCAAAAGTCCGCGGGTCGGAATATCAAAAATTATTCTCATCTGACTTCCCGCCTGTTTCATATCTTTCATAACCCCCTTTCTTTTTCCCAGAGATTCGATGACAACGCCGGCAAGTTCCTGCGGTACATCCACGGTCGCCTCTTCAAACGGCTCATACATCCGGCCATTTTCTTCTTTGATGATAACTTTGGGCTGAGAAACCTGAAGTTCATATCCTTCTCTCCGCATATTTTCCAACATTATCGCGATGTGCAACTCGCCTCTTCCAAAAACGGAAAAATATTCGTTTGAAGAAAAATCAATTTTCAAACCGACATTGATTTCGAGTTCTTTTTCCAATCTTTCTTTGAGCTGCCTTGAAGTTACAAATTTTCCTTCTCTTCCGGCAAAAGGAGAATCGTTTATCAAAAATTGAAGCGAAATTGTCGGCTCATCAATCTTTATGGTAGGCAGCGCTTCGCAATCTTCAGAGGCGCAGATTGTCTCTCCGATATCCACATTTCCGAGACCCGCGATCATCGCGATGTCCCCGGCGTAAGCCTCATCGACTTCTTTTCTGTTTGTGGCTTCAAAAGTAAAAATCTTGGTGATCTTCCCTTTTTCGACTGCTCCGGATATTTTTTTCAAAAATACCGTGTTGCCCTTTTTCACCGTGCCTTCTTGTATGCGCCCTACTGCCAGCCTTCCCAAATAATTGTCGTAGCCCAAATTAAACGGCTGCATCCGCAATGGCTTTGTAGAATCCGCATCGGCCGGTTTTATTTTTGAAATAATAGTATCCAAAAGAGGGGTGACATCTTTAGAATCATCGGAAAGATTTATTTTGGCGATTCCTTCTCTTCCGATCGCGTAAATGGTTGTAAAATCCAACTGCTCGTCGGTAACTCCCAGATCCATAAAAAGTTCGTAAACCTGTTCATGGCAAAGCGCCGGATTGGCGGCCGGCTTATCAATTTTATTTATTATCACAATCGGCCTAAGGCCCAATTCCAAAGATTTTTTCAAAACAAATCTTGTCTGAGGCATCGGCCCCTCCTGGGCGTCCACCACCAAAAGCACGGAATCAATCGCCCGCAGCACCCGTTCCACCTCGGACCCGAAATCCGCGTGCCCGGGGGTATCGATAATATTTATTTTGGTGTCTTTATATAATATAGAAGCGTTCTTGGCATAAATAGTAATGCCGCGCTCTTGTTCGCGCGCGTTTGAATCCATACTGACTCCAGCTTCCGTCATCCCGGTTTGGCGCATTATGGCGTCAGTAAGAGTTGTTTTCCCATGGTCTACGTGGGCGATAATTGCTATATTTCTTATTTCCATAATTTAGTATCTTTTTCTTCCAAAATGCCTTCTGCCTACAAAACTTGGACCGCGTGGCGCCTTGCGGCCCCTCATATCCGCCGCCTCATCATGCAAAGATCTCGGTTCCGACGGCAAGCCGTCCGGCAAAGGCAAGCGTTCGATTTTTTTCCCAAGAGAGCGTTCTATGGTTTGAATATCATATCGCTCATCCGGCATAACAAAAGTTGTTGCCGTGCCTGTTTCTTCCACCCTTCCCGTTCTTCCGACTCTATGAATAAAATCTTCCTTCGCCTGCGGCATATCAAAATTAATTACATGCGCGATTCCATTTACATGAATGCCCCGGGCCGCCACGTCGGTGGCTACGAGCACGCGATGTTTTCCGGATTTAAAACCTTCAAGCGCCCTTGTCCTTTGAGATTGGGATTTGTCGCCATGAATAGATTCCGAATTAAAACCCCGCTGTACCAATTTTTTAGAAAGTTTTTCCGCGCCGTATTTAGTGCGGGTGAACACCAGGTAGGTACCGGCGTGCTTCTCCAAAAGATAACATAAAAGCTCAAATTTTTGAGTTCTGGCCACTTCATATATTTTTAAATGAACTCTGTCCGCGGTTTTTGTGGTCTCTCCGATTTCAACATGAACCGGATTTTTTAAATACTCCCTTACCATATGAGCCACGGATTTATCGAGTGTGGCGGAAAAACACATTGTCTGCCGGTCTTTTGGAATCACATTCATTATATTTTTCATCTGCGGCAAAAAGCCCATGTCTACCATTCTATCGGCCTCGTCCAAAACCAAAATTTTCACTGATTTTAAATTTACCAATTTTCTTTTTACATAGTCGTCGAGCCTTCCGGGAGTGGCGATTACAAAATTGGCGCCTTTCCGAATCGATTGAATTTGGCTATATTCCGAAAGTCCTCCCACCACTAGCACCGGCAAAATACCAGTGCCTGTTCCGATATCGCGAAGAGTTTCTAAAACCTGCATTGCAAGCTCTCTGGTTGGGAGCAAAACCAAAGCCTGGATTTCATTATTTTTTTCTTTCATTAAGCGTTCTACAATAGGCACCAAAAACGCCAGGGTTTTCCCTGTACCGGTTTGGGCTGTGCCCAATACGTCCTTTCCCTCAAGAGCCGGTTCCAAGGCCGCCGCCTGAATGGGAGTTGGAGTAATAAATTTTCTACGCGCTAAGTTATTTTTTAATAAATTAGTAACGCTAAGCTCACTGAATGTTTTTATCATTAAGAATCAAATATAGCATATGTTAATCGGTTTGTCCAGAGTAGGTGAAAAGCCAGTCCATCAGTTTTTTTCTGTGTTTGTCTATTGACCATTCGTCGCTTTTTTTGAATAGCGCCGGATTCGCCAATTGAAATTTTTTCAATGCCCCAACAGTGGCCGGCGGGAAACCGGTCGGAATTTCTTTGTTATAATTTTGTATGAAAATCGGGAGAGTGGTAAATATCTGGTGCTCCTCCCAATCATCGCTCTTTTGTTTCATTGACTTTAGTGTATCATTAATCGCGAATAAAAACAACTTATTTGACTTTCTATACTATTGATGCTTAAATTTCGCCAGAACTTTGAAAGCGCGGAAGGAGAAATAATGTCTAGGAAAAGAGTAAGAATTCTGGGTTTTGGGGGAACAATTGCCATGGTTCCAAGCGCTTCCGGCGTTTTGAAACCGGCCAAAAGCGTTAAAGAAATTATTTCCATAGTTCCCTCGTTAAAAAAAATGGCTGATGTTTCTTTTGAGGAACTTGAAAATCGGGATAGCACAAATATAAATCCGAGTCATTGGACAAAGCTGTCGCTAAAAATTCGTGAGCTTCACAATCAAGTTGACGCGATCATAGTCACTCACGGCACAGATACAATGGCATACACCGCCTCCGGAGTTGCTCTGGCGCTTGGCCGCGGTTTAAAAATTCCTATTATTTTCACCGGCTCACAGCTCCCGTTAATTGCATACGGAACGGACGCGCGATTCAACTTGGAAAACGCCATGAAAACGGCAATTATTGCCTGTGAAGCGGAAATTGCGGAAGTCATGATTGTTTTTAATGATTGCGTTTTGCGCGGCGGCAGAGCCATCAAATCGAGCGAATCCAGATTTTTGGCTTTTGACTCGCCGGCATTTCCTCCTTTGGCCAGAATAGATGCAACCGGTGTTCATTTTATTCCGGAAGCGTTTAAAGCGAATAAAAATATAGCGCTTGAGATAAAGCCTCATTTTCAGAGAGGTATTTTATCGATTGATTTGGTCCCCGGACTTGAGCCGGGAATTCTGATGGAGGCTTTGCGATGCGGCAAATGCCAAGGGTTACTTCTTAAATCGTTGGGCGCGGGAAATGTGCCCAGCGAAGACGAATACTCTCTTTTGCCGGTAATTCACGAGGCAGTTTCTACATTCAAAGTCCCCGTTCTTGTCTCCACAAAATTTGTCGGCGGGCGCACACATATGGATATTTACGAACCGGGAAAGTTGGCGCTCAAAGCCGGCGCAATTCCAACGGGAGATTTAACTGATGTTATGGCGCAAGTTAAATTTATGTGGGCTTTGGCGCAGGGCAATCGATCGCCGAAAGATTTGAAACGCGCCATAAATACAAGCGTGATCGGCGAAATCACCGCTTGAGCAAAAACAAAAAAAGCCCCGTTGGGGCTTTTATTTTTGTACCATTTTAAGAAAGAGATTTCCCCAATTGAGCATGGCTTCGGTAAATACGCCGGCCATGCCGTCGGAAAGCATAAAATGTTTGTATCCAAATTTACTCATTAGGGCGATGTCTGAAATATTTCCCACCGATACTTCCCCGTCGGATTCAATCCCGGACATAATGTGTGAAGCCAAAATAGCGTTTGGATCTTTCTTTACAATCAGCTTTAATGCGTCCAAGAAATCTTCTTTGTGATCAACAAAACTTAAAAAAAGATCGTCTCTGGCCGCCATAAACTTCAGAAAATCGGCATAAATAGGGTTGGAGAATTTTCGCAAATATTCTACACCGGCGCGAGATTCTATTTTAGCCACGACTTTAGGATAAACCAAGACGCCAGTAGAGTGGTAACATTTTTCAAACTCCTCCAGATCTGATTGGTTCTCAACGAAAGAAAGCATGAAGTTGTAAATACCCAGATCCCGGGCCGCGGAAATATATTCTCTATCCAATCCGCCCAAATAACCTTTCACTTCAAAATTCTTAGCCACAATATGCGCGCTTTGAGATTCTCCAAAATAATAATTTCGAAAGCGACCGTTTCTTTCAAAAAATACTTTGCGTTTTTCCGTATCAACGTCAACGATTTCGAACCAGCCGGCGCCCCGGAAAAATATTTTACCCGGAAGCTCAATTTCAAAATCCCGATTTAATTTTACGGAACCCGAATTGTGCGGAGTCCAATTGGCGATTCGCAGCTGACGGCCTTCGAGATCAACATACAAAGTTTTTTTGTTGCGATCCGCGATCGGTTTTAGCTTTTCCAAAATTTCTTTTGGCGAATGAGGCGAATCGCCTCCGGTATTGTAGCGAACCGCGCCGATCAAAGGATGGGAAAGTATCTTCTCGGAAAGTTCGATGGAACGATCGGAAACCAGGGTTGGCAATGTCGCAATCAGCATTTGTCCTCCTCGCCCGCCATAATACGAAGCCCTGCCTACCGGCAGGCAGGTTTAGGCGTGGCTTATCCGGAAATACTTTAACATATGGATTTTAAAAAATCAA
>CAYRCJ010000033.1:0-8537 GCA_964422785.1 uncultured Candidatus Saccharibacteria bacterium | reverse complement strand
TAATGTTCGGGCCATTGCTCGTGCGAGAGGTCGTTAAAACCATAAGCATGCCGATAATGGCAAATGCGATGGACGCGCAGATAAATACTTTTGTAGCTATTTTTTGCATAGTTTTAGTATATCAATTAAAACAAAGCTGTTACATCATAATAATATTCTATAAAGCACATCGCTCCCCGGCCAGGGATCGAACCTGGGACCTTCTCGTTAACAGCGAGCCGCTCTACCGCTGAGCTACCGGGGAGCGATGTGTTCTATTTTTAAATTTGTAAACAGCGGAGAAAAGCAAAGTCATTTGCTTTTCTCCTCCACCGCTGAGCCCTGCCTGCGCAGGCAGGTACTCGGGAATATTTAAATAATGTAACAAAAATAATTCAAAAAAACAACCCCCCGATGGCTATCGGGGGGCTTTGTTTTATAATTCAGATTCCAGATTGATGAGTTTCTTTATGCCGCCATAGAGCTGGGCGTAAATATCACGTTCGGTTACTCCCAAACGGCGCTTGTTGGAAATATCATAAATCCCGTCAGAAGAATCAGAGTGTTCTCCATGAACTCCGCGGATCGAAAGGCCAAGTTCTTTGCAAACATCCTCAAAATTTGGTTCCTTTGAAAGCTTTGGAATTTTAATGTGCACCGAAGCGCGCATCGCGGTTCCAAGATTAGTCGGACAGGTTGTGTAGTACCCGCGGACATCATCGAAAGCAAAAGTAATGCGCTTATTTATGTAGCTTAGCGCCGATGCCAGACGGTTGAAAACCTCGGCGATATCCGCGCCCGGCTGCATACTGATAATCCGCATGCTGTCTTCCTCTGAAATCCAAACCAGAAATTTTTTATCTTCCGAGAAAAAGATGCCGCGGTTTTTGGGCCAATCGCGATTGACTCCCGCGCTTTCCAAAAAGCGATCGCCTTGCTTGAAAAGAAAATGATCTTCCACCAATTTTTGGCGGTCTGATTCGGACATGCCGTCGAGCTTGTAATATTCCCCTTTCAAAGATCCGGGGAGAGCGGATAGCACGGAAATTATTTCTTTCTCCATTTTCGCGCGGTCACCCTTGCTGATTGCCGAAGGAAACGCGTATTTATGAAAATTTCGGCCCACTCTGACGCGGGTGGAAACAACATATTTTCCTTCCGGATCAAGATTTTTGAACGGAAGGCCGGCAAGCGAAAAATCGCTTTTGTGCCCGCTCATATCATACTTATGATATTCCTTGATGATCGGATCAAGAAGCGGCGCCAAGGCAGTATATGATTCCGGACCGCCGGCATATACGCCGATGCTTGAGTCGGGATTATCCAACCCGGATTGCACCGCTTTCTCTACAGTCCACCCGTTGGAAGGAACGGCATTACCTAAAATCCTACGCACCTCCGGAGTGTAATACTTTTTCATCAACATATTCGGATTTGGTTTGATTTCTTTCATAAAATCCATTTCGTTTGCGTATCCCATAAGAATACTACTTGATGACGATTCTTTTTCAACGTTGACAAATTTTAGTATTTTGTTATACTGCTGACGGATAAAGGAGGAAGTTCATGAAAAATACAGCGGAATCGCAATCGGTATACAGCGCGCCGACAATGTGCCTGCATTGCCATCTCATCGTCGTGATGAAACACGCGGGAGACGCTGACCCGTTAAAAGGAGCGTGGGAGTGCCCGAAATGCGGACACAAATATCCGTTCGCGCATTGGAAAATTAAAAAGCGGGAACGGCAAAAAAGAGGATAACGAAAAAGTATAAAAAAGAGCCCCGGCTTAACGCCGGGGCTTTATCTTTTGCGCTGTATCTGAATAAGTTTTAAAAATCAGATCTCCCAACGGCGGAATGTTGAAATTAAAATTTACAGTAGGAATCTCGTGGTGGATCATATGATGCTTTATCTGCCAAAATCTGAATTGCCATATTTCATCCCCGACAAACGGGATTTTTAAAATCCAATCATCAAAAAAATTATCTTTTACATGTGTAAACCAATGACTGATTTCGTACATCAAAAAATGCAGCACCACTCCGGCAAAAAACGCTGGGATCGCCGCTTTCGGCAAAATCGCCAATGCAATACCATAATGTACAAAGAATAAAACAGGAAAGTTATACCAGGGCATGGTAATCTGCTCAAGATCTTCGGAATCGCGCGATTGAAAATTAGCTCCGTAAAAAATCCTGTGATGCTCCATATGCGAAATTTTTATCTTACGGAAAAATTTTAAGTTCTTATGCATAGGAAAGCGGTGGAAAAAATATTCAAAAAAATGAGTGTACAGAAACCCCCATAGGAACCAGCCGATAGATAAGGTAAATGCTGTGTGAAAAAATTTAAAATGAAGACATAGCATCAAAAAATACGGCAAGATCGCCGCCAATATGGCCTTAACTAAAGGTTTATGGATCATGGCAAACCTCGTCCGCCACGGCGGATAAATTTTCAAGTTTACCCGCCTCCGGCGGGATGTTCTATATTTATGATATCAAAATAAGTCTTTTGTAGATAGGAATTTTCCGGATCTAAGCCTATTGCCCTTTTAATATAATTTGAAGCCGCCCCATAATTTTTTTCCTGAACCGAGATTTGATAAAGCAAAAATAGATCGTTTTCATTTTCTCCGGCTATTTTTAAATATTCTTCCAAAATTTCCCTGGCCTTTTGATACCCCTTTCCGTCGAGATAAATCTGCGCGATGGCCCTGTAAGAAAGAGAAAATTTGGGGTCGGCATTTATCGCGTCTTGGTAATAGCTTATTGCCTCGTTTATTTTCCCCTCCGCTTTTAGAAGATTGCCCAGATTGTAATAAGACACAGCAGATTTGGGATCGAGAGAAATGGCGCGCTTATAAGTTTCCTCCGCCAAGCCATCTTCATGCCTTTCAGCATAAGTCATGCCAAGATTATTTATTATCCTGTAGCTTGATGGAGAATATTTGAGAGTCCCGGTATAGAAACGAACCGGATCATGCCAATCCGAATTTCGCAAAATTGTTCTTAACCCCAGAAGTGAAAGTAATATGATAAATATGCATAAAAACAATTTATCTTTTTTAAATCTCCCGGCCGGAGAAAACCGGAAAACCGCCAAAAAAAATCCGATCATCGGCAAATAAAGCCAGTGCTCATAAAGAAGGCCGTTTATGGGCACTATAATATTGGAAACCGGCAAAAGCCCCGCAAAAAACCAGAGAATACCAAACGAAACTTCCGGCCATTTCTTCCAGGATATTTTTGCCAATACCAGCATCGCCGCAAAAATCAACGCTCCGGTTAAAACCGTCGGGGAAATTATAGAAGTGGCGATTGATACGCTCCGCTCCATATGCAAATGAGCCGGCCAGAAAAGCAGCCCCAAATAAACAGTGAGAATATGGAAAAAAGTGAGAACGCGGATTAACGCGCTAGAAGTAAAAGTATTTTTTTCGTTATAAAGATTAAAGGTATTGATGAAATTTAAAGACGTTGCCCGGAGAAGAATATAAAACCCTGCTATCCCCGCGTATGGCCAGATTTTCTTCAAAACAGTTTTAACTCTCTCCCAAAAATATTCCGAGGTTTGAGAAAAAAAATCTATCAGCATTATGAGGCCGGGCATAATAATCGCCGTTTCTTTGGTCATTAAAGCCAGGGAATAAAGCATCAAAGGACCCAAGCGCCGGCCTTCTTGATAAAGAAAAAATCCAAAAAATATAAAAAATACGGAAAGCGAATCTCCGAGGCTGTTTGCGTAAGCAACAGCCTCGGTTTGTACGGGATGAATCGCGAATATCAGAGAAGTAAAAAAGGCCAGCTTCCGGTTTTTAAAAAGTTTGAATAAAATAAAAAACAAAAGCAATGCGTCTATTGTATGCGTTGCCATATTCACGAAATGATATCCGGGAGCCCAGGCGCCCCAAATATGATATTCCAGCGAAAAAATAAAAAGCAAAACCGGCCGCCAGTAATTACTGCCAAAACCGGCCCCGGCAATAACGTTTTCGGAAAAATACTTTCCTAAAAAACTCCAGTCTTTGACAAAAGCATTGTTTAAAATAAAATCGTTGTCGTCCCAAAACATTCCGTTGAGAAGTGTGTTGGCGTAAACCAAAAAGCCGGCCGCGATTAAAATAAAAATCAGATTGCGGTTTTCTTTAAATAAATTTTTCATTAAAAGGGTTTAATATCCTTTCAATTTTATTACGTTCTCGTGCTGGCGGATTTTTTCCAGGGCCTTTGCCTCAATCTGACGAATTCTTTCACGGGTTACTCCGAATTCCTTGCCCACCTCTTCCAATGTATGAGTAATGCCGTCGTCCAAACCGAACCGCATCCGCAGAATTTTCTGCTCCCTCGGCATTAAATCAATTAAAATTTCTTTGATGTGATCTCTAAGCAACTTCCTGGCGGCTTCCTGGGAGGGAGACAACATTTTTTCATCCTCAATAAAATCCCCCAGCATTGAATCCTCGTCGTCCTCCCCTACCGGCGCCTCCAAGGAAACGGTTTCCTGGGAAATCTGCTGGATATGATGAATTTTTTCCAGATCCATGCTCATCTCCGCGGCCAATTCTTCCGCCAAAGGGTCTCGCCCCAAATCCTGAGTCAGCCTGCGTTTTACCTGCTGATATTTTGAAATAGTTTCAACCATGTGTACCGGAATTCTGATTGTACGTGCCTGGTCGGCCAAGGCGCGGGTTATCGCCTGCCTGATCCACCACGTGGCATAAGTGGAAAATTTATAACCCTTCCTCCAATCAAATTTTTCAACGGCCCGGAAAAGCCCCAGAGATCCTTCCTGAATCAAATCCAGGAGCGAAAGGCTCGAAGAGCGCCCGACATATTTTTTGGCGATTGAAACAACCAGCCGCAAGTTTGCCTGAGCAAGTTTGTTTTTGGCATCTTCATCTCCCGACTCGATTCTGCGCGCCAAATCTTTTTCTTCTTCGGCTTTTAGGAGCGATATCCTCCCGATTTCTTTCAAATACATCTGTACCGAATCGGCCCCCGTTACTTCAGTTTCGTGTTTATGCCCCTTCTTTCCTTTTTCTTTCTCTTCAATTTCCAAAAGTTCTTTTGATTCCAAAATATCAATTCCGCCTGATTCAAATCTGGAATATAAGTCTTCCAAAAATAAAACGTTGTATTCGATGTGAGGAAATGTGTTTAAAATTTCGGCGTAAGTTACGAACCCGCGGTCACGGCCCTTTTTCATCATAGCCTCAATTTTTTCTTCACTAAATTCCTTCTTTAAATCGGCTTTGCTTAATTTAGTGAAAGACGCCTTAGACAAAACTACGGGTTTTTTATTTGAAGCCTTTTTGGATTTACCCGGCTTCGGCGGGATTTTTTTCTTTTTTTGTTTTTTTATCATAGTTGTGAAAGTTTTTTTGAAACTTCCTGGAATTCCTTAACCAGCGCGCCCAGGCTTTGTGTTTTGCCTTTCTCGGCTAAATGGATGTCGTTGGCCAGCTTATTCTTTTTTTCCTTTAAATACTCCCGCTCAAGTTCCCTTTGGCATTTTAAGAATTCGGCTTCGGCGTCTCCGCTTCCCTGCCCGCCGGCGGGTAGGCCTTCCAGAAAAAGCTCAGCTTCAAGCATAAGCCTAGAAATGAAATCTTTCAATACCGCCGGGCTTTGGGCTCCGCTGCCTGAAGATTTTATTTCCGCAAACACAGCCCTTCTGTTCTGAGAAAACAAGGAATCGTCCAGGACAAACCCCGGCATTGTTAAAAAACCCGGATGCGAAGCGATGATCCCCAGCACGCGGTCTTCCAACAATTCCTTTCGGCTTCTTGAGGCCGCCGCCGGCATTTCAATTCTTTCTTCAAAATTATTATTTTTGGGCAGAGCGCCCCAAATTATTTCTTCTTTTATATTTAAAATACCGCTTATCTCGCGCACCCAATGCGCGCGCTCGAGATCGGAAGAAAGCGAAGAAACAACGGGCAAGACGTTTTTTTGGATTTCCCGGCTTAATTCCGGAGTGCCGACCGGATTTTTTAAAATGGCGGAATCAATAAAAAATTGCGCGATGTGCCTGGAATTTGCCACTGAATTTTGCCAAACCTCGGCGCCTTTTAAAACGGCGTCCGCCGGATCTTTGACTCCATCCAGTTTAATAACCTTAACGCTAAAATTTTCTTTGAGCGCCAAATCTATCCCCCGGCGGGCAGCGGATTCGCCGGCTAAATCCATATCAAAAGCGGCAATCAGTTTATCGCAAAATCTTTTTAATATTTTAATGTGTTCAATTGTAAGTGCGGTGCCCGATGAGGCTACTACATTTTTTGTTCCCGCCTGATAAGCCATTATCATATCCATATAACCCTCTACCACAATGCATTCCCCTTTCTGAAGAATTTCTGTCTTTGACTTGTGCAACCCGTAAAGAACTTTGCTTTTTTGATAAAGCGATGTTTCCGGAGAATTTACATATTTTGCTTCATTGGGTTTCTCCCCAAAAACCCGCCCGCCAAAAGCGATAACTCTGCCGCTCTGATCGAAGATCGGGAACATAATTCTTCCGCGGAACCGATCGTAGTAATTGGACCCGGCAAATCTGTTTGTCTGCGATTTGATAACCAGGCCGGATCTTTCTATTTCTGAGTCCGAAAAACCTTTTTCTTTGAGATGCGTGGATAATTCCCTCCACTCATCCGGCGCAAATCCCAGACGGAATTCTTTTATTGTTTCATCGGTAAGTCCGCGATTTTTTAAATAATCGAACGCCGGCTGAAACGAAGACAACCGCGTCTCAAAAAAATTAGCCGCTTCTTCCTGGAGCGCGATTATTCTTTGACGTTCACTGCGGATCGCGGGATCTTCTCTTTTTATTTCCACTCCGGCGCGCTCAGCCAAGGCCCTCAAAGCATCCGGAAATTCCTGTCCCTCAATTTCCATATAAAATTTGAAGGCATCCCCGCCTTTTCCGCATCCGAAACAATGCCAAATCTGCCTGGCCGGAGAAACCATAAAAGAAGGAGTTTTCTCTCCGTGGAACGGGCAGCAGGCCCGGAAATTCGCGCCGGCTTTCTCCAGGCGCAAATAAGTTCCGATAAAGTCGACGATATTGATTCGATTTTTTATTTCTTCTATCTGAGCTGACATAAGAAATTTAAATCCAAACCGCCAATATCGCGCCCATTACTAAAAGTTCAACAAAATAGTAGCCTAAATTTATCAAAAGAAGTTTAAATGGGCGCTCCTCGAACATGGCTTGCCCCACGCCAACCGTGGCCACAAATCCCAGCCAAATCCAAAATCCAAGCTGCATTCCATCGCCGATGGTTCTCGCTTGGGTGTATGCGGCAAAATGCGCCAGTACATAACTCATAATCAAAGTCCCGATAAACATAACCAAATAAGCTCTCGGCGCCTTATCTTTCATCGCCGGCATATCCGCCTCGCTTTTCCCAATGAGCGCCATCCAGGTTTTCCCAAAAAATTTTGGAGAATACCAAACTGATCCTATAATCATGGCGACAATCGCCGCCGTAAGTACGGCCCAAAAGTTTATATATATTTGTGACATATAAATATTTTACACTATTTAAGCTGTCAAAAGCACTTGACAAATCCTGTATATTTGGTATAATGTAAAAAGACTGAAAACTGAATTCTAGGAGGCCCCTATGCTGTCGATGATTCTGTTCGTTTTGTTTCAAGCCCCGGCCGCAGTTGCCCCGTTCGATATGCCGATCCCGGCAGATTTCAAGCCCGAGGTTCGGGAAACAATGGAGGCGACGAATGAGCTGGCCAAGCCGGCATCCGCCGCTATCGCCAAAGAAAAAGAAACATTTCAGCGCCTCAAGGAACTGGTTGAGAGCAATTCGTCAACCGACGAAGAAATTGTTTCTGCCTACTCCGACCACTTTGTTGCCTCTATGCACGCCGGGGTCATGGCGATTGAGGCCCTCGACTCTCTTATAGAGAGCTTGGTCGAAATAGAAGCATGGAGGAGCGAAGAAAAAATCTCTGATGAAAAAGATGAATTTCTCAGCTCTTGGTCACAAAAAACGAGCGCGGTGCTGGCGCCGCCGGATAAAAAAGAAAGAGACGAAATCGAGGCCGCGGCAAAAAAAAGAGTGGGCGGCCACAAACGGCCTAACGCTCCTACGGCTTAAGCGTAAAATCCCCTCCGGGAACCGGAGGGGATTTAAATTTTTAAATATCCCTTACCCGCTCGCTAAATTTTAGATTGTATTTTTTATTTTTGTAGAATTTTCCGATTATAAAGTTAATCAGCCAAGTGGCCAACATAATCACCCCGAAATAAATCGCGCCGATGGCGGTGACTGCTGGCAATTCGTTCCTGGCCAGATATCCGATGATGCCGGATATTACGCCGACGCTGGTAATAACCTGTAAAGACTGAATGCCCCGCGATGTCCCTTGGTTTTTAATCTCCACAATATTTGAGATCGCGGAGAGAAGATAATCATTTGTCATTTTCCATATTTCTTTAATGTAGTCGAGCGTATCCGCCAGGACTTCGAATTTAAATTGGAACAAAGTCTTTAACTGCTCTTCTATATTGAAGCTTTTGGCGGCGCCCGACCGG
>CAYRCJ010000032.1:0-8835 GCA_964422785.1 uncultured Candidatus Saccharibacteria bacterium | reverse complement strand
TAACAGTGAAGGAAAGATATGGCTTGTCGGCGGAAGTGTGTATAAGGCACTAATAAACAAATTATACGGAGGAAACTTAACAAGCAAGGATTGGGATTTTGTAGTGGAAAAAATAAAAAAGCCCCTTACTTTGTCGGCAGATTTTGAATTGGGAGAAAGCAGATTTGGAAATCCAAAAATTAAAAAAGGCGGAATAATTTTAGATTTAATTGCTTTAGACAATGTTCACAGTATCAAAAAAAGAAAATTGGAGCCTAAGATAGAACATTATTTAAGCGGAGTGCCATTAACGATACACTCAGTTGCATACGATATAGTTTCAGAAGAATTATTGGGCGAAATTGGCCTAGAGAGCATACTAAATAAAACAGTTGGAATAAACAACAAAGATGAATTTGAAAATTGCGTCCGCATATACGGAGATTCTTATTTCGCGAATCATTTCGCAAAAGTAAAACCGTTGGGATTTCAACGAGGCTGACTATTGACTGCGGGTTATAAAAATGGTAACATTTAAATAGACTTTTACATTTTGCGGTAGGAGGGCGTATGAAATTTTTGGTTTTGACCCTGTGCGTCCTTCTGCTTGCTCCGGCGATGGCGCAGGTGCCGGAGGGCTATGATTTTGTCGGTAATTACAGCGATTTTAAAAAATTGCCGCGTTACACCGGCCAAGTGCGTGAGTTTACCTTTGTTCGCCTGATGTACAACGGGCAGATCCCGACATTTATTAAAAATTGGTATACCGACTGGCCGTATGGCGACGCCAATCTGACAGAGGTACTTAAACGGATCACCGGTCTGGACATTACACTCCAGTCGCGCGTGGTGCCGATTGTTAATACCGATCTTTTCAGATATCCGTTTATTTACTCGGGAGAAGCCGGTCATATGGTGTTGGATAAAAATGACGCGCGGATTTTGCGCGAGTACATAGATCGCGGTGGGTTTTGGATGATCGATGATTTTTGGGGGGATGCCGAATGGGCTGATTTTGAGGGTGAGATGAAAAAGATTTTCCCTGACCGTGAGATCCGGGAAATTACTCTTGATTCCCCAATTCTCCATTCTTTTTATAATATTCCCCAAATCATGCAGATACCGAATACCGGCTACGCGCTCTCGTGTCCGAATGATGATTCATCGTGCACTACTTCAGAAGATGACGGCATCGTACCGCATATGCGCGGAATTTTTAACGACCGGGGCAGGCTGCAGGTATTCATCAATTGGAATACCGATCTTATGGATGGTTCGGAAGGAGCCGATTTGGAGAACTATCCTGAACGCTTCTCCGCGTATTCTTTTCGGGTTTTTGCCAATGCGATTGTCTACGCCATGACGCACTAAAATTAAAATCCGCTCCGACAGCTGTCGGAGCGGATTTTTTTATGGTTGACCCTGTTAAATGTGTCCGCTATCGCAGAATTTAACAGGGTTGACATTTTGATTTTTATCTGTAATCTTAATTTAGACGCTTTTTAAAAAGGAGGCACAATGAGCGGTTTAGCTATTTTGGGAACCGGCGGATACACATTGCCTGTCGTCGAAAATGAAGAGTTGCTTAAATCATTAAAGAGTCCAAAAGATTCCGGCTGGCTTACGGAAAAAACTGGGATCCGCGGACATAGTTTGAATTTCAATCCGAAAACAAGAAAAAAAATTACCAACGAAAATTCGCTTGATTATGCCGAGCATGCGGCGCGGGAGGCATTGAAAGACGCCGGCATCGGGCCGGATCAGGTAAATCATCTTTGTCTTGCCACATGCACACCGGCTCAAAATCATTTTCAGGCCGATGCCATAGAGCTTCACCGGAGGTTTGGGTTTAACCGGGATATTATTTTGGATCAGGTAAACGGAGGCTGCGCGGCGCTGGCAAAAGTTTTTCAACTTGCCGAAACGCACTCCCGGCAAAGCAATAGTTATCCTGATTTTTACACTTTAATTGTCGCTTCAAACGATGTCGCTTCATTTATAAACACGCATCGCTATAGAAGTTCCCGCGGAGACAACGCCTGGCTTTCTCCGGCAATTTTTGCTGACGGCGCCGGTGCTTTGGTTTTGGGTCCGGGCACAGGTCATTCGCTGATCAAAACTTACTCTGCCGTGGACGGCGATCACCCTCTGGTGACTTATCTGGGAGGAGGGGCGGATCATCCTACAAAAAGTTCAAATTTGAATAACCACGCATATGTTATGGATGCCCAAGATGTTGCTTTGCAATTTTTGCCCGGAATGGAAAGAGCGCTTAAGGCGATTCTTTCAAAGCAAAATATCACTGTTGATGGCGTACAGCGCTGGTATTTGCATCAGGCGAATTTCAGATTTATTGAGAAATTTGCCGAGAAATATAGAATCTCAATGGACAAGATACCTCATAATGTTGACCGCATTGGAAACACAGTCAGCGCTTCCACGCTGCTTTTATTGAATGAAGACATGAAGAATGAAAAATTTCCCGTAAACGGACCGGTGATTTTTTTATTCGTAGGCGCCGGAATGATGGAAGGCGGAGCATTGTTCTGTAAATAACCCCAAACGGGGTTATTTTTTTTATTAAATTGGTATATTATGCATTATATGACCACTCAAGATTTGCTTCTATTGGCTGTAGTAATAATGAACACGGTGCTCGCCTTTTTGGTTTGGGGTAGTAACAAAAAAGATCCGGTGAATTTATGGTTTTCAGTTTTCGCGGGCTCTTTGGCATTGTGGGCCGGCTCTTTGATTATTTTTAGAACCGCATCGGGCAAGGACATAGCAATTTTCTTTCTGAAGATTTCTTATCTGGCGGCTGTTTTTATTGCCAGCTCCCTTTATATTTTTATGCATTATTTCCCGACGGAGGAGCCGATCACTAAAAAGAAAAAGGTTTTTTTGATAGCCAGTACTGTTTTTTTGGTTGCTTTTTTTATGCTCCCGAATATTTTAATCTCCGATATAACAGATCAAGGCGGAGTAAAAGCGGGCCTTCAGGAGCCTATCGGCTACTCGGTATTCGCGGTATATTTTATTTCATATTTTTTCGGATCTTTGGATTCGCTTTACAAAAAGTGGCGTAAATCCCAAGGAGAAACTAAAACCAACATCGGCTACATTATTTGGAGCATTTTAACCGCCGGGCTTTTCGGCGTTTATTTTAATTTAATTTTGCCGTCTCCTTTTGTGTCAGACTGGTTGTACACCTGGCTGGGGCCTATTTTTACGGCGATTATCGTTATCGCGGTCTGTTATGCCATAACCCGGCATCATCTCTTAAATGTCAAGGTAATCGCGGCGGAAATGCTTTCTTCCGCCATAGTTTTTATTTTATTTTTGGAAATAGTTTTTTCTAAAACGACCACTGAATCAATTTTAAGATTCATATTTTTTCTGATAACCGGATTTTTCAGTTCTTATTTGGTGCGGAGCGTTCGTAGAGAAGTTAAGCAAAAAGAAGAGCTTGAAAACTTAACGATGAAGCTCGAGCATGCAAACGCGGAGTTGAAAAAACTTGATCAAGCCAAATCGGAATTCATTTCCCTGGCTTCGCACCAGCTTTTGACCCCGCTTACGGCCATCAAAGGATATTCATCTATGATTCTCGAGGGTTCATACGGGAAAATTGAAGAAAAATTGGACAGAGTTATGCATATGATTTTTTCTTCATCAAATCAGCTGGTGTCTTTGGTCTTGGATTTGTTGAATCTTTCCAGGATTGAAGCCGGCAAAATTCATTATGATTTTCAAAAGTTGAATCTTGGCGAAATTGTGGCGGGAGTCGTCGAGGAAGTTAAAGACGCCGCGGCTAAAAAGAGTATAGGCATCAAGTTTGAAAACGAACTTAAAGACGGCGGTGTTGTTTCCGGGGATAAGGAAAAATTGCATGAGGTGGCGATGAATCTGTTGGATAACGCCGTTAAATATTCCGATCACGGGGAGATTATAGTCGGCCTCAAAAATACTGTTTCCGGAAACGGCAAGAGTCTTATTTTTTCAGTTAAAGATAACGGAATGGGCATAGCCCCGGACGAAATCGGGAGATTGTTCACCAAATTCACCAGAAGCGAAGAGGCCAGAAAAATCCGTCCCGACGGAATGGGCATCGGACTTTATTTTGTCAAAAAAGTTGTGGAAGATCACCATGGCCGCGCTTGGGTTGAATCGCCCGGCCTTGGACAGGGCAGCACATTTTTTGTTGAATTGCCGGCGGATTTATCCTAAGATAGACAAATGCGAGTTTTAACTAAGGACGCGATAAATCATATCGGTAAAAATATAAGGCTTTTGGGATGGGTTAATGTCCGTAGAGACCACGGCAAGCTTATTTTTATTGATCTCCGTGACAGGTGGGGGATAGTTCAGGTTGTGTTCTCTCCAAAGAATCAGGAGGTTTTAAAAATCGCCGGACAACTTCGTTCTGAATGGGTGGTGGCGATTGACGGCTTGGTAAAAGAGCGCCCCGCAGGAATGGTGAACGAAGATTCTCAAACAGGCAAAATAGAAATCGAGGCGACCGCTCTGGAAATTTTAAATCAATCGGAAACTCCGCCTTTTCCGATTGATACCGCCGGCCTCGACATAGATGAAGAGCTCCGCAATAAATACAGGTACTTGGATTTGCGGAGAGACCGGATGAAAAACAATATCCGTTTATATAATGAAGCGGCTCATTTCATCAGGAGCCACCTTATCTCCCAGGATTTTTGGGAAATCCAAACCCCGATCCTGACAAAATCGACTCCGGAGGGAGCGCGTGATTTTTTGGTTCCCTCGCGTCTTCAGGCGGGCAAATTTTATGCCCTGCCGCAATCGCCTCAGCAATATAAACAGCTTTTAATGATTGCCGGGATGGAAAAATATTTTCAGATTGCGAAATGTTTTCGCGATGAAGATCCCAGAGCGGACAGGGCCTACGGAGAATTTACCCAGCTGGATATTGAAATGTCATTTGTAAATCAGGAAGATATTTTGCGGCTCGCGGAGAATATGTTCACAGAACTTGTTCAAAAACTTTTCCCCAAAAAAAGAATTGCCCAAATTCCTTGGCCGAGGCTTACTCACAAGGAAGCCCAGGAAAAATACGGCACAGATAAGCCGGATTTGAGAAAAAATAAACAGGATCCGGATGAATTAGCCTTCGCTTGGGTTTTGGATTTCCCGCTTTTTACAGAGCAGTCCGAGAAAGATTTTTTCCACGGCTCCGGCTCCGCGAAATTCGCGCCTTCGCATCATATGTTTACCGCGCCGCATCCGGACGACATTCCGCTTTTGGATACCGATCCGACAAAAGTCCGCGGGCTCCAACACGACATGGTGCTCAACGGTTTTGAGGTAGGGGGCGGTAGCGTGCGTATTCACAAAGCGGAAATACAGGAGAAGATTTTTGATTTAATCGGTTTTAGTAAAGAGCAAAAAAAAGAATTTGCGTATTTTCTGGAAGCTTTTAAATACGGAGCGCCTCCACATGGAGGGATTGCGCCCGGGCTGGATAGGTTGATGTATGCTTTGCTTGGCGAGCCAAGCATCCGGGAGGTGATACCATTTCCTGCCGTTTCCTCCGGGCAGACGGCGGTGATGGACGCGCCTTCGGAAGTATCTCAAAAGCAATTAAAAGAGCTCCACATAAAAGTTGAGGAATAAAAAAAGCCCCTTCACGGGGCTTTTTCGGTTGTTTTTTCGAGCATTGCGATCCGGTCATTTACATTTTTTTTAATAAATTCATTGCCGGGAAATATCACCAAAGTTTTTTTAAGAGCGCTTATGGTTGATTTTTTGCCGGATACGGCGGCGGAAAACGCATCGGCCTGAAAATCATCGGCAGTATTAAGTATTCCATGCCCAAGTTCGTGGCTCAGGATGGCAAATTTTTCGTTTTCATCGAACTTATCTATAAAACTCTTTTTTTAAAAAAATGGCCTTTTTATTCTGCGCCATGTACGCGTCGTCAGCGAAAAAAGGAACGGTCCATATATAAACTTTGACCTCATATTTATCTTCGCATTTTTTTTGAGCGCAAATTTCATCAACAAAATTCTGAAAATTCTTTTCTTCTTCAGCCACCACGCTTTTATAAATCGGATATATCCAGAGATCCGGCCTTCTTCCGCTTATGCTGGCTATCAATGTCGCAAATAAAAGCAGAGCCGCTAAGCATATGCAAGCCTGGAAAAGACCAATAATACGGATGATTCTGTTTTTCAATGAACGCCTCCTTGTTTTTTTGAAATCCACCTCCGCAAACTATATGCTGATTTTATTTTATTGTCAAGTATTTATGAGAATGCTTTTGAGATACAATATTTAAGTTATGTATCAGATTTTGTTGGATAAATTTTCAGGTCCCTTGGACGCGCTTCTCAATTTGGTTGAGGACCGGAAGCTTTCCATAAACGAAATTTCTCTGGCGGAAGTTGCCGATCAATATATTGCGTATTTGAAAACTTTGGAAGAAATCTCCAAAGAAGAACTGGCGGCTTTTTTGGTTATAGCCTCCACTCTGATGCTTATAAAATCCCGCTCTCTGATTCCGAACTTGAGCATTTCAGAAGAAGAGGCCACGGATATCAAAGAATTGGAAAGGCGCCTCAAAACATACCAATTTTTCAAAACTTTATCCTTGCATCTGCGCGAGCTCGAAGCCAAAAATAAGCATTTGTTCGGAAGAGAGGCGTATTCCGGAATGGGGCAATTTTTTTCTCCTCCAAACGGCGTAACCAAGGAAACACTGCGTTCGATTTTGTTAGAGATTTTAACGGTTCTCCCAAAGCGCGAGGAGCTGCCGACGGATATAGTTGAAAAGGCTGTTTCAATTGAGGAAAAAATGGAAGAATTAAAATCCAGGCTTCACAAATCTTTGGAATTTTCTTTCGATGAAATAAAGGGAGGCAAAAAGAAAAAAGTTGAGGTGATAGTAAGCTTCCTGGCCCTCCTGGAATTGATAAAAGAGGGGTTCCTGATTTTTAATCAGAAAAATTCTTTCAGCAGCATAGAAATTAAAAAATTTAACCAATCTTCACAATGAATGAACTGACAAAAAAAATAGAGGCTTTGCTTTTTGTGTCCGGTGAAGGCCTCACTATTTCCAAGCTCGCGGCAGTACTCAAAAAAACTGATGAAGAAATAAATTCCGCCGTCTCGGAGTTAAAAGAGCATTTATCTCTGGGGCACCATTTGGATATTTTGCAGGATCAAGATAAGGTGAGCCTGGTAACTTCAAGCGCGGTTTCCAAGATCGTGGAAGAATTTACCAAGGAAGAATTCAGCGGGGACTTAACCAGAAGCGCGATGGAAGCGCTTTCCATAATTGCCTATAAGGGCCCCATGCGGCGGTCGGACATAGATTACATAAGGGGAGTTAATTCATCTTTCATGATAAGAAATTTGCTCATGAGAGGCCTGGTGGAGCGTATTCGCGATCCCAAAGATTCACGCCTTTATATCTATAGAATTTCGCGGGATTTTTTGAAATTTTTGGGCCTTTCATCAATTTCAGATCTTCCGGAGTACGGTTCATTTGCCCAAAAGTTGGAGGAGTTTATCGCCGGCCAGATCAATGAAAAATAATTTAATTAAATTAGCGGTTGTGATTGCCGGGCTCGGTATTTTTTTGATTTTGCCCGTCGCTAAAAATTCGACCAATGATAAATCTTTGGCGGAAGTTAAAGAGGCGGCCAACAATCCTTCACCGGTTGTTGAGGCGAAAGCGGCTTTGGCCGAAAATTTAAAAACCGGAGGAATCTTATTTGAAAAAAAATCTAAAGAAGTTTTGCCTTTAGCCAGCCTTACCAAAATAATCAGCGCTTTGGTTGTCGCGGACCAGGCAGATCTGGACGAAGAAGTGCAAATTTCTAAAAAAGCGATCTCAACTCCTGAGCCCAGCTCCTTGAGAGCGGGGGAGCATTTGAGGGCGCGCGATCTTTTGGCGATGGCGATGGTTGAATCATCAAACGACGCGGTGGCCGCGCTCGCGGAAAATTTTGGAGACGAAGAGTGGTTTTTAAATTTAATGAAAAATAAAGCCGAGTCTCTCGGCGCGTCCGACATGAAATTTAATAATCCTATCGGGCTCGATGTATCCGGAGAGGTGGCCGGCGGATATGGATCCGCGGAAGATTTGATAAAAATTGCTTCGCAAACGCTTGATTCTCCGATTTGGAGTTTGGGGAGCGTCCGCGTAGTTAAATCCACAGAAGGATTCATACATAAATTAAATCCAACCAATAATTTGGATTCAGAAATAACCCCGCTTTTGGGCGCAAAAACCGGCTACACCGATTTAGCCGGCGGAAATTTACTGATAATTACAGAATATCCGATCGGAAATCCTATAGGAATCGTGGTTTTAGGCTCAACGGAAAATGGCCGCTTTTCAGATGTTAAAAACATCTTAAACTGGATAAAATCCAAAAAAGCCTTATAAAATAAGGCTTTTTTAACATATCTCTAAACTTTGTCAAAACCACTTGACAAATCTCTATATTGGGTGTATAATGGTGGCAGGAGGTGAAAGTATGTCTTGGGACCACGGAACGTACGGCTGGGAGCGGTACGATGGCATTCTTTCGGCACTTCGTCAGCGGAGCATTCCGTATGTCGAAGAGTTGAAAGATGAAGAGTACTCGCGCGGTGCAGATCTTGACGAAGAGCGTCAGTATCTCCGTATCGCGCGCTTCACGAACACCGACAAGAAGTCGATGATCGTGGAGGAGTACCTTGCAGTGGAGGATAACGATTGCGATGGGAGAAATCTTGTCGATGTCGTCATCTACGAGGAAGGGTGCAAACCCAACTTCACCACGCTGGTGCTCGGCCCAGCCTAGTTTTACCGGGTGAGCGAAATTCGCTCACCCA
>CAYRCJ010000031.1:0-8926 GCA_964422785.1 uncultured Candidatus Saccharibacteria bacterium | reverse complement strand
AACATCGCATTGAAGACGCGATTTCCGCCACTCGCGCGGCGATTGAAGAGGGAATAGTTCCCGGGGGCGGAGTGGCTTTAATTCGCTCACTCGACGTATTAACCAAAATGATGAACCGAATGGATCAAGATGAAAGTATGGATAGGGATGAACAAGTGGGGGTGGAAATTTTGCGATCAGCTCTTTCGCTTCCGCTTTGGCAGATTGCGGAAAATGCCGGAGTGTCGGGTGCTGTGGTGGTGGACGCGGTTAAAAAACAAAAAGGAAATATGGGATACAACGCCTCAACAGGCAATTATGAAGATTTGGTGAAAGCGGGGATTGTAGATCCCAAAAAAGTAACCCGCTCAGCGCTTCAAAACGCGGTTTCGGCGGCAAGCATGTTGCTTACCACTGAAGTATTGGTGGCGGAGATTCCGGAAAAGAAAGAAAATCCGCAAATGCCGATGGGCGGCGGACACATGGATTACTAATCATTTTCTTAAAAAAGAAAAACATATCGCAGTACGCGCGCGGTGCCCGCGGGCTCTGTTGACTTTTATTAAGGTTCGTGTTAGATATTATAGAGAAGCAAATAGCTTTTTGAAATACAAAGGAGGCGGCAGTGTACTCAAAAATCATTCTTTTTGGCGAAGAGAAGGATGCGGAGTATTTTTGGTTATCCGTGTTTATTTATTCCGCGGTAATAATTTTTGTCTCGTATTTTTATCCGACCTTTTTACCATGGGGAGCATTCGGACTTTTGCGGATTAAGGGATCTGTGGGCGAGTGGTTTCAGGCATCATACTGGTTGTTGGCGTGGGGTTTCGGGGTTACTTTCATCGCAAGCGTTGCAAGCCTTGCCGCAGGGAACGATTGGGTGGAAGTTAAATATGCCGAGGAGAGATTATTGGAAAGACTTTTGATGAGCGTGTGGGCGGGAGTAGTAGAGGAGATATGCCATAGGTGGATTATTTTTTTGGCGGCAATCCCGATAATCACCGTGGGCAACTATCTGATATTCGGATTTTTAGGTTTTGGGGTCGGGGAGTTTTTTCAGGTTCATATTTCCGGGCCCGTTGCCAACTTTTTTACGCTTGGCATTCTGAAAGAATTTTTAGCCGATCCCGGCAAATGGGCGATCGGCGCGGCTATACTTTCCTCCAACGCTTCATTTCGGAACGGACACAAATATCTCGGATGGTTTGGATTTATAAACAGCTGGTTTATCGGAATGTTTTTCTTTTCTCTTATGTTTCGTTTTGGCCTTCCGGCGGCGATAGTTATCCATTTTTTCTATGATGCTCTTATTTTCACGATTCAGTATATCGGCATGGTGATCGAGCGGGCGGGTATGCGCGCGTATTAAATCAAAAACTTCTCTGATGGTTATCGGAGAAGTTTTTTTGTTTGACCGCGTATTTTTTAATATGTACTATATATTTTTGGAGGCGTCGCATAGTGGTCTAGTGCGCTCGCTTGGAAAGCGAGTATGCCGAAAGGTATCGGAGGTTCGAATCCTCCCGCCTCCGCATCGAAAATTTTAAGGCACGATTGCCTTTAAATTTTTGAATATGTTGAAGTGGGAGGATTCGAACAGCGGAGCAAAATTTTCAGCAGAAAATTTTGTGAGCTGGTGCCTAAGCCGAGTTCCGCGACGGCGGAACGAGAGCTGAAGGAGAATCCTCCCGCCTCCGCCAGGAATCGATAGATTTAATTAACTAGACTTCGCTAATCAGACATGTTTATTCTTAGAGATAAATCAGAATTAATTCACTACCTTAAGGGTTCTTCTCGTTCCTTTTCAAGAAGCTTTTTACTTCCTATAAAAAAAGAATACAAAAAATGGTGTTCATTTGCGAATCATGGGGAAAACGTCGATTCAAATTGTTATGTGATTTCTAATAATGAGATTGGTTGGATTCAATATCTCGAATATTTTGTAACGAGCATCAAATACTTAATAGGAGATAACTACGAAGCCAACATCCTTGATGGATTTGTAAAAACAATGGCAGATCCATATCAAAATAGCACAGCAGATGAATTCGAAAAGAACTTGGATCAACTAATATCCGCTATCAAAGATGTTGAAATTGAAATTAATAAACGCCTCAGTCAATTAACTTGTTTAGAATGCAGAAGGCTAGGAGAATCCATTACTTGTTTAGAATCGAGTTGTTTCAGATCATCAACGGTTATGGCCGCCTCTGCAGTAGAGGCGCGACTACACAATCTTATTAATAAAAAAAATAAAACCATCTACAAAAAGCATTTTCAGAAAAGTCCGCTGGGCGGAATTATAAAACTTTTTGATAGAAATGAGTTCGCTGGGGGTGAATTCAAAAGCTTAAAAAAAATTATGCCTGACAAACATAAGTCACTTTTAGATACAATAAATACCTATAGAATACTTTCAGCGCATCCCAAAGAAAATAATGTAGAAGTAGATTTTAGAATAGCGGAAACGGTTATAAATCTAAGCCTTCTTTTTTTAATCGATCCAGAGTTGAGAATAACAGATAAAAAATTGTTGAAGCATAAAAAAAGCTAAATCAGATTCATCAATTTATTGCGAGCTTAGTGATGTTTTTTGTTTTTGCAAGGTTCATTGCCTTGAGCGGCCACAAAGGCGCGCTTGGAGGAATAAATAATGCATTTTGGGTGTGGATCGGCTTTATTGTGCCGCTTAAACTGGGCGACGCGCTTTGGGGCGGGAAGATGACTTTATTTTGGATTGGTATAGGAAATATGTTGGTAACTCTCTTGGCGGTGGGCGCGATTATCGGTGCGTGGCAGTAATTTCTTGAATTTGAGAAAAACCAAATACTCAACTAGAATACTTGAATGACTCAAGATGAAGCATTGGCGATTCTCAAAACCGGAGCGAATGTTTTTTTGACTGGCGAGCCGGGGAGCGGCAAAACGCACATGGTTAATCGCTATGTAACTTGGCTTCGTGAACGGGGCATAGAGCCCGCGATAACAGCTTCCACCGGAATTGCCGCCACGCACATCGGGGGGTTCACAATCCATTCATGGAGCGGAATCGGAATTAAAAATTTCCTCACCGAGTACGAGCTCGACGCCATTTCTCAAAATAAAAAAGTTGCCAAGCGCGTTGGCGATGCCAGTATTTTAATTATTGATGAAGTTTCCATGCTCGCCGCGAATACTCTCTCAATGGTGGAGATGGTCTGCCGCGAAGTCCGCCAAAACCAGCAGCCATTCGGCGGTCTGCAGGTGGTTTTTGTCGGAGATTTTTTCCAATTGCCTCCTGTAAGCCGCCGGCCCGATGATGAAAATGATCAAAAATCTTTTTTGTCGGACGGCCATGTGGAGTTTGCATTTTCATCTCCGGCCTGGAAAGCGGCAAATCCGCTGGTTTGTTATCTTTCAGAACAGCACCGGCAGGAAGACGCGGTATTTCTAGAATTTCTTTCAGCAATACGCAAGGGCTGCGTGGCTGAGTCGCATCGCGAGCTTTTGCGCACCCGGTACGCGCGCTTGCCTAAAAACGGAGTCACCCAATTATATTCTCACAACGAAAATGTTGATCGCATAAATCAAGCCGAGCTCGCTAAGCTTTCCGGGGCGCCAAAAGTATTTGAAATGGAATCTCGCGGCCCGGAAAATTTGGTGGCCGGGCTCAAGCGCGGTTGTCTTTCTCCTGAAACTTTAACATTAAGAACGGGCGCGCGGGTAATGTTTACCAGAAACGACGCCCAGAGAAGATTTGTTAACGGCACGCTTGGCGTGATCAGCGGATTTTCCAAGGACGGAGAATATCCGATTGTAAAAACAAATAAAGGGCGCATCATCGACGCGGAGCCGGAGGAGTGGAGCCTGCAAGACGGCGGAAAAACTCTCGCGCGGATTATCCAAATACCGCTTCGGCTTGCATGGGCTCTTACTGTGCACAAAAGCCAAGGGATGTCGCTTGATGCCGCGCACATGGATCTTTCCGACACATTTGAATATGGGCAGGGCTATGTGGCGTTGTCCCGCGTGCGCACTCTCGCCGGTCTTTCACTCGCTGGCCTCAACCATCGCGCGTTGGAAATACATCCGAATATACTCGCCAAAGACATTGCGTTTCGGGAGGAGTCGCACGACTCCCGGGAAGTTTTTGCAAAAATGCCGGCGATAGAACTCGCGAATATGCATAAAAACTTTATCAAAGCCTGCGGTGGGAAGAAATCTGATTAGACTTGCCGGCGAATAAAGCGCGCGATATAATTAAAATATATGAAAAACACTATTTCAGTTCTCGTTGTTTTAGCCGTTATCATTTTCGGCGGCTTTTATTACTTTAATAACAAAAACGCCCCAAGCCAGCAGGCAGGGTCAACGGCTCCGTCTTCTCAAGTCAAAGCTCCGGTTTCCAACGCGAAGACATATCAGATTGATATAAAAGGATTTGCCTTCAGCAAACAGTCCATAAACATCAGAAAAGGCGATACGGTAGTTTGGAATAACAAAGATTCGGTTCCGCACACAGTGACGGGAGATAATGGCGATCCATTAGATTCAGCTGTTCCTCCGGGCCAGTCACATAGCTTTACGTTCTATACCGTGGGTACTTTTGCTTACCACTGCTCTTTCCACCCGTCTATGAAAGCTTCGGTTACTGTCAGCAAATAACTCCTAACCATGGTTTGGCTAAAAAGAATAGGTTTGATTTTGGTTATTATTTCTCTCGGCACTATCATAGATTTTTTTGTTCACGGCTTGAGTCCCTATTTTTCCGTGCCGTCGACATATTTTCCGCATAAGATTTTCTACGGCACGTTGTGGGGGTTTGCCGGATACATTGTTTTTAAAAAATATTTAAAAACTCCTTTTCGGGTGGCTTTCGCCATATCTGCCACTCCGGCGGTTTTGCTTCAGACAATGTACTTCATACAAAGGCACCAGTTGCCCTCGGTTGTTTTGTTATTTTTGTTCCTTCATTTTCTGATGTTTTTGTTACCGGGATTTTTTATCTGCAGGAGATTTAAAAATATATTTATTGCATCAACATAATTGCAAAATTTAAGGCAGGCGCTATAGTGGTGGTGGGTTGGAGGTATTGAAAATGAGCGATTATAAAGCTAAACGCGCGAGGGAGCTTATTTTAAAAAAGCTTACGGAAATCAGAGACAAAGATTTGGTGAAGAAAGCCATCGAAGTGGTGCGCGAAGTCGGCCAACACAAAGAGGATGTGCGCAGCTGCTGTGTGGCGGAAAGCGGCGTTTTTGAAGAAACTTTCGGCAAGTCAATTTTAAGAATCGCTTTTAATACTTCGGGCCAATTTCACGAAAACCAATATATTAAAATTTGGTTTAACGGCGAAATTGTTTTTGATGCCAATCAAACTCAGTGGCTGCCGAAAGACAAGAATGAAAAAGAAAAATGTATTCCTGTGAAAGAAGGGGCGAGTGAGTATCTGGTGGTGGATTCATACAGAGCCGGCAAATGGGAAAAGCTGCTTTCGGCTGAATGGATAAAAAAATACCGCGCGATTTTGAAAAAGAAAGAACATCGCGATTCCGAAAAACAAAAACAAAGCGAAGCTGACAGAGAGTTTTTGGCGGAAGCCGAATCGATCTTTAAAGATTTGGATATGAAAGTAAAATGAAAAATAGCCCGGATGGGCTATTTTTTAATATTATTTAGAATTTTTTGAACCGCCGTAATAGAATCAAAATCATGGATTGAAAGCGGCGTTGCGTTTGGATTTAATTTCTTGAGCTCCGACAATTTCTTTTTTGCTTCCGGGGCGCTTACCAAATCCACCTTGCTTAAAAATAAAAATTCTTCTTTTTCCAGAAGTGTTTTGTTGTAACTTCCAAGCTCTTTTCTGATTGTTTTATAATCCGCGGTTATATCTTGCGATTCCGCGGACACCAGGTGAAACAAAATTCTTGTACGCTCGATATGGCGCAAAAATTTTACTCCAAGTCCGCGGCCCTCGGAGGCTCCTTCAATAAGCCCGGGGATGTCGGCAAGGATTAAACTGTAATAAACCCCGAGATTTGGTTCGAGAGTGGTAAATTGATAATTGGCGACTTTGCTTTTGGCGTTTGTGAGTTCGTTCAAAAGGCTAGATTTTCCGGCGTTGGGAAGACCGATGAGGCCGATATCGGCGATCAGCTTAAGTTCCAGGCGGATTCTGATTTCTTGCCCCGGGAGCCCCTTCTGGAATTGTTTGGGCGTGGTATTTTTTGATCCGCGAAAATGATAATTTCCTTTTCCGCCAAGCCCACCCTGAATGCCCAGGATTTTTTCTCCGATTTTTACGATTTCCTGATCTGTCTTTGAGCTGAGGTTGTGGATCACCGTGCCGACCGGAACCGGAATAATCAGATCTTCTCCTCTGGCGCCGTCGTTTAGTTTTCTTTGGCCGGGCTCGCCGTTCTCCGCTTTAAAAACTTTTTTATGGCGCAGCCTATTGAGCGAGCTTAAATCTGAAACACCCTCAAAGTAAACGCTGCCTCCGTTGCCGCCGGAGCCGCCTGTCGGCCCCAAAGTCATCATGTTGCCGCTAAAAGCGGCACATCCATTGCCGCCGTCTCCCGATTTTATTTTTATTGTAATATCGTCTATCAACATAGCTTGCCACGATAATTATCGCGGGAGTGTTTACTATATCATACTATCGTTATATAATATACCCATATGAAAAAACCTCTAATAATTGTTTTGGTATTGGCAGTTTTAATCGGCCTTTACGCTTGGAGCGGGTACAACAGTTTGGTTGGCGCGAACGAAAGTATTAACACACAGTGGGCGCAAGTTGAAACTCAATATCAAAGAAGATTTGATTTGATTCCGAATTTAGTGGCGACTGTTCAGGGAATTGCCAAGCAGGAGCAGAAAGTTTTCGGCGATTTGGCGGCGGCCCGCGCGAAATATTCCGGAGCGAACTCCACTGAAGACAAGGTTCAGGCGGCCAATGACGTTGAAACAACTCTTTCGAGACTTTTGGTAATCGTGGAAAATTATCCTCAGCTTCAATCTTCCCAAAGCTTTCAAACTTTGATGGTTCAGCTGGAAGGAACTGAAAACAGAATAAGTGTCGAGCGTCAGCGTTTTAACGATCAGGTCCGCGGATATAATTTACTGGTCAAAGGATTTCCAAGCGGAATTTTGGCGTCTCTTTACGGATTTAAAGAAAAAACTTATTTTCAGGCCGCTCCCGGAAGCGCGGAAGCTCCAAAAGTAAATTTTTAAGACATTGAAGAAAGTTTTAATTTTACTTCTATTCTTAGCGCCATTTAGTAGCGGGGCTTATTATAATCCCGGTTCTCCTTCCGGTTTTGTAAATGATTACGCCGGGATATTGAAGACGGAAGAGGGGCGACAGATCGAAGCTGATCTGGAAAATTTTCAAAATGAAACCTCAAATGAAATTGCCGTAGTGACAATTTCAAGCCTCAGGGGCGATACCATAGAAAATTTTGCGGTTAAACTTTTTGAAGATTGGAAAATCGGTAAAACAAATAAAGACAACGGAGTTTTATTTTTAATTTCCAAGGAAGACAAGAAACTTAGAATCGAGGTTGGTTACGGGCTCGAGGGGGCGCTTACGGACGCCCAAAGTTCAACGATACTTAACGATTTTGTTAAACCGGCTTTTAAAAACGGAGATTATTATTCCGGAATAAAAGACGGAGTTTCTCAAATAGAATCGGCCATCAAAGGAGAATTTCCCGCCTCCGCCCAAACAAATACAAACAACGGCGCCGACAATTCTTTTATACTTTGGCTGATCTTTGTAGTTTTCATGATTTCTTTGCGGACTTTGCCTCAATCAAAATCTTGGTGGGGCGGGGGAATCGCGGGCGGGATAATCGGGATTTTAACCGGAGCGCTATTCGGTTTTTTATATATCGGCGTCGCGGCGATTATCTTATTTTCAGCGCTTGGTTTAATTTTTGATTTTTTTTCGTCGCGCGCCTATCAAAAAAATAAATTAGCCGGCCGCCTGCCATTTTGGATGATGTGGATAAATCGCGGAGGGCGCGGAGGCGGACCGGGCGGCGGGGGATTCGGCGGTTTCGGCGGCGGATCTTCCGGCGGTGGAGGAGCATCTGGGGATTGGTGATTTAAAAAAATAAACCATAAAAATTGCAGAAATTATATTATGCGCGTTCTGCTAATAACATAATTCCTGCAACTCATATTTTTATGATATAATAATTTCATGGATGGGTCATATAAAATAACCTACGGCGGATGGTATCAGAGGACAACGCTCCATTTGAGCGAAGTGTACGATCTTTTTGCCCGCGGAGCATCCAATCTGAAACTATCTTCCAAAAAGCTAAAGGAATTTCAAAAGCTTTTGGATTTTTCGGAAGTAAGCCGCGAGGCGGGGTATCTGGAATTTGTGAGGGCCAGAACAAACAGCGGCATAGAAATAAGATACTACGAAGACGGGCTTTATATTTTGGAAATGGAATCCGGAGACATAGAAAAAGCTCACCAAATTTTAAAAAATTATTTTGACAACGCTTTCAGCCCGGCGGTTTCTTATATTTTTTCGCTCGGCGCCCCGACCCCAAAAATTTTAGCAAACATAAAAACAGAGCATCCGGCGGTCGTTGGATTGACGGGAGAAAATTTTGAGGTTCCTAAAGAGTTCGGAGAAGTATATAGTAAAATTTTTTCAAAAAATACGGAGGTTTACAAAACTCCCAAATTTATTTTTGTGGTATCCAAAGGCGCAGAATCTCCAAAAGATTTGGTGGAGATGCAGATATTTTTCAGGGAGTTTAAGGATCAATTGGAAAAATACTTAAATATTCACAGAAACATTTGGGAAGAAATCGCAGACATAAAAGAAAGAAAAACAATAAAGGGCCGTGAGGTTGAAGAAGTGCGCGGCCATCTTGATTCGTATCAAAAAACCATAAGCCTTATTACCAATCGGATAAATCAGATGGGTTCTTACATTCGCACC
>CAYRCJ010000030.1:0-9648 GCA_964422785.1 uncultured Candidatus Saccharibacteria bacterium | reverse complement strand
CCGGACCTCACCAAAGACTCAACAATTTCCAAAGCCTGCTCGCCTGTGTCCGGCTGTGATATTAAAAGATCGTTTACTTTGACTCCCAGTTTTTTGGCGTATTCCGGATCCATCGCGTGCTCCGCGTCCACAAACGCGCAGATGCCGCCTTTCTTTTGGGCCTCCGCCACAATATGCAAAGTTAAAGTGGTCTTCCCTGAAGATTCCGGTCCATAAATTTCTATAATTCTTCCCCGCGGCACCCCTCCAACCCCAAGCGCCATATCAAGGCTTGGAGATCCTGTCGGGATTACATCTATATCCACTTTTGGGACATCGCCCAATTTCATTAAAATACCTTCTCCGTATTTCGATTGAAGGTCTCGAACAGCGGCATCTACCTGCCGCCAACGCGCTTCACTATCTCCCCCGCCTTTGCCCAACTGTTTTGGTGTTTTTTCTTCTTTTTTTGTCATGGGAATATTGTATACTGGCGTAAAAAATAATGCAAAACGTGAAAAAATAGCACAGGATGAGGGTTTTTACGGGTTTGGCTAGCAAGCCACCCCGAGCGAGTCCGCCAGCTGGCGGACGAGGCGAGGAAAGTAAAAAAACTCATCCTGTGCTATTTTTACTCCACCACCAATTGTAATATTTTTCTTGTCTCTTTGCCGAAACGGTTTTTGACTTTAATTCCAAGCTCATTATATCCGGGATCAAGCGATAACTCGCCTTTGAAAAATCCATTTTCATCCGTTACAAATTCCCTCCCGGCAACCCAAACCGCGGTTTTTGGTTCGCTTTGACCGGAAATATTCGTTGCCACAGTATGCAATACTGCCATATTTTTAGGCTCGAATATTTCCAGCTTTGGAGAAAAAATAACCCCTGCGGCTCCGTAGAAAAAATAGACCAAAACAACCAAAATAAAAACCGTGAAAATTATTTTTCTTATTTCCATAATTTACAATTCGATCCTGTCGCCGGGTTTTAAAATATTGGATTTTTCTTGCTGAGATTTTTTAAGCGCTTCTCTTAGAGCCTGGAGAGTATCGTTTTTCTTTGGAGTTTCAAAACGATTTTTCATTGGCTCCATTTTTTTTGACAGTTCGCTTAAAGAAACCGGCGGACGAGATTCTGGTCTCGGTACAAAATCACTCTTTCTGATTTGCTGCATTGGCCTTGGCGGTTCCGGAGTTTTGGCCGCCGGGGCGGGCGCCCTGAGCGGAGCAGGAGCAGTAGGTGCAGGGGCCGGAACGGGAGCCGGCGGAGGCGTGGGAACTTGAGCGGGTCTGTATGTCGAAGCTAAGCCCAAATGATCTTTACAAAACACAGGACGCCGAGGGTCAGGTTGAAATGGCACCTGAACAGGCTTTCCGCAAACCGCGCAAGTCGCGTCGAACATCGGCACCTGCGGTCTTGAAGCCGGGGTAAAAGTTCCCTTGCCGCCGCCGGCGGGCCCTTCCGGATCTTTTCCAATATCTTCCTGGAGTTGCCTGATCTCTTCTTCGACATCCGCCTTGGGAGTGCCATAATTTTTGCGCGAAGCCTGAACAATCTGATCCTTAAATGAAGCGTTAACATTTGCTATCGGCCCTAAGGTTGAGGCAGAAAACGGACGAGAAGCAATCCCTTCAATCATCAATTTTAAATAAACGCTGGCGAAACCCAAGTTAAGCAAATCTGAAGCCTCAAATTCCGGAGTAAAATCTTTTTCTATTATTTCAGCGTCGTCCGAGCCCACTCTAAAAGCAAGCAATGTGCCTACGTTGCCGATAACCGCGTCGCGCACCGTTTCATCAAGTTGGGCCAAGTATTGGTTTGCCAAAATTAAATCAAGCCGGTATTTTCTGGCCTCCGCCAAAATATTGGCAAAAGATTCGGTGGCAAAATTCTGAAACTCGTCAACGTAGAGGAAAAAATCCACCAGTTTTCGTTCGTCCGGCGTATCAACGCGGCTCATTGCCGCCAAGTATAGTTTGGTGACAACCATCGCTCCGATAAGCCGCATATTTTCTTCGCCCACCCTGCCCTTTGCCAGGTTCATTATCAAAATTTTCTTTTCATCCATCGCTTTTCTAAAATCAAAGGCTGATTTGGCTTGTCCCAAAATATTGCGGATCAAAGGATTTGAGGTAAACTGACCGACTTTGTTTTGAATGGCAGGCGTAGCCTCGGCCGCGAATTTCTCGGTGTATTTGGCAAATTCTTGAGTCCAAAATGCTTTGACTACCGGGTCGGTAATATTGTCCACCACTTTCTTGCGGAATGTTTTTACTGAAAGCATTGAGTTAACGCTCAAAAGAGTGGAGCCAGGATATTCCAAAAGCGCCAACACCGTATTTCCCAAAATGTATTCCATACGGGCGGACCAAACGTCCGGACCGAATATTTTTTTAAACACGCTCATGAGCCCGGAGGCGACAAAGTGCCGCCTGGTCGAGTCAACATTTTCCATAATGTTGAGGCCTATTGGAAAATCCAAATCGCCCGGATCAAAATAAATAACATCGTTAATCCGGTGCTCGGGGACAAAGTCCAAAAGCTTATAGGCGGTTGTCCCGTGCGGATCGATAAATGCCAAGCCCTCGCCGTTTTGGATATCCTGCATAGCCATATTTTCCAAAAGGGTTGATTTGCCCATGCCGGTTTTCCCGATGATATACATGTGCTTACGGCGGTCGTTTTTCATTATGCCAAAACGCTGCTTCTGGTTGCGGAAGCTGGTTTCCCCGAAATAGTTTATTTTTTTGTCGTCTTCCATTGAATTTGTATATTATAATTATACCCTAAAAACAAAAATAGCCGTAGAGAAAGTTTCCCCACCGCTATTATCTAGCATCCTCATTATACCAAACCCACAGAATTTGTCAAATCGGCAAGTTTGACGGAGGGGCGCCTTTTTTGGCCTCTATGCGGGTCATGCCCGGAGAACCCACTACCGTGCCCGGGAAATGGTAAATGGTTGCCAACTCCGTGGAATTTAAAACAAAGTGCTTGCTTGTGTAAGGAGGAGAAAAAAATGACCGTAAGCGATAAGCGTTAAAAATCCTGGATTTTTTCTGGAGTTCTATTTTCTCTTTGTTAAAATATCCGGCGCTGGTTGTAGCCATCTTATTTGGTTTAAACCCGTTGAGGGTCGGCGAAGCAAATTGCTTGAAGATTCCTATTATCGCCGGGACGGCCAGAGAATTAAATTTGTCCCGACGGGCCAGATACACCCAGCGGATTCCTGTTTCAAAACCGATCTTTGAAATATTTTCTTCAATAGCCTCAATTATAACTTTCTCGCCGGAAGTTAAATTTGGCGATTTTGATTCTTTTCTTTCTCCTTCTCCGCCCAAGCCTATTAAGTTGTTGATATTGTGCACTACTTTAAAAATAGCCGGAATGTGAGTCTTAGATTCTTTGCCGGATAATTTGCCGACCAATTTTTCACCTTCAACTTTCCAGGCGTCATCAGCCGGCTTTATCACAAACTGCATCCAGATTTTTTCTCCTCCCGTTAAAGTTCCGAGAAATTCAACCAGGGCGGACAAAGGATCTATTTTTGATTCTTCTTCTTTCAAGCTTACCTTTTCGAGCGTAAAATCTTCATAAGTTCTTATTGGATAAGCGTCGGGTTTAGTCAAAATAAATTCGGTACCCCATAAATTCCAGTCTTTATCAGGTAAAACCGGCGGCAGATTTTTAGTGTAATCCTCAACCAATGAAATTTCAGTAGTCGGGTATTGCGCGTAAATTTGAGATTCGATCATCCTTTTGAAAAACTCTTGAGTCCAGACGTAAAAATGGACGCCGGTTTCGTCTCCCACTATCTCGAAAGAAAACCAGGGAGAAACAACGCCCTTGAAATATTTTTCTATGAGATCCGGATTTTTTGATGTGCCATGAATACCGGCCAAAATACTCTCCATGGCCTTGGGACTTTTGGCCACTTCTCTCGGAACTTTGACTTCGAGCAAAATCCATTTGAGCCCGGAAACAAATTTTAATCTTTTAAATTTTAGCCACTCCTCCCGCAAAATAAAAAAAAGAGCCACAGGTAACCAAATAAACCATGTGGCACTTAGGACTGAGAAAATACCTGTTAAAATTTGGTTAGAGTAAAGTGTATCTACCATCAGGCAATCTTTTGAAATACTTCTTATTTTCGAGATTAATAAGAATAGTGTTGGGTTTTACAAATCTTTTTTGAGAGACCAAAGAAACTATCTTTTCTTTTGTTGCCGGTGAATTGTGTTTAAGAACATTGGAAATTATATCTTTGACGGTGCCCGCTTCGTATCCCCAATCTTTCAAGGCGTAAAGCCCGCGGCCCACCAAAACAAACCTTTGATCTTTGATAAGTTCATTGTGAACTGTCTGTACGTGAACCTTCTTGCCGATAAGCTTGCCGATATGAGCTGCCACCTCTGAAAAGTGCAGCGGCTTTCCGTGCTTGCCCAAAACCATGTGCGACAAGTCTCTTACCCCGCGCGGTTTAACGGAAGAAAATTCAGTAAGACCCCATTCGCCAAAATAATTTTTTGCGATCAATTTTGAAAGCGCCAACCAGTTTGACAATGCCGCCGTTGAGACGTTCCCTCCGGTAACGCCCTTGGCTCCGGAAGTAAGTATTTCGAAAAGCTTCGGTTCGGAAACAGTGGATCCCGCCTTTTTAAGTTCCTCTACCGTATGAGACAAGGTCTTCTCCGCCTGTTCGTGTGATCCTTTACCGTAGACCCATCTGTCATGCAGCTTCTCATTTTCGTGGAATCGTGAAAGCGGATTATGAAGAGTCAATAAAAAGTAAATGTGGTTTTGATGTTTTGGGTGAGAAGAAAGTCCTTCAAGAACTTTGTCTTCTCTAATAACCCTTCCATTGTTTTCAAAATAATTTTCGATTGCCGAAAAAACAGGGGCCGATCCGGCAAAGTCCTGTGATTTTCTTATGCGTGATAATCCGTCGGCTTCTATTTGCCTGACTCTTTCTCTGGTAATGCCGTACTTCTTGCCGATGCCGTCAAGAGTCATCCTGTCGGCAATTTTTCCAAGACCAAAACGCTTATCCAAGATATCCTTGGTTCTTTTTGGCAAAACGCTAAAAAGCCTCTTTGTAACTTCTTCCGGGTGAACTGGTAAATAATTTGACATGTTATTTTTTATAATACTAGCAAACCTGTAATATTGTGTCAACTCTATGTCAAATACACGGTAACAAATAACCCCCAAACCTGTCAATAGCTCAGTGGATTTGGGCTTCCTAATATAGAAAAAAGCCCTATTTTTATAGGGCTTTAGTTTATTAGTCTAAATATCGTTTTTTCTTGTTATTTTCCTTTAAATCAGCCGTAAAACCGTATCTTGCGGCCTTCTTTTCCAGGCGTTCGTAATCCTTAATTATGGCTAAAATATCGTCAGTGGACACCGGTTCAGGCGTCTTTCGGGTACGCTTCTCTTCCCTTACTTTAGCCACAAGCGCGCGCCTTATTATTTCCTTTATATCCGCCCCGCTCATGTCTGGCGTATCCTTTGCCGGCAAGGAAAAATCGATTTCTTTGAACTTAATAAACCCTGTCTTTTTTTCAACAATTTCTTTATGAATTTTAAAAATCTCAATTCGTCCTTCTTCGTCAGGAAATGGAACATCGATAATAATATCAAATCTTCCGGCCCGCTTTATCGCAGGATCAATAGAATCCGGACGGTTGGAGGAAGCCAAAATTGTTATATTAGATGAATCGGAAGATCTTCCCATGTTCTGCAAAAATACGGTAACCAATTGCACAAGACCGCTCCCGGAATGCCTGCGGGTAGCTATGGCATCAATTTCATCAAAATAAATTATACTCGGTTCTTCTCCGGCTTTATCAAAAACAGCCTGCAAAATTTTCTCCTGCTCGCCCCACAAAGAATTAATCAGATCCGTTAATCTCACCAGAAAAAACTTTCTTTTTGTAGATGACGCCAAGGCTTCCGCCAATAGAGTCTTCCCGTTTCCGGGAGGGCCGATCAGAAGAACGCCTTTCGCCGGCTCGGTGCCCCACTTGTTGTACAACTCGCTGCTTTCGAGATCCATCGCCAGTTCTCTGACTTCTTCCACGGCTTTTTTCTGCCCGCCGATCTGCTCGAAAGAAACATTCGGGCGATCCGCAAGAATTAATTTTTCCACCAAGCCGTTCCTTGCGCCGGCGAACAAATCATTGGACATTATCATCGGGTTCTTTTCCGGATCCAATTGCTTGGGCACTCTCATCGGCCGCAGATTGGCTGTGATGTCCTGGATAGAAACTCTGGAATTTTCGTAAATACCGTTAACAAATTCTTCGACAATCTGACAGAAAAATTCCAAATCTTTTTTGAACCCGTCGAGATCCGGGAAAATCTTCTCTTCACCGGAAAATGAATTTGTTTCAAAAATACCAAAATCTATGTGTACGTCGCCGTTGCTTGCCATGTATATGGAGATTTCATTTTCCTTTTTATCTCTGGAAACAAAAACCACATCTCCAACTGTTTTGGTATAGAATTTTTTTGAGAAACCATCGGCTTTTACAGGAATAGCGTGGACGTCAATCGCCTCACCGGCAAATGACCCGAAATTCATCGCTCTGCTCTTCTTTACAGCCGGCAATATGTTAACGCGCAAAGCGTAATCCTTGTCGAAATTCCGGGCGCTAAAATAAACAGTGTCTAGCGGTTTATCCAACGGGCAAATTCCCCATACATAATGAGAGGGAGCCTGCGGTCCGGCCATAATTTGGAAAGGCCCGCCCTGATTTAAAGAAGTCGGAGTTTTCAGCTGCTCATAAAGTTCTTCTTCCCTGCCTCTATAATTGATCTTGAACCCGACCATAAAATCCTCGCTTTCTATTCTTATGAATTTTTCAAATCCTTAAATTTTATAGCAAAACAATATAAAAATGTCAAGCTCCTAAAATCCCCTCTTTGTAGCGTTCTTCGGTGCCGATAATTATTCCTTTTTTATGAATTGAGAAACTTTGCAAAATCCCCACCGCCAAAAATAAACTTATCAAACTCGAGCCTCCGTAACTCATAAACGGCATCCCCAAACCGGTGATCGGAAGTATTCCGATATTCATTCCGATATGGATCATCCCCTGCGAAAATAAAAGAATAGCGAGTCCCACTGAATATAATTTTTCAAGATTGCTTTCGGCATAAATGCCGGCCCGAAGTATTCTCCAGACTATCATTCCAAAAAATGAAAAAATGATCAGCGCTCCCACCAATCCCCATTCTTCGGCAAAAGCGGCAAATATAAAATCGGTCTGGTGTTCCGGCAAAAATTCGAGGCGGGATTGAGTGCCAAACCCCAGACCCTTCCCAAAAATACCCCCCGACCCCACGGCTATCATGGATTGAATAGCGTGATACCCGCTGCCGCGGACATCGCTTTGCGGGCTCACGAAAGCCACAACTCTTGCTTTTTGATATGGCAAAAGTATAAAATGCCAAAAAAATATCGCCGACAAAATCCCCGCAACGCCCAGAAATAATAAATGTTTAAATCTGATCCCGCCTGCGAGCGCCATGCCAAGCCACAAAAACACCAAGATCATCGCCGATCCAAGCGCGGGCTGCATCATAACAAAAAAGGTGGGAAGCGCGGTATAGACGCCGGATACTATAAGATGAAAAACCCTCCCGATCTCAGCGTGCCTTTTGGAAAAATATTTGGCCAAAACCAAAACCAAAATGGGCTTCATCAGCTCAACCGGTTCTATGCCCACAGAATGAACTTTGTACCAGCTAAGAGCTCCGCGGGAAATATGTCCGGCGACAAATAAAAAGAAAAGCAAAAAAAGAACCGTCAAATAAAGAATAAACAAAAAAATACTGTTGGTTTTCAGAAAACCCCAATCAGTAAAAATAGAAACAACAAAAATTAAAAGTCCCACTCCGAGCCATATAAGCTGGCGATTAAAAAAATAATCGGAAATCCCGGCCTCTCCCCCGAAAGATTTCATTGTAATAACTCCAAAAAAAGCGAGCATCAAAACACTAAGAATCAAAATCCAGTCAATTTCACGGAAAATTTTGCTTGCCATGTTAAATATTTTTTAAAAATCTTAATTTTAAATTATCGATAATAATCTTGCTGTAGTTGCGCATAATTTAAATTATTTAACATGGTGAATCATGGCGATTGGCGTATAAAAATCTGAGAATTCCCGACGTCCAATATCTTAACAGGCCAGGTAAACACTATCTTCTTCTCTTCCCCGATCGCCATAACATCGATTGCGGTTTGCGAGGCGGCCAATGCCTCTCCGGAATTTGAAAAAAGGACCAATGTAGCTTCAATATTATGGTAGCTCTCGTTGGCCTGGTTTTTGAGGCTAATTTCAGCCCTTGGCGAATCGCTGTCTGAAAAAATATCTTTTCTTAAGGTATCGATCTGCAAAATCGGAGCCGCGGCCATAGATTCCCAGCTTAATGATTTTATTTCCAAAATAGCCCTTCCCGCCAATCTGTTTTCCACCGGGATATTCGGTTCAAAAATTACAAACCTCTCACCGGGATCCATAGAAGCCTGATTTTCTTTAATGGCGATCAATACATTGTCTTTGTCATAGATTCGAAACGCGTAGGTAAATTTTTTGGCGCCGAAGCCTTGATTTGGATTCTCCAACAACGCCGCCGCGTCCGCGAATCCCTCGCGCGACGGGAAAACGCGCGTCCAAAGTATAGAGATGTCTTTAGCCGGCGCCGTAGTTGAAGAAGGCTCTGAATTGAATATTTTTTTAAAAAAGAAATAAAAAACTCCGCTCAAAATCAAAAGCACTATAAGAGCCAAAACCATCAAAATAATAATTTGTCTTCTGGCAGCCCAGGGTAGCGGCATAGTATTTATAGTATAATGAAGGAATGCTGTTTATGCAAAAAATATTTTTGGCAGGACTTCTGTCTCTGGCTTCCGTTTTTTCAAGTTTGCTATTCCAGGAGAAAGTTACGCCCCAAATGCTCACAGAAAAATACAACCGGGGTGACATAAAAATCTTGGTGGTGCCAGGACACGACAATGATTCATACGGAGCTCAATACCGCGGGCTGACAGAGGCGAATATCAACGCGGAACTGGGACAATATCTTTATGATTTTCTGAGAACCGATCCAAAATTTGAAGCATATGTCACCAGAAAAGGCACCGGGGAAATAAACGATTGGATTTCCGAGTATTTAAATAAAGAGAGCGCGGAGATAAGCGACTTTAGAAAAGAAGTAAAATCAGCCACGAAAACCGCTCTAAAGAGCGGGGAAATTGTAAGAAACGTAAAGGTTCACCACAATCCCGCCGCGGACAACACCTCGCTAAACCTCTACGGAATAAACAAATGGGCAAATGATTTGAATATATATATATAACTGTCCAATAAGCATTTCTAGAAAGATGCTCAACCTCATTAGTCAACAGGGGAATGCAAATTGAAATCACAATAAGATACTATTTTTTCATTCCAATTTCTAGATTTTAAAACCTTATCTAATTTGGCACTTCCTCCTGCCTCTAATAATTTATATGCTTTTTCTCTTAAGCCAATCTCTTTGACAATAGCACAGGTTGCAAGATGTTCATCGGGTCCATACTTTTTCAAAAAGTCCTGTTGTACTTTTTTCCAATAACTCAAACTTCTTTTTCCTAACCATTGAGGATATTTAAAA
>CAYRCJ010000029.1:0-10225 GCA_964422785.1 uncultured Candidatus Saccharibacteria bacterium | reverse complement strand
TTTCCAGGTGTTGTGGAAAGATTTATATATTTCATCTTTAAATTTCCAGGCGCGTTTGAGCCATTCCTCTCTTCCGAGTTTTTCTTTTGAAAGATTTTCTTTCGCCAATAATTTATTTAGGGTTCCTTCAAATTGTATGCCGGCGTGGTCTACGCCCGGAAGAAGCAATACATCAAACCCTCGCGTTCTTTTAAACCGAGCCAACGCGTCCAATATAAGATGTTGCATAATATGCCCAACATGCGGTTCTCCGGTAAGATTCGGCGGAGGCATCAATATTGAATATCTGGCTTTATTTTTTTTCTCTCCGTTCATAATTTTGATTATAGCCCAAGATTGCCTTTAGCCATAAGCTTAGAGGGGTTGATATAGGCCGCTTTTCCCAACTTAGCGAATTTAAAATATGCCGCCGCCCCTATCATCGCGGCGTTGTCTCCGGTGAGCCACATTGGAGACAGCCATAATGAGACCCCCGGATATTTGTTTTTGACCATATTTTGGAGCGATGCCCTAAGTTTTTTATTTGCGGCAACCCCGCCTCCCACAACCAGAGATTTGACATTGCATACTTTCAGAGCTTTCTCGGTTTTCTTAACCAGTACGTCGACAACCGCCTGCTCAAAAGAAGCGGCGACATCGGTTTTATATTTTTTAATTTTTTTTAAATTATTATCTTCGCGCAATTTATAAAGCACCGCTGTTTTTAAACCGGAAAAACTGAAATCAAAATCCGATGAATTAATCATTGGCCGCGGAAAATTTACTTTGTCAGGATTTCCTTTTTCCGCCAGCTTGGAAATTAACGGTCCTCCCGGGTATCCGAGTTTCAGCATTTTCGCGACTTTATCAAATGCTTCACCGGCGGCATCGTCTCTTGTTTCACCCAAAATTTTATAATCGCAGTCTTTTTTCATAAGCACGATCTCGGTGTGCCCCCCGGAAACGATCAACGCGAGGAGTGGGAATCTAGGCGTGCCGGCCCGGGGATTATTTTTATCTTTGAGCCAGTTAGAATAAATATGTCCCTCCAGATGATTTACCGGGATGATCGGAATTTCCCAAACTTCTGAAAGGGCCTTCGCAAAATTTATTCCGACCCAAAGAGCCGGTTCGAGTCCTGGCCCGTGAGTTAGCGCGATCGCATCAATTCGCGGCTTTTTTATTTTTAAAACTTCATTTTTAAACTTTTGCAAAAGCACAGGCTCTCTTTCTAAAATTTTTTCCAGTTTCTTATCTAAATTTTTTATTTTTTGTTCACCGGCTTTCAATAACCCGCTTTCTTTGAGGGCAAGTTTTAATATCGGCACCAAATTTTTTTGGTGTTCTCTTTGGGCCAGGTTTGGCACCACCCCTCCGAAGGGTTTATGAATTTTAATTTGCGACAAAACTACGCTGGACAAGATTCCTAAGTTTTCCAGAATCGCGATCGCCGTTTCATCGCAGGATGTTTCTATGGCGAGGATTTTCATTTTCAAATACTAGCACTTTAAAAATAGCCTTCACAAGGGCGGAGTTAACAATGCCGCCGGCTTTTTTATGGTACACTACAGATAGAAATAGCCCTTGGCGGCAAGGGGTTTTATGAAACAAAACGGATTTGCCACGTTTGAAATTATCATAGCTCTTTCAATAATAGCGATACTTGCCGCAATAATAATGCCGATGCTGTTTCAGAGTATCGGGAAGGCGAGAGATGTGGAAGCGAACGCGGACATTAAAAATATGATAGTTGTGATTGCCCAATTTGAAGAAGATACCGCTTTGCTTCCCAGATCCGACGGATCATCGTCGCGGAATCAAAGTCTAGATATAATGTTTTTTGGCAGTCTCGCAAATTTGCCGGAGGACAACGTTTGGAATGAATGGAGGATCCCTGATATAAGGCAGGAAGCGAACGCGGAGCGAAGGAATTTATTTTCCAATCATCTTTTTCACAACGATCCCAACGTCAACGGTTTTTATGGAGATAAGAACGATTATCGGGAGTTGAGACCGGAAGATAAAAATGGTTTGCCCTTGAACAGGGTTAAAAGATGGCGCGGACCGTATTTTGACAGCCCTTCCGAGCCTTCTGATCCGTGGGGCAGAGCCTATATGATAAGTTTTTTTGAAGAAGACGGCAGGATCAAAGGAAAAATAGTTTCGGCGGGGCCGAACGGAATTTTGGAGACCGAACCCTTCACCACAAAAACAGATCCCATATATGGTTCCGATGATATCGTAAAATATTTTCAGAAGTTTTAAGAAAAAACTGGCAGAGCACTGTCAGTTTTTCTTTATAAAGCGGTGGCCCCACCGGGATTCGATTTGCTCCTCGCAAATCCCTGGAAGCTCGCCAGCTCGCTTCCTTCTCATCCCGTAAGATTCTAAATCAATAAATTTCATAACACTCTTCGAGTGCTCTGAAATTTTTTGATGTGGCCCCACCGGGATTCGAACCCGGGTACCAAGCTTGAAAAGCTTGTGTCCTAGACCAGGCTAGACGATAGGGCCTCAAGATTTAGTTTATAGATTTAAAGTATAAAAGTAAAATTGCCCCGACGGCTATCGGGGCAATTTTTTATTTTTCTTTTTTTGCCATTCCATATCCGATTATTTCCATATCGCTTCTTATGCGTTGTTTGAAATCAGCCCCTAATAAAGATTTTAATTCATCCGATGCGTTTTCCGGGTCAAGCCCCAAATAAGAACTAAATGGCCTCACCCAATGCGGGTAAAAAGTTGCAAGTAGTGTAGTGCGGCTTTTTGAAGATTTGTTCATGGCAACACCATGAAATACTCCACCATGCATTGCAACCAAGCTTCCCGCTTGCGCGACAAGCGACATCGCATTCTTTTCAAAATATTCTTTATTCAGTATCCAGCCACGCAGTTTATGAGACTCTGGCATAATCAATGTCGGCGCATTATCACAACTTAAGTCATCCAGAAGAAGGATATATTGTAGAGCAAGAATCGGCATCGCAGAAGGAATAATTCCGGTATGCATTGAAAAGTAGGGATAATCTCTGTGCTGCCCCATCCCCGGGGCGTTCGGCATTACTGTATTTGACCCCAATGCTCCTAAAACCGGATTCGCACCCATCAATGTTATTGCCAAATTCTTAATTTTTCTATCAACGATAAAATTGGCAATTTCCGGAGATCTCAAAAGTCGATGTACTCTTATGCTGCCGTCCGTATTCATTGCTTCATCAGAAAGCTTTGAAATTTCTTGTTTTAATTGCGCCGCATATTCAGGTGTTACAAAATTATCAATGACAATAAATCCTTTTTCATCAAATTGAGCTTTCAGTTCGGACATCGACGCCTCCACACAGATACTCCCAAATTTATTCATATAATGTAAAGCTGATTTTGTCAAACTTATTTTTCTTAGTTATAATGGGTAATTATGATCACAATAATTTTTGAATCGCACGGGACAACGCTGGACAATGAAGCGCATTTGGCGTCCGGGCATTTTGATGTTGCTTTGTCCGAACTCGGCATTAAGCAATCCAAAGAAATGGGCGAAAGATACAAGGGCGATTATTTTGACGCGATTTTTTGTTCAGATCTCCAAAGATCGTATAAAAGCGCCGAAATTGCTTTTGGAAATAAATTTCCAATCATAAAAGACTCTCGGTTAAGCGAATGCGACTATGGAGATATGACTCAAACACCAAGCGATAAAGTCGATCCGGAAAAACCAAAAAGAATCTACGAGCCGTTTCCAAACGGTGAAAGCTACGAACAAGCTTCCGCAAGGATGAAAAGTTTTTTGGAAGATTTGCTTCGCGACTACGACGGCAAAAAAGTAATGATAGTGGGTCATCGCGCCACGCAATATGCTTTGGAGTATTGGATTAAGGGTTTGCCGCTTGAAGAAGTAATCCCAGCGCCATGGAAATGGCAACCCGGGTGGATTTACGAATTAAAGCAACTATGAAAATCACTAAATTTGGGCATTGCTGTTTGCTGGTTGAAGAAAATGGGGTGCGGATTTTGACTGACCCGGGGATCTATTCAACGGAACAAAATAATTTAAAAAATATTGATTTGGTATTGATCTCGCACGAGCACCAGGATCATTTCCATATCGACTCGGTCAAAGAAATCTTGAAAAATAATCCGCAGACAAAAATTATTACAAATAAAAGTGTTGGAGCGCTCCTGGAAAAAGAGGACATCGCTTTTATTGTTGTTGAGGATGGAAAAAATGTTACCGAGCGCGGCATTTTGATTGAAGGCTTCGGAAATAATCATGCCATTATGCATTCAACGATTGCGCCGATTCAAAATACCGGTTATTTCATTTCAAACAAACTTTTTTATCCGGGCGACACGCTGCTTACCAATCCTGGAAAGCCGATTGAAATTTTGGCACTGCCCACGGCGGGCCCATGGATGAAATTGCCGGAGGCGATTGATTACGCACTCGCAATAAAACCAAAAATTTGTTTCCCGGTGCATGACGGCATATTAAAAACGCTCGGTTCCACCAACATTCTACCGCCAAAAATTTTGGAACCAAATGGAATAAAATTCTCTGTTTTAGAAATTGGCCGAGAGTACGAGTTTTAAAGATTTAATTCAAAAGTAATTTAAAAAAACCTCCCGATGGCCGTCGGGATGTTTTATAGTTTTTTTACTCAGCCAAAATTCCTTTGATCACGGCCTTAAATATTTCGCGGGCGCCGGTATCGTCTAAGATTTTAGTCAGCGTTTCTGTTTTGGTGATCTGATTTTCTTCCACGCGCCCGGAGGAGCCATAGAACCAGGAGGTGTCGACCGCGTGGTACAGGCCGGGTTGAAAAATCCTGCCGAGCCCCTCATTGTTGGTTTCGAGAACGCCTCCAATTATATATAGTCCGCCGTCCAACGGCCGCTTGCTGAGCTCTTCAACAACCTTAATATTTTTTACCGGCGAGTTAATGGGGCAATGCGTCGCCGCGAACTGTTCAATGGCAATAAGAATATCGTGATCTTCTTTGAGTTTTTCGGCGTCGAGAAATTGCTCGAATATTTTTTGAACTTTCCGTTCGTATTCATTTCTGGCGGCATGCAGAGCAAATCTTAGTTCCGATACATCCTTGAGCGGAAATGGAGGCTGATTAAGTTTCGGTTCATAAGGACTAAGAGAAAACATATCTGATATTCTCCGGTTGCTTCCAAAAAGAAAACAAACATCGGCATGAGCAAGTTTCGGTTTGACAAATAGCATAAAAATATGCTATTTTGTTTTTGGATTGAAAAACTAGAAAACCCGCCAGAGGCGGGTAAAGGAGAGAAACATGACAAACAAAGCGATTCATATTATTGGCGGTGGTACTATTTCTCATGTGCGATCTCATCTTGCGCTCTGCGCTCCGGCTTACGGATCTACAGCCAGAAAATTGGCCGGGCTATGCCGGGAAAGATTTGGCGACACCATGGATATCCATCTTCATCTTACTAAAATTGCCGATCCAAGCAGCGATTGGGAAACATGGGAAGATTTGAAAAATCTTACCAATGAAATCACAGCGGATCCGACGACCAAAATTGTATTTTTTAATCCGGCAGTGGTTGATTTTTCGGGGGCTGTCGGTGATATGGCTTCCGCCAAGTATGCCGAAAGATTAAACAGCAAATATGGATACAACATGGCTCTTTCTCCGTTGCCGAAATTGATTTCAAAAATCAGAAATGAAAAAGTAGGCGGCATCGTGAGAAAAGACGTTCTTCTTATCGGTTTCAAGGCCACTTGCGATGCGTTACCGCAAGAACAATATATGGCCGGACTCAACATGCTGAAAGCAACAAGCTGCAATTTGGTTTTGGCCAACGACGTGAAGACCAGGCTAAATATGATTATCGTTCCGGAAGAAGCCGCGTATCATGAAACCAAAAACCGGGAAGAGGCTCTTAAGAATTTGGTTGATATGGTTTATTACCGATCGCACCTGACTTTTACCAGAAGCACGGTTGTGGGCGGAGATCCTGTGCCGTGGAATTCTGTGCTTGTGCCGGCTTCCTTGAGAAAAATTGTAGATTATTGCATTTCACAGGGGGCGTATAAAAAGGTCAGGGGTGTTACGGCCGGCCATTTTGCCGTGAAAATTGATGATCGAACTTTTTTGAGTTCTATCAGAAAAACCGATTTTAATAATATGAAGAATGTCGGTTTGGTCTTGGTCAAAACAGACGGTCCGGATTCTGTTGTCGCTTATGGAAGCAAGCCGTCCGTCGGCGGGCAATCTCAAAGAATTATTTTTCGCGAGCACAACGGTTATGATTGCATTGTCCACTTTCATTGTCCCAAAAAAGAAAATTCTCCGGTGCCGACAGTATCTCAAAGAGAATTTGAGTGCGGCAGCCATCAGTGCGGCAAGAATACTTCCGACGGCCTGAAGCGCTTTGGAAATTTGAGCGCCGTATATCTTGACAAGCACGGTCCGAACATTGTTTTTAATCACTCGATTAATCCGCAGGAAGTCATTGATTTTATTAACGCCAACTTTGATCTTTCGGAAAAAACCGGAGGATATAGAGTGGATTGAGGAAGCAATAAATTATAAAAAAGCTCTCCGATAGCAATCGGAGAGCTTTTAAATTAGTGTATTTCTTTAATTTCTTCTTTTACTTTTTCCGCCACAGCGTCCGGAAGCGGAGCATAGCTCATATAAGGGGCCAGGCTTTCGCCATGGGCAACCATCCAACTTAGAAAATCGGCAATAACTTTTCCTTTTTCCGGGTCTGGCGCCGGAATTGGAATGAGAAGCCAGGTAAAGCTGGCGATAGGATAGGCGTTTTCTCCCGCAGCATCAGCAATAGATACTCTGAAATCGGCGGGCATACTGATGGAGGCCGCCGCGCTAGAAACTGTTTCAAAATCCGCTTTTACAAAATTTCCAGTTTTGTTTTGCACGCTGCCGTAATTTATTTTATTTTCAACTGCGTAAATAAGTTCAACGTATCCGATTGATCCCGGTGTTTGAAGCACTGTTCCGGCTACGCCTTCATTGCCCTTTCCGCCGATGCCAACCGGCCAGTTGAGAGAAGGGCCTCTGCCCACTTTCTTTTCCCACTCGCCGCTCACTTTGGAAAGATAATCTGTAAATATAAACGTTGTCCCGCTGCCGTCGGAGCGATGCACCGCTAAAATAGCCTTATGCGGTAAGGCGCTATCCGGGTTAAGTTTTTTTATTTTCGCATCATCCCAAAAAATAATTTTTCCAAGAAAAATGCCCGCCAAAACTTCAGGACTGAATCTGAGCTCGTCTTTAACGCCGGGGATGTTATAAATCGGCACAACTCCTCCGAGAACAGTCGGGATATGAAGAATTTTTACACCGGATTGCTTAAGCTGTTCATCGCTCATCGGAGTATCGCTCGCGCCAAAGTCCACTGTGCCGGAAAGTAGTTGGCGGATTCCTCCTCCGCTGCCGATTGATTGATAGTTTATTTTAATATTTGGGTGAAGTTTGTTGTATTCGCTGAACCATTTGGAATAAATAGGGTAGGGGAATGTTGCCCCCGCTCCGTTTAATACGATTTCATGTTCTTCTTTTTTGGTTTTTTGGCATCCGGCTGCAATCAAAAATATTACCAATGCAACCCAGCAGGCTAGAACTTTTTCGAATCTTGCAGATATCATATCGCGTCCTCCGGGCCCATATCGGGCTTTTTTCAAAAAACTTTCTGATCAAGCGCTTAGAATTTAACAAAATTTAGGCCAGCTGTAAAGTAATTTTAAAACGTTCTCAATTTTCTAATTTCGTGTTAAGCTGATTTCATATTTTGCGCGGTTAGCTCAGTGGCAGAGCGTTCGCTCGACACGCGAAAGGCCACAGGTTCAATCCCTGTACCGCGCACATTTCGATGAACTCAGTGTTAAAACCAATGTTGGACGTAATATACGAAGACGAAGATTTTCTGGCCATCAACAAACCCGCCGGGGTTAATTTTGATTGGGCGTTGGAGAAGAGACCGGATCTGATTCCGGTTCACCGGCTCGACAAAGATACTTCAGGCGTTATTTTATTTGCAAAAAGCCGGGAAGTTTACGAAAAATTTAAAATTCTTTTTCAAACTCATCAGATAAAAAAGACTTATCTAACATTAGTTGTGGGCTCAGTTAAAAACGACTCCGGCACAATTGATTTGGCAATCGGCAGGAGCAAGAAGACGCCGCTCAAGCGCGTGGCGGTAGGCGAGCAGCGCGGGAAAATTCGCGAAGCGATAACAGAATATAAAGTTGTAAAAAGATTTAATGATTTTACTTTGCTGGAAGCCTATCCAAAGACCGGGCGCACTCATCAGATAAGATCTCATTTTTCGGCGATTGGTTACCCGGTAGTCTGCGACAAGCTCTATGCCGGGAAAAAATTTATTTGCCCGGGAAATTTATCTCGCCAATTTTTGCACGCCAAGAGTCTCGAGTTTGATTCTCCCGGCGGAGGCTATTTAATGCTGGAAGCCGATTTGCCGGAGGATCTCACCTCGGTATTACAAAATCTATAATTGCGCAAAAAGCCAATGAACCTCTGTGCGGGTTCTGAGGCCATTTCGGCAAGGTCCACGCTGTAAGCGTGGCGAAATGGCTGAAGCCCTCGGAGATTGCCGCTGGGCAATCGAGAATGAGCACAAAGGTTCATTGGCTTTTTGCGGACTTGATAAACTAAAATTATCATGTTAGTCTTTCTCATTATGCCATCACTTAATATCACAATTTCACCGGTAGACATCGAGGCCCGCAAGAAGCTGGATTTTCGCGCCGGAGACACGGTTAAAGTTATGCAAAAGGTAAAAGAGGGAGACAAAACCAGGCTTCAGGCTTTTGAGGGCATGGTTTTGGCCCGAAAGCACGGAACAGAGCCGGGCGCTACCTTTACTTTAAGAAAAGTAGTCAGCGGGGTGGGCGTGGAAAGAATTTTTCCGCTTTATACTCCGGAAATAGACAAAATAGAGATTAAATCCCGTTCAAAATTTAAACGGGCCAAGCTCTTCTATATTAGAGACCGCGCGGCCAGAGAAATCCGCAAGAAAATGAAGAGCGCGTTTGTGACCAAGAAAGAAGAGCCGGTGTTGTAAAAATAGAAGAAATTCCGGTTTTTTGAGGTTTTAATGACAAATAGAATTACTCTTTACGGTTTTGGCTATGTGGGCAAAGCGGTGTTTAATTTTCTCAAAGATCATTTTGAGTTGACGGTACACGATCCGGTTTCAGATAAGCGCGGGATAGAATCTCCGCATCGGTTTATTTCCCGGTCAAAAGATGTTGCGCCGTCAAAGCTTGCGGTTATTTGCGTGCCGACCCCGATGAAACCCGATGGCGCCTGCGATGCGGGCATCGTTGAGAAAATTGTTTCAGAGTCGCCCCACGAATATTACCTGATCAAATCGACAATCCCTCCCGGCACAACTGCCGAGCTTGCAAAAAGGACGGGAAAGAAAATTGCTTTCAGTCCGGAATTTATCGGCGAAGGCAAATATCATATTCCGCATTGGAAGGGTTATCCTCACCCGACGGACATGAAGCTTCACGAATTTCATATTTTTGGCGGAGAGAAAGAGGCGGTTGTTGAGTGGGTTTTGATCTGGCAGAAAGTTGCCGGCTGGTCCGCAAAATACGCCCAGACCGACAGTACCACCGCCGAAATCGTAAAGTACGCGGAGAACGCGTATCTCGCGACTCAAAAAATATTTTTTGATCAGCTGTATGAAATCGCGAAAGCAAACGGGAGCGATTACAATACAATCCGGGAACTTTTATTTCTTGACGGCAGAGTAAGCCCGGCCAACTCATTGATTTATCCGGAGAGCCGCGGGTTTGGCGGCAAATGTTTGCCCAAGGATATGAGCGCGATTATCAAGCACATGGAATCGCTCGGATATGACCCGCATTTTTTGCGGTCAGTCATTGAATCAAATGAAAAATTCAGACAAAAAGTATAATTCAAAACGCCCCGATAGCTATCGGGGCGTTTTTTCAGCTTCTTGAAAATTTGAAAATTATCAGGCATAATATCAGTGCGTTTATAAACGCGCTGGTGGGTTGCACTTTTAATTATGCGCGGGTGGCGAAATTGGCAGACGCACTACCTTGAGGTGGTAGCGCCCGCAAGGGCATGGAGGTTCAAATCCTCTCCCGCGCACATTGGTTAACAATCAATCAGGAGGTATACACAGATCGTGATACAATAAGGGCGGTTAGCTCAATTGGTAGAGCATCTCATTGACGTTGAGAGGGTTAGAGATT
>CAYRCJ010000028.1:5975-10827 GCA_964422785.1 uncultured Candidatus Saccharibacteria bacterium | reverse complement strand
AAAGCGGGAAGCGACTGTCTGATCCTGGGTTGAGATACTGGCTAAGCGTCTAAACTTATAATTATTTTGTACAAAATTGCTGTTTCTCAAAAGCCAAAATCCGCCCATAGATACGAGAGCCAGAATAATTACCCCCAAAGATATTTTTTTTAATTTTTTATTCTGGCCGGAAAAAGCCAAAAAGATACATAACAATATACCCCCTCCTATTAAACCCAGGATAGCTCCTCTGGTGGCGGTAAGAAATACGACCGGCAACTCAAATACAAACAAAGCCGCCAGAATATATTTATACAGGCGAGAATCTGATTTCAGGAAAAAATAAATTATCAAAAAGAGGTGAAAGATTATGAAGATTGCCAGGTATGTGGCATTGCCAAGTGTCGCATCAACTCTTTCGCTGCTTTGATGCACGGCCAATACTCCCATTGATTGCAAATAAGCGTAACCGGAAACCAGAAAGCTCACAATTATGGAAACTCCGAAAAACTTTTTCCAATCATGATTGGTCAAAAAAACTCCGGTCAACACCGCAAAATAAGCCAGTAAGTGAAGATGCCCTATTAAGCCCTCCATTCTTTCGTAGTTGGACCAAAAACTTTTATATGGATTAACGCTAAAAATAGTGGACAAAGACAAGACGCCTACTGTGGCAAGAATGGATATGAACAACGGAGAAATTTTTGGCCTGTATTTTTTATCAAAAATTGCTAAAAACACCCAGAGCGCAAATAAAATTTCTACTACAATTCTAAAGAAAAAATTCTTACCGGTTATGAAAGGGAAAAAAAGATCTCCCGCTCCCGGAAGAAGTATGCTTGCATAAAAATTGCCGTTTACAATAAGGGATAAAAATGGCAATACCATCAAACCGATCTTTGTAATTCCGGCAATTATCTTAATATATTTTTGGGACATAATGCTACTTATATTAGCGTAGATGGGTTATATATACAATATATGCCCAAAACAAAGCTAAAAAAGCTCATATTGCTTCTTATAGACGCTTGTCTCCTGTATATAGCTCTTCTGGCAACACTGGCAATAAGATATGGGAATTTTGAAAAATGGAGCCTGCACAAGACCCCATTTTTGTGGGTCCACATAATTTGGATTATTATTTTTTACAGCGCCGGGATGTACGACTGGGAAAGATTTCCGCCCTCGCGTAGATACTATTTAGCCAAGTTGGTATTCAGCACAATGGTGATAGCCGGCCTTTTTGCCGCCGGACTTTTTTATTTTGTAAGCTACTTCAGCATAACGCCAAAGATAAACCTGTTGATAGACACGGCTTTGGTCTCAATACTTCTTTGGAGCTGGAGGATTTGGTTTTTGAGATTTTCTTCGAAGGGAGTAAAGATAAAAGTTTTGTTTTTCGGCTCCACAGAAGAAACTAAAAATTTCGCTCAATTTCTGGAAAAAACTCCTTCTTTAGGCTATCGGACAGAAACGGTCATCGATCATGTCCAATTCAATCACGGTACTATCAAAAGTTTAATTGAGGAGAAAAATATAGACTTGGTAATTGTGGAGCCGAGTATTTTGCAAAATAAAGAGTTGGTAAGAATGTTTTACCAGGTCCTCCCATTGGGTGTGACCATTATTAATTTCCCGGAATTTTATGAGTCTATAACCGGCAAGATTCCTATTTCAGTAATCAATGAAACCTGGTTTTTGGAAAATTTGGCCGAAATCCACAAAAGATCATTTGAGATCGTCAAGAGACTTTTGGATATAATCTTGGGAATTATAGTGGGGATTCCGGCTCTTTTGCTCTCTCCCTTTATCGCCATTCTAATAAAGCTGGATTCGGGGGGACCAATTTTTTACTTTCAGGATAGAGTCGGCAAAAACGGCAAAATATTTAAATTCATAAAATTCCGTTCAATGATTCAAAATGCTGATCAGCTCGACGGAATAAAAGGCACGGGAGACGACGCCAGACACACAAAGATAGGAAGAATTTTGCGTAAAACTTATTTGGACGAACTCCCGCAAATAATAAACGTTCTCCGGGGAGAAATGTCTTTTGTGGGGCCTCGCCCGGAGCGGCCACACTATGTAGAGATTTTGCGCCAGCAAATACCGTTTTATGAAATAAGGCTGCTCGTGCGCCCCGGGATCACCGGCTGGGCGCAGATCAATATGGAAAACGACGCCTCTGTGGAAGATGCCCCGCAAAAGCTCCAGCACGACCTCTACTATATAAAGAACCGATCCATAATAATGGATCTCGCAGTCGCGCTCCGCACAGCTTCTATTATAATCCGCCGGGAAGGACGGTAAAACAAAAGACCGCCTTGTAGGCGGCCTTGATACTATTTAATCTTCATCGAATGGGTCATCCATATGAATATCTAACTTGTTAATTTTTTCTTCCAGTTTTTCTCTAAAAGTTTCTAGCGCTGTCGTGGCGTTAAAAAACCCAGCCTTGTCTTCACTGATTTCTTGTTGGGTTTCTTCAGATGCCAATTTAATCGCTTCCAAAACTTCATCCTTTTCAAGGTAATCAAACATACGAACCTCCTTTCAATCCCCTTTTATTACAACTTTTTGTTTGAGCCTGTGATCAATACGCATTAGATCGCGCGAATTTTCCATAGTCGTATCAATGTCCTTATACGCATACTCGCCTTCATCAACAAGCGACTGGCGAACCCGGCATATGATCCCTTCCATGCTTTTCTTCAAATCTTCGACTGTAAACCGGCGCTCTGCGTCTTTTCTTCCCAATTTCCTGCCGGCCCCATGCGGAGCGGAACAGTAAGACTGTTGATTCCCCAAGCCCGTCACAATATATGTCGGTGTGCTCATTGAGCCGGGAATAATTCCCCGCTGGCCGGCTTGCATTTGAATCGCGCCTTTACGCGTAATCCACATCTCTTTTCCAAAATGCGTTTCTTTCTGGGCAAAATTATGATGGCAGTTAATGCGCTCAAGTTCAATCTCCGCCTGGTGGCCATTTTCGCCGCACATAGAGTAGCTTAATTCAGTCATCACCTGGTCCATCATATGTTCGCGGTTTAAAAGCGCAAAAAACTGCGCCCACAAAAGGTCGTATATGTAGGCATGAAATTCGGGAGTCCCTTCGGAAAGATATGCGAGATCGCGATCTTTGAGCTCAATCCCCTGTTCATCCATCAGGCGCTTGGCCACTTTAATGTGGCGCTCCGCGAGATGATGCCCAATACCGCGCGATCCTGAATGTAGTACAATCCACATTTGATCAACTTCATCAAAACAAAGTTCAATGAAATGATTGCCGGACCCAAGCGTTCCCAATTGACGTTCCCATGAAGAAGATATCTTGTCGTATTCCGGAAGGGCTATTTTCTTCAGCTGCATCAGAAAGGGCTCGGCTGTCTTTGGAATATCGCGATGATATCCGCCCTTGCTCACCGGTATTCTGCGCTCAATGCCGTCATGAATTTTCCAAAGGATCGCATCTGAAAACTGATCTCTGAAAAATTTTGTTTTTACAGTAATCATTCCGCAACCCTGGTCATACCCGACAGCGCAAGGAGAAATAGCCCCGATGGTCGGTATTACCGAACCGATTGTAGCGCCATATCCTTTGTGAACATCTGCCATCGCAGCTATGGGACCCGCGATAAATGGGAGCTCTGATACATTCCTCAACTGCTCCATTGCCGGAGCCTCAATCAAAGCCGGATCGATCCATGCCAAAATCTTGTCGCTGACTCTTCTCCGCATCCTCAGTCTCCTTTGTGAGATTTTCAAACCCTGTTACATTATACAATATATTATAAAAAAAATCAACCCCATCATTGGATAGGGTTGAGGCTTTAATTACTCCAAATCTTCATCATCGTAATCAACAAATTCGCCCACCTGGATGCCGGTAACAAAAAGGTACCAAAATGCAGCAAAAGCAAACCAAGAGGCATAGTAGAGAATTTTTGGGCCGGCAAAAAGCGACAGCGCATTCATAAAAATTTTCTCGCCATCAAACATGCCGAGAGGCATAAAGTTTAAAAATCCGAGCGCGAAACTCCACCAAATAAATCTGTTTAAGTGAAAGTTGTATAAAGAACTTTTTAGAACAGGAAATCTATATTTATATACAAGAAATACACCTTTATCGGAAAAAAATGAAATTACAAAAGAACCGAAAAGCGCCAAAATTCTCAAGGGATACATCAAAACTTCCAAAACCAAGTACTTCGGGTAAAGCGACAAAGCCTGAAGCAGGAAAACTCCGCAAAGGCCGGATATTAAGTTATTTCTGACTCCCGCGGAAAAAATTATAAATCTACCCCAAAAAGAAATTTTATTTTCAATGGTTTCTTCTCCGGCCTTGCTTGGCGAAACATACGCCATAACCGGAATCGCCCGCAAACTGAAAACCGTGGAACCTGAATGGTATTGATAAATCGGCCAGCCGATTCCTATTGAAAACTCCTGAATATCGACTCCCCTTTTTCTCATCTCCGAAAAATGGCCGTATTCGTGAATCGTCAGAATTAGGCACAAAACAAATACCAATTGAAAGATCTGAATTATTCTTTTCAAAAAACACCTCCTTACCCTGAGCTAGTCGAGGGGCGATCGAATCCCAATGCACAATAACATATTTACCTAAAAAAAGAAAGCCCCAAATTACTTATCCACTTGTAGCCAATTGACTTTTATAGAGCTAAAATAAAGGCGTAAATATGGGAAAACAACTGAAACAAATTTTAAATTCTCTTGGAATGGGTGATAAATCTTATCCGGAAATGCCGATTACCGACGAGAGCCAGGAGCAAGAAATCCGGCACGGGATGATGCAATCAATCCAGTCGCGGCTTACCAAGCGGCGGAGCTTTGTTGAAAAGTTTGCCGATGC
>CAYRCJ010000028.1:0-5875 GCA_964422785.1 uncultured Candidatus Saccharibacteria bacterium | reverse complement strand
GATGTCCCCTACGAACAAGACCCGGAACTTCGCCGGATGATGCACCCCTTGAATATAGACGAGATAAGGCGGGAGCTGGAAAGAGAATTAAAACTTAGAGACAAAAAGAAAAAATAAAAAACCCTCCGATGGCCACCGGAGGGAAAGTTTATTATATTCAATTAATCTTCCAAAAATTCTAATTTAATCTGCTCGTCTGCCTCGATGGCAACTTTTGTTTTTTTCCCGACTACTTCGCTTACTTGATTGGGAGAAACTCCGCCATTTCCGGGACGTTTGAAAGCAAGATCGGTTTTTTTCAAAATAGTGCCCGGGCTCATGAAGTGCCTTGCCACAATACTCTGCTCTGCCCAAAGTCTTGCGTTGAGAATCGCTCTTCGGCGGTCTTCCGGTTTGCTTTGCATGGCCAACTCTACTTCTCTGATCTGACTGACCATCAGCTTGAGATCTTCCGGAGTGCAGGACCCGGGGCAATCTAGTGACCGCTTATCGGTTTTATCAAATGAAATGTGTTTTTCGATCACACGAGCGCCAAGTGCCACCGCCGCAATCGGAATATGCCACCCGACAGTATGATCTGAATATCCAATCGGCCAGTCGTGCGATTCTTTTAGTCTGGTAATCTGCTTAAGATCGCTGATTGCCGGAGGAGTCGGATACACCGTGCTACAATGCAATATAACTATTTCCTCCGCTCCGGCCTCCTCGAGAGTGTCAATTGATTTTTCAATTTCTACTTTATTAAAGTGGAGCCCCAAAGACACCACAACCGGTTTTTTGCGAGAACCAATATTTTTTAGAAACTCGTAATTTAAAGATTCTCCGGAACCGATTTTGAAAAATGGGATATCTAATTCTTTGTCCAAAAAATCTAAATCAATGTCTGTGTGCGCGGTTACCAAAAAATCTATATTGCGGACCGCGCAATAATCGCGCAGTTCTTCGAGATCGCCGTACGAAAGCTCTTTGTATTTCAGGCGACTAAACCAATACGGATCAACCTTTTTGGAAACAAGGGCTTCTGTTGTCAGCGCTTGGAATTTAATACAATCCGCTCCGGCGGCCATCGCCGCGTCCACCTGGGCTTTTGCCAAATCCAACCTTCCCCAATTTGTCAGCCCGCCTTCCGCAATAATGTAAACCGGCTCGCCATCGCCAACCAATTTGCTTCCAAGCTTTACTTTTTTAGCCATATTTTAAAAAACCTCCTCGTGTCTTTTTATATAACGCTTTGCGGGCTTAAGAGTTTTCAACCCACTTAATCATCGCCTCGGCGATTACTAAGTCCAGCGGTTCATCAACATCGATGGCATATTTTTTATCGATGATGATCGATTTGCTTTTCTCCCCTTGAATCGTTCCATATTTCCAAAGAGTTTCCGGCCTGAATGCATAAACGCCGCCGATGGTGTAAATCTTTGAACGCTTGCCGGTTTTCGCCGCTTCCGCTCTTTCTTTTTGCATAACAAATTTAGTAAAACCATTTTCGTCTATGTAACGCTCGTTGTAAGGGTGAAAAATCGTGGGCACTTCAAAAATAGTTTCCACGGAGTCCAAATCTTTTTCCGAAAGTAAAAGATTTAGCGCGTCGTCAATATGCGATGATTGCACCAATGGTGAAGTCGGCTGAATCAATGCCACCGCTTCCGGCCAATAACCATCTTTGGCTTTCAAAGTTTCGAGCGCGTATTTTAAAACAGGCACATGCCCCGTTCCGTCTTGGGCCAATTCTTTGGGCCGAAGGTACGGCGTTTCTGCGCCGTGTTCCCTGCCAATTCCCGCCATCTCTTCATCATCCGTATCAACGATTATTCGGTTTACCAATTTGCTTTTTTTCAAAGCGTCAAGGGCGTAGACCATCATCGGGCGGCCGCAAAGCTCCGCAATGCTTTTTTTCGGTATCCTTTTTGATCCTCCGCGGGCCGTCACAATTCCCAAAATCTTTTGCATTTTGTCTCCCGGCATCTTATTTTATAACCAAATTAAAAGCCCCGATGTAACCCGCCATAGGCGGGCAGGCATCGGGGCCGCTATATTACTTTTTCATCTTCCATTGGGTTTTTGGAGAAATAATACTTGTATCAATTAAATTCTTGTCTTTCTGAATTCTTTCAATTATATTTCTTAGAACTTCGTCGGTAAGCAAATGAGGTTTAAGGCCTAAGGAAATTAAAGAAGTGTTTTTGGCATTGTAGTAATGTTCGCCGGCTTCCACGCGCGGATTTTCCCAATGCTGTCTTGCCACTCTAATGCCAAGTAAAAACCCGATATCCTGAACCATTTTGGCCAGCTCCCAAACCCTGAATATTTCTGTAAACTGATTGAATACTCTGAATTCACCCGGTTCTGCCGGGTTCATCGCCGCCAGTTCCACGCATTGAAGAGTATCCTTGATATTCAAAAATCCCCTGGTCTGTCCGCCCTTGCCGTAAACAGTCAGAGATACCCCTGCAACTGCCTGCGCGCAAAAACGATTGATAACAGTACCGAAGGTCTCGTCATAGTGAAAGCTGGTTCGAAGATCAGGATGCGACTCGGTTTCTTTGGTATCGATCCCGTACACAACGCCTTGATTAAGATCGGTCGCGCGAAGATTCCATGCCCTGCACCAAAATTCGATGAGCGTAGAGTCCGCTACTTTGGAGGCATGATAAATCGATCCCGGACGCTTGGGATAAATCACTCTGTCTTTGCGGCCGTTATGTTCGAGCTCAAGCCATCCTTCTTCAATATCAATATTCGGAGTGCCATACTCGCCCATCGTTCCAAGCTTTATCAAATGCGCATCGGGCGTATATCTCATAATAGCGTGCACAATATTTGAGGTGCCCAAAATATTATTTACCAAAGTGTTTTCTCCGGCTTCGCGAGCGCCGCGCATCGAATAAGGAGCCGAAGGCTGCTCGGCATAATCAATCACGACATCGGGCCGAAAATCTTCAAATACCTTATCGCACAAGAAATGATAGTTGGTTACGCTGCCGATGCGTATTTTAATTTCTTTGCCGGTTACTTCATGCCACAACTTTGCCCTTCGTTGCAGTGTCGGAATTTCCCACAGCGGAATTCCGTTTACTTCCTGCTCCAATTGCCGTTTCAAAAGATTGTCTACAACCATCACCTCGTGACCCTTATTGGAAAAATGCATCGCCGTCGGCCAGCCCAAGTATCCGTCTCCGCCAAGAATTAGAACTCTCATCTTTATGACTCCCTCTCAAAAATGTAAAAGGTCTAATACTAAAACAGCTTAGAATAAGGCTAAGTTTCTGTTTGACTTATCAAATTCTATGTGTTTAAATCTCTTCAGATAAGCTTGAAAACTTGGTGACAAATGAGAGAAAAAAAACTGGTTTATATCGCCGATCTGACTCACACCGGCCAAACTATCGCGCTAAACGCGATGCCCTATGCCGTTGCCTGTCTGGTAAGCTACGCAAAAACGCATCTGGCAAATCCCGATGATTTTGAATTTAAAATCTTCAAGTATCCGGAAAAATTAATTGAAGCGGTGCTTGAAAAAACTCCCGACATCGCCGCCTTCAGCAACTATATGTGGAATATCGATCTCGGCACGAGCATCGCCAAAAAAATAAAAGAAAGAAATCCTGATGTAATTGTTATTTTCGGCGGGCCTAATTACCCGACCAACGAAACAGAACAGAAAATATTTTTGGAAGAGCGTCCGATTATTGACTTTCACATTTACAAAGAGGGAGAGCTGGCATTCACAGAATTGTTAAACATGCTTCATGCCGACAATTTTAATGTTGGAAATGTAAAAGAAAAAACGCCGCCGGGGTCTCACTTTCTTAGAGGCGGACTGTTGGTCTCCGGGTCCCCATTGGATCGCGTAAAAAATCTCGACAATATCCCGTCTCCTTATCTCACCGGACTTTTGGATGAATTCTTTGACGACAATTTGGTTCCTGTACTCCAATGCAACCGGGGATGTCCCTTTTCATGCACTTTTTGCGTGGAAGGATTGGAATACTACACTAAAGTAAACAAAAAATCTCCGGATCTTGTCAGAGAAGAACTCTTGTATATGGCGTCGCGCAAAAAATCAGGCACGCACGACCTCCATTGGGTAGATTCAAATGCCGGAATGTATAAAGATGATGAAGAAATCTCCAGGTACATCGCGGAAACGCAGGAAAAATTTAACTGGCCGGAATATATTCATGTTTCCACCGGGAAAAATCAAAAAGACAGAATCTTGCGGGTGGCGCGAACCATCCACGGCGCGCTCCGCCTTTCCGGGGCACTTCAGTCTCAAGATCCGGAAGTATTAAAGAATATCAAACGGGGCAATATTAATACCGAGACTCAAACGGAGCTCGCCCACGAAGGAAAAGAAATGGGCAGCAATGTCTATTCCGAACTGATAGTGGCATTGCCGGGAGAAACCAAAGAAAGTCACTTCGAAACAATCAAAAAAACGGTAAACGCAAAATTTCAGGTGATCCGCACCTACAATCTGATGATGCTGCCGGGGGTTGAGATGTCCGAACTCCCCACGCGCGCCGAATTCGACATGAAAACCGGTTTCAGAATAATGCCGAGATGTTTTGGAGAATATAAATTCGGCAAAGAAGAGCCGATACTGAGCTCGGAAATTGAGGAAATTTGTTTTCAGACAAAAGATATGTCGTTTGAGGATTATCTTGAATGCAGAGCCCTGCATCTCACCAATGAAATTTTCTTTAACGACAGCATGGTTGCCGAGCTGGTGGAATTTTTAACGCTTTATGATATTTCGATATTTTCTTGGCTCGAGCTGATCCATAGCAAGCGCCATAAACTGCCGGAAAAATTGAAAAATATCTATGATGAATTTTTGAGGGAGACCAAAGAAGAATTGTGGCAATCAAAATCGGAACTGGAAAAATTCGTTAAAGACAAGCAAACAATCCAAAAATACATTTCCGGAGAATTGGGCAGCAATCTGCTCTTTAAATACAAGGCCTTGGCGCTGACAGAGGCATTGCAAGAAGTTTTGGCGGTGGCTTATTCCGCCGCTAAAGCCCTGATAAAGCAAAAACATTGGGATGTTATGATAAAGTATGAAAACTACTTAGACGAATTGCAAATTTACAGCCTGCTCAGAAAAATAATGATTTTTTCTGCGGATACAGAAGTAGAGTGCGAGTTTGGTTTTGATTTTGAAAAACTGGAAAAATCTCTCTTCAAGATGAAGCCGTCCGGATTGGAAAAGTTTTTAAAACCTGTAAAATTTTTATTCTTTAGAAATCCGAAAAATAAAAAACTGATTGCCGACGCCCTTTCAAAATACGGCGATAATCTCGTCGGATATTCCAGAATACTTTCTAAGTTCAATGTTACCAAGATGTACAGAGAAATAACTAAAGCCCCCAAATAGGGGGCTTTTATCTACATTGTTTCCTTCTTAAGAGCGGCGATCCCGGCCTCAAACGACACATTTGGAGACCACCCCAAAAGTTTTTTTGCTTTCTCTATATCAAAAAGCGTCTCCCGGATTTCGCCCTTTCTTTCTTCAATAAATTCTTTCGGATAATCTTTGCCGCCGATAAGATCAGCGATTTCGTTAATTGAATAGTTCGCCCCACTCCCGATATTTATCGCTTCTCCGCCAAACCGATTTGGGCTTTCAACGGCCAGGCGCACCGCCCGCACAACATCGATTACAAACACCATATCTCTCCGCTGATTTCCGTCCGGCACAATTGTGAGCGCCTTGCCTTCCCGCCATTGCCACAAAAATCTTTCAATGCACGAAGCATAGGCGGCATCTCTCGGCTGGCGCGGACCAAAGACATTTGAAAATCTTAAAGAAACAGTATCAAGCCCGCCAAAAATTTCTTTTGAAGACCAAAGCCTCGCCATCTCCTCCCCC
>CAYRCJ010000027.1:2334-11194 GCA_964422785.1 uncultured Candidatus Saccharibacteria bacterium | reverse complement strand
ATCGGCATGCTTATGGTTTTAACGACCTCTCGCACGAGCAATGGCCCGAACATTATTTTACTGAAACTTCTCTTCACGTCCGTTATTACGATTTTGACTTCATTTGCATTAAGTATTGCCGTTAAGTATCTAAACGGTAAATCTTAGTTTTTTCTCACGAGAAGTCCCTAAAATTATAATGACGAAAGAAATGAAGCTGGGAAAAATTATTTTTTTGGAGTACGGAAGACATGCCGATGGAAAACCGTGGTTTAGTTTTTTTCTAAACATCGGCACTTTCGCAAGTTTCTTTTTCTCGTTCCGGACATCGGCGTACGAATCCGCTTTTCAATCGGGCATTGGTAGCGTTGTCCGCTGGCCCATAATATCTGCTGAATATTTATCTGTACTTGAGTATCCAGCCGGCACTCAAGTCACCAGGCATCGGGACGGCGATTCCGACTCAAAAAAGTTATTGGCCGCTGTGAATATAAATTTTGTACTCAAAAAGGCGCTGGCAGGAGGCGAATTTATCTGTCCGGAAGCAATACTTAATACTTCCAGACTTAAAATATTTAATGGAGACAAATATTATCACGAGGTGACTCGCGTTGAAAAAGGCAAACGTGCAGTACTTGCTTACAAAGTCTCTTTTTCACGAAAGAAGAAATGAGATTAACATCACCACTAGCTATTGACATAAAAATACTTTAGTTATATAATCTAAAAGGATCAAAAAACCACAAGGAGGCTAAGTATGGATGAAAAACTTAGCGAAGCAATTCAGATTTTGGAAGAAGATGCTGACCAGTTGGAAAAATGGGCTGAGGCGACTAGATTTCCCATGGGTGCATACTCTATTTTGGGTGAAAAAATGATTGCTCGGGCAAAAGTCATTCGTGACAAGATAACCTTACTCAAGACGCAGACCGGCTAAACGCCGGTCTTTTTTACTCCATAGTTTTATATTTTTTTGTTATAATTTAGTTATGAAAAGAATATCACATCATATTGCAAGGATCGGGCTCGGAATAACATTTACTTGGATCGGCGTTTTGATTTTCAGGGATCCGGTTGGCTGGGGCACATATTTGCAGCCCTGGGCCGCAAAGCTTTTGCCTATTCCTATAGTACAGGCCATGATGGGCACCGCCATCTTGGATATGGCAATCGGCGTTTTTTTGCTCCTCAACACATTTGTTTGGATCGCGGCTTTTATCGGCGCTCTTCATATTCTAAGCGTACTAATAGTCAGCGGCATAACAGACATAACAGTAAGAGACATAGCGATTTTATATTGCGCGGTGGCTGTCGCAATTGACGCTCTGCCGGAATTCATCGCCGGCCGCTTCGCTTTTTTGAAATAAAAATCTCTCCGATGGCCATCGGAGAGTTTTTTATAACTAAAATTAGTGAGACCAAAAAACTAGTTTAATGCCGGTTCTTATGCCATCTCTGTGCCAACCAGCGTTGGGGCTGACATGGAGATTGTCTCCGGGAGATCCTGCCAAGAAAAGTTGGACTCTGCCTTCTTCGTCGCCCCTGGAAAAAAGTTCTAAACTCACGGAAAAATCATTGAAATAATCTTCGCCAAATTCATGCTGGGTGGCGATCGCGATTCTTTTTTCATCGCCGCGCCAGGGAGTGAATTTTGTCGCGAGGTAAACGGGCCTTTCGTAGTTGTATCCGCCTCCGCGAAAACGAAAACCCACCGGCTGTACCCGCAAGCGTATTTCGGGCTCGAGCGGCAAGGCTGAAAATTTTTTATAACCTTCGACAAAAATTACGTTTAAATCTGAGGCGTCAATTTGCGGAATAAACGCCCCCTCATTTCTTTGATCGCGGATTATTTTTTCCAAGTCTTGCGTCAGGTGAGACGAAAGATGCGTAATGCCGGTGGAGATAAAAGTATTTTCTGAAAGTTGGTATCGGTATCGTCCCTCCAAAATATAACTGGTTCCCGAAACATTGATTTTGGAATCAGTTTTTCTGGCCCCCACTGTTTGAAATTCGCTCTTGAAATATATTGTGTGATTGCCTTCGCGATACGTGGCAATATCAATGCCCATTATTCCTCTCCAGGAAAAAAATGGCGAGAAAACATCGTGAGAAAGATATTTTTGAAATGAACCGTCAAACCGGGCTTCAGGGAACGGACCAGACAGCCGGTTTGCCGGACTCTTTTGGCCCAAGGCATAAGAAGTTGATGTTATCAAAACAAGAATCGCGACCAGACTAAGCCTTAGCGATCTCATGTGATTCCTTTGTCAAAAATCAAATTTAACAAAAGCTTACCTTATAAAGTCAAATAAATCAATTGTTTCAATTGACAAATTTTTATATCGTGATATTTTAATAACCGGAGGCAAACATGAAAATCATATTGGGCTCGCGATCGGAAGGAAGAAAAAAAGTTCTTGAAAAAATGGGCTATACCTTTGAAGTAATGCCCGCTGATATAGATGAAAAGGCAATTCGTTTCAAGGATCCCGGCAGGCTTACTTTGGCCATATCAAACGCAAAGGCAGATGCGCTTCTGGCAAAGATCAAAGAACCGGCATTGTTGATTACCTGCGACTCAGTAGTGGTTTGCAACGGCGTCCTAAGAGAAAAACCGGTAAGCGCTGACGAAGCAAGAATTTTTCTTGAATTTTACAGCAGATATCCGGCACAAGTTGTAACTTCTGTGGTGATTGTAAGTACCGATACAGGCAAACGAGTAAGCGGAACGGATATTGCCGAAATATGGTTTCGTCCGATTCCCAAAGAAGTAATAGAGGCGTACATAAAAAGCGGCGATCCGTTTTTGCATTCCGGTGGATTTGACCACGAGCATCCGATATTGTTGCCCTATGTAGAAACAATTGTTGGAGAAACCGAAAGCGTAACCGGCCTGCCGAAAAAGTTGACCGAAAATCTTTTTAAAAGGTTCTATTGACAAACATATTATAATATGTATAATTAAGTAGGAATTGAATCTGAATAAAATTTAAAAGAAAGGAGGGGGCCAAAAAATGAAAAGAGGCGAAAAAGGTTTTACTTTGCTCGAGCTGTTGATTGTTGTGGCGACTATTATGGTGGTCAGCGTTGTCGTGGTGGGCGGAGTTTACGGTACGCTTTTCACGGGCAATTTCTGGTTTACCGAAGACGGCGTGTTGCGCGAACTTCGGGCGAACCACCCGGAAGTTGTACAGATCGTCCATATCCAGAGAAATATTTGGGGTTACTCGATAATTGAAACGGCAGATGGAAACGGAAATAGGAATTCGTTTCAATTAGACTCCAACATCCTTTTCAACTACTCATTTCACTAAATATCAGGAAAAATAAAAATACCCCCGATGGCCATCGGGGGGATTTTTTTAATTTGCGATAACCGTTTTCTGAGAGTATCATTAAGATATGAAATTACGCGAATGGTTTTTGTATATTACCAACAACGAAGAAAAATCCCGCCACGAAGAAATTTTTGATGTCATCTTTTTTATAGTAAATACTTGCGCTTTAATTTTTGGCATTGTTATGTTTATTGCCCAAAATGAACCTCAATGGATTCCGGTGGTAATAATTGAATACACCTGGGCCTTGGACAGCATGCGCCACAACAGACCTTGACAAATAGCACATCTCTGTGCTATTTTTATTTTGGATTAAAAAACAAGTTTTGGAGGCGAAAATATGGCCGTGATGACTTTTTGGCTGTTTGGGCTTTTGGCCATAGGCGGTGCCACATTTTTAATTGGCAGAACCATACAATCCGCGACCACTATTGATCAAGGCGCTGTCCGGGCTGTTATGGGTTGGGGCGCGGTTGTGGCATCAGTTTGGATATTTTTTGGACTGGGAATTTTGATAGATTTTACTACCAAAGCTACAAAGTAAAGGAGGCGGCTTATGAGTGTCCCGATGAAAACATGCGCACATACCGGGTGCAACTATCAATTTCCCGAGCACTATTTTGATGATTATTGCATCATACACAGCACCCCGGAAAGCCATGCTGCCGCAGAAAAGCGATGCGCGGAAATTATGGACGATCCGGTAAAACGCGCCGAGCACGCACTAAAACTTTTGGAAGCAGTCATAAATTAAAAAAATAAAAAAATCCCCCGATGGTCATCGGGGGATTTTTATTTTCTTTTTATATATTTACCAATTTAATCGCGATGTATAAGACCGCCATTCCGAGCAAGGTCATAAGTGTGGTCCAGTAAGTTGGATGCGAGTGATGGCTTTCCGGCAATAAGTCGCTCGCGCCGATGTAGAGAAAAAATCCGCAAAAAGTCGCAAGAACCAATCCAAGAGAAGATTCGGGGATAGAAAAGAACAATGTCGAAGCAACTCCCGCAACAGGGGCGAGCGCGTCCACAAGAAGCCACTTAAACGCCCTCGACTTTGTGCCGGAGTTTTTCAAAATCAAATTCACGGTATTAATTCCATCAGAAAAATCGTGAACCAATACGGCTATCGCCACAATTGCGCCTACCGCGGCGGACACTTTAAAGGCAAGCCCAATAGCGGCGCCATCCAAAAAACTATGCGCCGACAAGCTGCCTGCGCCAAGAATTCCTCGCTTGATATTGTGATGGTGGTCCGCGGAATCTTCTTCATGAGTGTGAAAAAATACAAACCGATCCAGCATTGTGTATACTATAAAACCCAGTGCCGTTACCGATACCACTGTCGCGACACTGTATCCTTTGCTTCCCAAATTTATCGCTTCCGGCAAAAGGTCAAAGAAGGCCACTCCTATAATCGCTCCGGCGCTAAAACCCAAAATCAAATGGAGTTTGTCTTTGAAACGCAAAGCAAATAACCCTCCGAAAAAGGTAGAAAGCATTGTAGCTAAAGCAATAAATATGACCATTGTTTTAGTATAGCGCAATCCGGCCTCAAGTCAAGTAATTGCAAATAGTTTGCGTTTATGTATAATACGGATTATGGCAGTTAACAAAATTTTAGAGAAGACAAATTTTCAGGCCCAATTAAGAAAAGCCGGTTTTAAAGCCACTCCAGCCAGAGTAACGTTACTTTCCATTTTGGAAAAAGAAAAGCAGCCGATAAGCCCTCAAGATATAATCAGAAGAATCAGGCATGGAGCCGACCCGGTAACCGTGTATCGGGCTCTCAAAAATTTAAAGGACGCGGGCCTCGTAAGGCAAGTTGATTTTCAGCATGCTCACGCGCATTACGAATTGGCCGATGCCAAAGACCACCATCATTTGATATGCGTAAGCTGCGGTATCGAGGGCTGCGAGGCGGAACTGATGGGCAAAAAAGTGCTTAGAAAATCAAATAAATTTAACAAAATCCAAAGACATTCTCTAGAGTTTTTCGGGCTTTGTAACAAATGCGCCAAAAAATGAAAAAGTTTTTAATTCTTATTTTTATTTTTTTATCCGCCGGTTTTTTGTATTCCGGGCATGTTCGCGCGGAATTGCTTCAAGATAAAGTCGCAACCGTAAAAGCAAAAGTGCTTGAAGCGACTCCAGAGCAAAACGAAACCATCGCCGGCAATGTACGGGGCAAATTTCAGCAATTGAAAGTCCAAATTCTCGAGGGCAGCGAGAAAGGAAAAATAATAATGGTGGAAGACGATTATATCAATTTGAGCAAAGGGGATACATTTTTTCTCAATATTACCCAACCCGCCCAGGGCAAGGAATTTTATTCTGTGGCCGATGCCAACAGGCTTCCATATATTCTTGTGTTCGGCATTCTCTTTTTAGCAACAATACTTTATTTCGGGCGAATGCAGGGTTTGCGAGCGATTCTTTCGCTTGCCGGCAGTTTTTTGATAATATTTTATCTTTTCATCCCGCATATTCTGGATGGAGATTCACCGGTTCTTACAAGCGTCATAATTTCCATCATTATGATCACAATGGCAATTTATATTACCCACGGCGTTAACCGCGAAGCCACCGCAGCTCTGGTGAGTACGGTTATGACGATTTTTTTCGCAATCGTTTTGTCGCATGTTGCCATAAAAATCACAAAGCTTACCGGCTTTGCCACCGAAGAATCCATGTATCTCAATATTGCCACTTCCGGCAAATTGGATTTTCAGGGTTTGCTTTTGGGTTCTTTTATAATTGGGGCGCTTGGCGCTCTTTATGATATTGCCGTAACTCAAGTTTACGCGATCCGTGAACTTTATAATTCCGCGGGACATCTTAGTAAAAAAGAAATTTACGACAAAGGTCTTCGCATAGGCAGAGAACATATCGGGGCCTTGATAAACACTCTGGCTCTGGCTTATTTGGGTGTTGCTATGCCGCTGATTTTGCTATTTAGTTCAAGCAATTATTCTCTTTCGCCGTTACTTATTATAAACAAAGAAATTTTTGCTACCGAAATAATCAGAACAATAATCGGAAGCGTTTGTTTGGTGCTCGTGGTCCCAATATCTACGTTGCTTGGGGTCAATATGATTGTCAAAAAGAAAGTGCCGTTATAACATTAATTTATGAAAAAATCATCTATCGCGGCGATTTTAATGGGAGTTTTAATTTTGGTTGGGATTTTTTATTTTTTAAGAAATGCTCCAAAAGATAATTTGGCGCCCGCTCAAACGGAAATTATCGTGAACTACAATTCAAAACAAGCATTCAGCCCCAAGTCCTACAGGGTTTTGGAAGGGCAAAGCGCGGTTATCAAAGCGACTTCCGATATTGCCGATGAGCTGCATTTTCACGGATACGATCTGCACGTGGATTTGCAGGCCAATAAAGAAGGCGATGTTTCTTTTAAAGCAGACAAAACAGGACGCTTTGAATTTGAATTGGAAAGCCGCAAGGCAACTCTGGGAATAATAGAGGTGTATCCAAAGTAGATGGCAAAAAAGTTTTTAATTTTTTTAAGTTTCGTATTTTTCCCTATTGTAGTTTCCGCTCACGGGGTGGGGCAGATTTACGCGTTGCCGATTCCCTTGGAGTACAGCCTCGCGGCCGCCGGCTTGGCCGTGGCTTTTTCGTTTTTTGCTTTCGCGTTTTTTCTGGGCAGCGAAAAAAGGCCGGTCCCTTCCGAAAAAGTTTTCAAAGCAAATTGGCTGGCGCCTGCTCTCAAAGTTTTGAGGCCCATAACGGCTTTTTTAATATTGCTCGCCATACTTGCCGGGATTTTTGGCAACCAAAGCGCTTATCAAAATTTTACTCCTATTTTTTTCTGGGTTTATTTTTTGATTGGTTTCGGAGTTTTAAGCGCGGTTTTTGAAAATATCTGGGATAAATTAAACCCCTGGAAATTTTTATCAAGGCTTTTCAGGATGCATCCGGAAGGCAAAGCCGCCCATCGTAAAATCTCGCCTTGGATAGGAGTCGTCCTGCTTTTTGGCCTATACTGGCTTGAACTGTCTTCCGGCGACTCTTTTTCGCCTAACATTATCGGAACATTACTGCTTATTTATACTTTAGTTAATTTGATAATGGTTGATAGCTCTACCAATTGGTTTTCTGAAGGCGAAGTTTTTTCTGTTTTTTTTGGATTCATAGGCAAGCTTTCTTTTTTCAAAATAAGCGAGGATGAAAAATCAATTATTTACACGCCGCTCGGGAAAAAACTAAACGGGGAGGCGGCCTCCTGGGCTAGCCTTGGGGTGGCAATAATGCTTTTGGCGGGCACGAGCTTTGACAGTTTTAAAGAAACATTTTTGTGGTATAGACTGGGGATCCCCGGCGCGCTCGGTTTAATTTTATCCACCGTTCCTTTTCTACTTTTTTATTTGTTGGTTATGAGGTTGATGGAGAAATTAACCGGCGCCGGTAGCTGGAAAATTTTGGCCAGGCAATTTGTTTGGTCTTTAATCCCGATTGCTTTCGGATATATTCTTGCCCACAACTTTTCTTTAATAATTGTTACGGCTCCGCAAATAGTGGCTTTGATTTCGGATCCCTTCGGCTGGGGCTGGAATATTTTTCACACCGCGCGCTTTGCCGGAATTAATTTGGTTTTGGGAGCCAAAACTATTTGGTTTGTGGAAATAGGTTTTGTTGTGGCGGCGCATATTGTGGGCACGCTGTTCGCGCATATTTTGGCTACAAATATTATGCCCAATAAAAAACTTGTTTTGAGAAGCCAGTATCCAATGCTGGTTTTGATGTTAGCTTTTACTACGGCCACTCTCTGGCTACTCGCCCAGCCATTTTTGAATTTTTAAAAACTCAAAATAACTATTCTCAAATTCTCAAGAACATTGGAATAGATTAGCAAACAAGCCAAGAGTGTTTTTGCGGGTTTGACTACCAAGTCACCCCGAGCGAGCAGTAGCGAGGCGAGGAAAGCAAAAATACTCTTGACTTGTTTGTGCAAAAACACGAAGTTATAAAAAGCGCAATATTGATATCAAAAAGGCTGTGCGCTAAGGTGGCGGAATGTTTAATTTGGCTAAAAAATTGGGGTTTGCCGTGTTTGTTTTCGCGGCGATTTTATTTTTTGCGGCGCCGGCTGAAGCTTCTGCTTGCGGCACCACTAAAATAGATTATCCGGCCGATGGGCAAAATCTGGACCAGGCTTTGCCTTACTACGCCCAACCAAAGTTTGATATTTCCGAAGCCAATGTTTATTTTCTTATTTTATATTTTGGCACTCCGGGTAACGCCACTTTACTGAACGGACACTCTGAAGGTTGGAGGCCTTGCGACAATGCAAACCAAACCGCTTCTAACCAAGATCTTTTTTCACAATCAGGCGATTATTTTTATGTTTTGTATAACGCCACCGAAGTACCGGATTTTACTTCGTGGAATAGCCACTGGACTTCCGGCGCGCCGTATCAATTTAATCTAGCCTCGCCGTTTCCTGCAAATTCCCAGCTCGACTACGCTATCTCCAAATTTTCAATAAACAAAACTCAAACTTTGGAACCGGTAATCATCATCCC
>CAYRCJ010000027.1:0-2234 GCA_964422785.1 uncultured Candidatus Saccharibacteria bacterium | reverse complement strand
TCTCCAAATTTTCAATAAACAAAACTCAAACTTTGGAACCGGTAATCATCATCCCGGGTATTTTGGGTTCTTCCGACAAAGACGGTGTCTGGGTGATAGATCCGATACTTCATACTTATGACAATTTAATTGATACGCTAAAAGCCAATGGATACACTGCTGGGCAAAATCTTTTTACGATGCCCTACGATTGGCGGCAGTCCAATGTGCTTACTGCGCTTGAGCTAAGAGATAAAATCCGCGAAGTGGAAGCAATCTGCTCCTGCCAAAAAGTGGACCTTGTGGCGCATTCAATGGGAGGCCTGGTGGCCCGCCAATACATCCAATCCGACAAATACGAAAATAATGTGGATCATCTTATATTTTTAGGAACGCCGCATTTGGGGGCTCCAGATTCGTATTTAATGTGGGAGGGTGGTGAGATGATTCCAAAAACAAATGCTATTTTTCAAAAACTTATAAACAAACTTTCTGTTTACATTCTTTCAAAAGAAGCCAAAAAAGCTGGTTTTTCTAGCACCCTCGACTATATAAGAAACAAACCAATTTCTTCAGTTCAAGAATTGCTACCAACCTACGATTACTTGCGCGATAAACTTTCTGGCATTTTAAGAATTTATCCAAATAACTATCCGCAAAATACCTTTCTTGAAAATCTAAATAACAGCGTTGCCAATCTTTTAAATAAAGAAATTAAAATTACAAACATAGTTGGAGAGGTGGGGAATAACACCACTTTAAATACAATAAGGGTTGTCCCGTCATCAGTTTTGCCACTTTGGGAAAACGGATATCCGGATGGATTTAACGGTTCCACCATTGATAAAGGCTTAGAGATGGGGTTTGGGGATGGCACTGTCTCCAAAAACAGTAGTGAATTTATTCTCAACGACTTAAATGAAATAAATTCTGGACACATTGCCTTGCCAACGGATGCAGAGGGATTGGTTTTTAAAAAACTAACTGGTCATACTGCTTCCACGACTATCACAACACATAATGATTCTTTTTTTGATACAAATTTTAAACTTCTTATTATAAAAATTCTCTCGCCGGTTGATGTTGTGGTGGTAGCTCCCGATGGAAAAAGAATCGGCAAGGATTTTGCTACTAACCAAGAAGTAAATGAAATCCCCGGCGCCTTTTATTCCGGATTTAAAACTGACAATGAATACCTAACAATTCCCAATCCGCTAGACGGCGAATACAAAATAACCGCGGAAGGCACAGGAACCGGGCACTATACTGTGGCCACAGGATATATTTCCGACAACATCTCTGTGGATAAAGATTTTACAGCCCAAACCCAGCCGGGCTTGGTTTCAGATTTGAGTATTGCCATAAATACTTCTAATCCTTCAGCTCCGGCTATTGAAGTTAAGCCAAAAGATACAATTCCACCGGAAATTAAGGTAATTTCGCCTGAAGCAAAAGACTACTTACGATCCGAGGTCTTGTCCATAAATTTTAGCGTTGTGGATAAAGATTCGGGTGTGTTTTCCCAAGAGGCCAGGTTTGATGATACAATTGTAAAGAGTGGGGATTCAATTGATTTATTTTTTCAAAAGCTTGGCGCGCATAGCTTTAAGGCGAGTGCCACTGATTTCGTGGGAAATGCCACATCCACTGTAATCAGCTTTAGAATTATAGCCACTACCGATAGCACAATTTCAGATATAGAAAGATCTTTTTCTCTAGGATGGATAAAGAGCAAGAAGCAAAAGGAGGAATTAGTTAAGGATTTGCAAAAAATTATAAAGCTGGAGAAAAGAATCCAAATTCTTGAAGAAAAATTGCCTAATGGAGCGAAGTTCACAAAGAAAATAGAAAAAATTGAGAAGCGAATAGACAAAATTTTAGGAAAATCATTTTTGAAAGAGCTTCAGGAAAATTATAAGAAGGGGATTATCAACGACAAAGCATTCAATTTATTAACAGAAGATATTAATTGGTTATTGAATAATTAAAGATGAAATTATATAAAAATATTTTTATTTTAGTTGCCGTTATACTTCTGACTTATTTTTCGGCAAATCAGTTTGGCAATTTGTATGTTTACTTTTTTCCTCAGCCCATTGGCGGTACTAACTTATTTAGTTTGCCATTTTCAAAATTAGCGGAGAATGGTTTTATAGGTTTGCCGTTAGCCTTTACCTTTTTTCTAACCTTCCTCTTCACGGCATTCGGCGGAGGAAAAAAATATTGGTGGATTGGGACTTTACTCATCCCTGCCG
>CAYRCJ010000026.1:0-11719 GCA_964422785.1 uncultured Candidatus Saccharibacteria bacterium | reverse complement strand
TTCCACGGTAAAAGGACCCATAGGCGGATTTTATAATACGATAACGTATTTTGCGGGCATCGTGGCCGGCACAATTATAATTTCCCGCTAAAATTAATCCCCCGATGAACATCGGGGGATTTTATATTAATGAATTTCTTTTTCAATTTCTTTCATAGGATTTTCGGAATTGAGGATCTTATGGTTTTGAATCAGTTTTTTTGTTTCGCTATCTGAAAGACAGCCTATCAAGGCTACAGGAACAAGCAATAAAAGAAATAATACTAGATCAAATTTTAATCCCAAATAAACAATTAAGCCTGAAAAAGACGGTACACTAATTTTCGCAACCACTTTAATAATGCGCCAGTGCCGTTTTGCTTTTTCGAGCACATCACTTTCTATTGCCGCATGCTCTTTGTCGTCAAATACCAAAAAAGCTTCTTTGGGTATTTTGAACCAAATTTCTGCCAAAGCCTCAAGTCCCTTTTTATATTCTTCTCGTTTTTCTTTAAGTTTTGTTTCAAGTGTTTTGCGGCGCTCGATTTGATAGGTCTCGCTTCTGGCTTTCTCATTTTTAACCCGCACAGCCTCAGCTTTTTTAAAAATCGTTTCTCTGACAGAATCTCCCACGAGCTGGTGCTGCTCATCTTTTACCACAACGCTTTCCATCGGTTTCTCCTTTTCAAATCCGTTTATATTCCTACCACACCAGTGTTTTTTGTCAACTACACTTCAATTATCACCGGAAGAACCATCGGCCTTCGTTTGGTTTTTTGGAAAAGGAAAGAGCCCAATCGCTCGCGGAGATTGTCGCGGATATGCGCCCAGTTTATCGGATGCATTTTGTTTGTCGATTCTTCAACCACGCGGCGCACCAAATATCTTGATTGCGAAAGCAGGTCTTTAGATTCTTTGAGATAAATAAATCCACGCGAGATAATATCCGGAGAGCCTTTTACCTGCCCGGTTTGCGAATCCACCGCGGCGATAACGACGAATATTCCGTCTTCCGAAAGCATTTGGCGGTCCCTCAAAACAACTTCCTGCACGTCGCCGACCCCGAGTCCGTCCACCATTACATAATTTATCGGAGCTTTTTCTTTTGTTTTTTGGACGTAACTTTTATTCATTTCCACAATATCGCCGTCTTCCGCGATGACAATATTTTCATCTTTCATTCCGACGGATTTTGCCAGCTCGGTGTGCTCTTTCAACATAAAGTAATTTCCATGGATCGGAATGAAATATTTTGGTTTAATTATTTCTATCATTTCTTTCAAGTCTTCCTGCTTGGCATGTCCTCCGGCGTGGATGTCCATTGATACCGAGTGATAGATCTTGCCGGCGCGTTTGTACAAAATATCTTTGAGCCTTTGAACCGTGGCTTCGTTGCCCGGAATTACCGATGAAGAGAAAATAACGGAATCATTGAGTTTAAGCGCGATTGTTTTGTGTTCGTTATTGGCGATTCTCATAAGCGCCGCGCGATCTTCACCTTGGGCGCCGGTGCAGGCGATTGTGAGCTCTTTATCTCTGAACCGATCAATGTCTTTTGATTGAAGGAATGTGTCTTTTTTAACTTTCAAATACCCCAACTCCTGTGCCACCAGAACATTGTCTTTCATTCCTCTTCCTTCGATGATGACTTTTCTTTTGTGTTCCTCAGAAAGCCAGACCAATTGCTGTATACGTGTCAGAAGCGAAGAAAAAGTGGCCGCTATAATACGCCCCGGGGCTTCCAAGAAAATTTTCTCCAAAGACTTTTGAATTTCCAATTCGGAGATTTGTCTTCCCGGTATCCAGGAGTCGGTGCTGTCGGAAACCAACAGCAAAACTCCCTCATCGGAAATTTCTTTCAGACGGCCCATATCCGCGGGCCGTTCGTTTACAGGAGTGTGATCGAATTTCCAGTCGCCTGTGTGTACCACTGTGCCGGCCGGAGATTTTAAAACCACTCCTACCGAATCAGGGATATTATGGTTTACGTGGAAAAATTCTATGTTGAATTTTCCGAGCTTTAATTTGCTCTCAGGGTTTATAATTTCAATTCTTGGTTTGGGAGAAGAAACGAATTCCTCCTGTCTTTTTAAGATAATTCCGCGGGCAAGAGCTGTGGCGTACATAGGAGGATTGCCCAATGGCTCCAAAAGATGGGGGATGGCCCCGATGTGGTCGTAGTGGCCGTGGGTTATGATTACTCCGCGGATATTTTTTTTCTTCGGTTTAAGATAAGAAATATTCGGAATAATATAATCTATTCCCGGCATATCTTCTTCCGGAAATTGAAATCCCATGTCTACGATGACGATATCGTCTTCGTACTCATATACATAACAGCTTCTGGTAACCTCGCCGCAACCTCCCAGCGGCAAAAACTTAAGAACACCTTTCTTTGGAGGAGTTGCTACTTGGCTAATTTCTACTTTTTCTATTCTTGGCGCTGTCGGGCGCGGCCTGCGAACCGATGAATATCCTGCCCTGCGGGGCGGGTATTCGTTTTTTGTCGCCGGTCTTATCGGTCTTTGTGGTGGCATAGTATCTTAGTTATTTAATAATAAATTTTGTCTTGGTGCCGATGGTGGGATTCGAACCCACAAGCTCTTTCGAGCATAGCGTTCTGAACGCTACGTGTATTCCAGTTCCACCACATCGGCTTACTGTGCGCGCCCGCCAAAGGCGGGCAAGTCTGCTTTACCCGCCTCTGGCGGGCGATTCCGCCATCCCAGCGCTGATTATTTGGCAAAAATTTTCCATACATACTGTTTGCTTAAATACCATTCATTAACTGTCGCGAATCTTTCTGATCCGGTACTGACGCTTTTTATATCGGCCCCTCCCAAATCTTTCGGCGTAACGTATATGTATGAAGGGGAGAAGAGAAAAATCGCCGGGAGGTCGTTCGCTATGCTCTGATATATTTGCTTGTATACCTTCTCACGCCTTGTTTGGTCTTGGGTGGTGCGCACTTCTTCCAGTAATTTATCAACCTGCGAATTCGCGTAAAGAGCTATGTTGTATCCGGGATGCGCTCTTTGGCTCGAATGCCAGAAAGCAAACGGATCCGGGTTTTCTCCCACAACTTCTTCTCCGTACAAAAATGCGTCATATCGCCTGGGGCCGATTACCAATTGTTCAAGGTCCGTTAAGTCAAATGTTTTAACATTAACATCCACACCGATGCGCGCCCACATATCTTTCACCAAATTCGCTGTCTCGACCAATTCCGGGGTTTTGGCGGTGGTTAGGGTGAACGAGATATTTTTTTTCAGTTTTTTGGCGGCGGCATCTACCATGCTTTTTGCCAGATCCGGATTGTAAACTGATTTTGAGTCAGCTCCTGAAATGTTTGGAGGAAGCGGGCCGTTGATAGGGACTCCATAATTTCCCAAAATTTTCGCGATGACCGCGTCTTTATCAACCCCCAAGTCAAGAGCCTTTCTGACATTTAGAGAAGACAATGATTTTTGCGTTCCTTGATTTAAAAATATGGCAATTATTCTCTGAAGGTTTATGGCGTGCACCGCCTTGTATGAAGACAAATCGCTGACATATTTGGGGGACACTCCTCCAAGAGAATCCAAAGAATTGCTCCGCAGATCTCTGATGGCCGTCTCTTCATCAGTATAAAAATTGATATCGATATTTTTGATGAATGGCCTGCCCAAGACAAAATATTTGTTGGCGGATAGATTGGCGGAAACAATTGAACCCAAAGAATCTGTTTTTAAAGAATCAACTTTATATGGTCCTGATCCTACCGGATTGGTGTTGAAATTCGCCAAAGATATCTGCGAAGGAGGAATTTTTTCCCACAAATATTTTGGAATAATTCCCAGCGTTAAATTTTCAAGAAATGGCGCGTAAGCTTTTTTTAAATGGAAGTGAATGGTTTTATTGTCTATTTTTTCCACTTCCACTCCTTCCCAGTTTGGCCTTTTGGGACTTTGTGCCAGGGGATTTTTCGCGAGCTGGATTGTAAACACCACATCGTCGGCGGTAAGCGGGCTTCCGTTTGACCAGCGAAGGCCGTTTTTTAAAGTGATTTTATAGTCCAGGCCGTCGGAAGATACCTCATACTTATCCAGAAGCGCCGGGTGCAGATTTCCATTTTTGTCGTATCTCATTAATCCGGCAAATATTAATTCGGACATATCTCTATCAGCGTCTGTATGCGATAGGATCGGGTTTACAAACCGCGGATTGCCTATAATTCCTTCCCTCAAAGAGCCGCCATAGGCCGGGTATTCTATGGAGTAATTTTGGTCTATTTTTGAAATTATTCCGTGAAGAGAAATAATAGCAATTATGAGGAGCACGAAGAGCGCCAAGAGCTCATTTCGCATGAAGTATCTACTTATTTATAATAAGGCTAAAAAGCGCGGTTAAAACAAAGAGTATGGCCAGGACAATTGTGGACCCGAAGAGCGTCTTTTCCAGACCCCGTTTTGATCTATAAACCTGTCCGGATCCGCCGAATGCGGATCCCAAGCCTGTTCCTTTTTGCTGAATTAATACGACTGCAATTAAAAGCAAAGAAACAATTATTTGTATACCTAAGAGTAAATTGCGCATTGTTCCTTAAGGTTAGCAAATAGAAATAGGGAAGTCAAGGCAGATTTTAGCCATCGATCCATTCCTCAATTTTTTCTAGAGCTATTTGTGCCATGATAGCGATTGAAGTCGCTAGTGGATCAGGCTGTGTATCTTCCGGTTCATTGGAATATCCACCGCATTCTTTTCCTTTCCAGTTGACGGTCTTGAAGCATTGTTCCATAAACGCTAATCCACGTTTGATTGCATCGTTAGTTTCCAATGATCTTTGTTTATCTAAAATCTTGAGCGTAACAATTCCAAACGCGGTTTGAGGAACCGCCGGATTCCAATTTTTTGCTGTCCACCGACCATCGGGCATTTGATCTTTGAGTGTCAGGGTAATCAATTCCTCGGTTCTTGGCACTGGTTCTTTGAGTTGACGAAGAGAAACAATTACATGACTGCGTTGATGATTGTCGGAAGCCCATTCGTCAAATCGCTCGCGCACTTCTTCTAAAAAATCTTGTGTCCATGGAGGCCGTTGCCCCACTGCCACATAACATCCCACATATCCCCATAATCCACCCCAATAATTATTATCCATAGATTGGTATTTTTTGTTATGTGTGACTACCTTTTCCCAGGTATCGATACTTGCGAGAAATGGTTCAAGCGATTTTTCTGGCGCAAGTCCGATATGTTTGTAAAAAATAAATGCTTGCGCGGTGAGCGGCACATAGTGTTCATGTTCTTTTCTCCATGTACCATCGTCGGATTGTATATCGTTAAATTCTTTTATGATAGTTTCTATTTCCGGAATTTTTTCTCCGAGAAAATTAAACGCATCCAATACAAAAAGCTGGTTAATAAACGATATCGCCTTGCGCCCGCGAACGAAATAATTAAGGGTGTTGAGCAATAATTCTTTTTTTGATGTTTCCTGCACACTGAAAGTATATGCTTTTTGCTTGTTCATTTGCACTTGACAAGATATATTCAAAATGCTATAATGTAGCTAGAATAGGAATAAATCCTATTCTGTACCTTGAAAAGTAAATAACCGGCACCCATGTGCCAGAAAGGCAGAAGATTATGTCACTACATCCCGGGCTAGATGATGAGGATTGCAAGATCATCGGGAATAGGCCCTACGAAGGCAAAGTCCCGAATGGCTATAAAGAGTCGGACTATCGAGTAGAAGTAGTCCGTTGCCCAGACGGTAAGATCAAAACGGTAGTTCGTGGAAAATATGAAAAACCGGGCGGAGGATACCGCCACTAGTTGTATAGTCGGAGCCCAGAGCTCCCGAGACTTGAAGGAGTCGCTCGCTAATGAACCTTCAAATATTTTTATGGTGAGTAGTAAAATAAATGTTGAAAGCCAATCTTTATTTTACTGTTCATATTAACGCAAACAAAAAATGACACACCGGGTGTGTCATTTTTTGCGTGGACCGAGGGGGAATCGAACCCCTTGAGCCAGAGTGATAATTCTGCTCCCGAGGCCACTCGGACTCGGCCCTCGGGTCCACTGGCCGATATTAACAATCATTAAGTAAAAAGGCAAAGAGCCCATTTCTGGGCTCTTTGGAGCAACGAGCAGTCTCGTTCATTGCAGAATTATCACTCTTGATCCCATTATATTCCTCCCATATTCTTTGTCAAGCGATGGTTTTCCGGTGAGATTTTCTATAAAACTTTATGGCGAAGCGGTGGGCTTCGGAGTCGAGCTGTAAAATTAAATTTTTCAGGGATTCCGGCAATTTTGATAACGAGATTTGATCGCGCCGGCTTTCGACAAAAATATGATCTCCAAAATGTTTTTTATTTTTGGTGAGCGCGATTATTTTTATTTTAAAATTTCCGCTCATTGACTTTGCCGCAAGCGCCGCGCTTAATTGTCCACGACCTCCATCTATAATCATAACTTCCGGGTACCGCCATTCTTTGTGATTTAACCTGCGGGAAATCACTTCATTTATCATCGCCGGATCGTTTGATCCCAAAACAGTTTTAATTTTAAAAATCCTGTAATCTTCTTTTTTTAGAATTCCATTTTCGAGCACCGCCATCGAGCCATAAGCAAATTTTCCCTGAATATTCGCTATATCATACGCCTCAATTCTTCCGATCTCTTCTGTTTCTGTTAAAGATGCCAGGGCTCTCAGGGCCTTACTGTTTTCCGAAGGCAAATCCTGCTTGATTACGCCTCTGTGCTCGAAGATTTTTTCCAGAGAGGTTATTTTGTCTCTGATCTTTCCGGCCTCTTCGTATTTCTGGGCATCAGACAATTTGCGCATTTCTTTTTTCAAATCTTTCGAGAGGGATTTATTTTTTCCGGAAAGAACTTTTTTTATGGCGGCGATGTTTTTTTGGTAACTTGGGAGTTCAACTCCCACTTGGGAGTTGAACTCCCAAGTGCAGCAAAATCCAAGACATCTTCCGATGCGCGCATTTAGGCAAATATTTTTGTGAGGCTTTTTACAGGTGCAGTAGGGGAAAGCCTTTCTCAATGTTTTAAGGACGGATCGCAGCGCTCCGCCCTCTGTGAATGGCCCGATATAATTATTGGAATCAGGGGTTTGGTGCGTTATAAAAATTTTCGGGAAAGCTTCTTTAGAAAATCCGACATAAAAATACTGCTTGTCGTCGCGCATCAGGACGTTGTATTTCGGACGGTATTTTTTTATCAGTTCGGATTCTTTAATCAATGCCTCTGTTTCCGAGCCGACTATTTCCCAGGAGAGCGAAGCGGCTTCCATCAGCATTGATTTTGTTTTGGAGGGCAGATCTTTGGAATTGCCCAGATAAGACCTTAATCTGGCGCGAAGATTCGCCGCCTTTCCTATATATAGCGTCGTGCCGCGGCTATTTTTGAAAAAATAAACCCCCGGCAAATTTGGGATTTTCTGAGATTGCAATTTTATACTCATAGAGCTATTCTATATGTAGAATTTTATTTGACAAGCTGGCATTTGCTATGGCAAAACATGTGATTTGCGATATAGAGCAAAGATTTATTTTTTTAAAGGGCGACATTCTCCCGATCACCCAAACTCTCATAGAAAATTCTCTGAAAAGACTCCGAGACATCGATTCTAAAAAGGAAATCAATTTTTATATCACCGGCACCGGGGGCGATTCTCACGCTTCGATGCGGATACATCAATTCATAAGGCAGGCGAACGTTGGCGTTAATACAATTTGCGTTGATTTAGTGAAGTCCGGCTCATTTTTAATTTCGCAGGCCGGAAAAAAGCGTTTTGCCACCAAAGAAACCGATTTCGGTTTCCATATGGCGAAAGACACGCGGGATGGCGTCGGCGAAGCGATGAAAGAATGCGACTTAAACGCAAAAAAGCATCTGGAGATGGCCCACAATCTTTTATTGCTTGACGCGATGCAATTATTTATTTTGGGAGAACGCGGCAGGCCTTTTTCCGAAATAAAAAAACTTCTTTCAAAAAACGCGGTAATTTCTGTCCCGAAAGCGCTGGAACTCAACCTCATAGACGGCGTTTTTCCTAAAAATAAAATTCCGAGAATTTGAAAACAAATCCAACCCCGCTCCGATGGCCATCGGAGTGGGCTTTACTTTTTTATATTAATATGCTATGCTAAAAAACGGGTTTTTAAATTGACAACAGGGGAGGAAAAAAGATTATGTGTTGTACGCTCGCGAAAGCAAGGTTATCGAATACAATTCTGTATGCCGGTAAGTCAGCCGGCTTCGATGACCAAGTAACTCATATGCTTGGGTATCAAAATACTGTTCAGAATTTATCTGTAATAAAAAATGACCGAGCTTCTTTGGATTGGGACTATCCCAATCCTAGCTGGGAATCTAAAGGTTCGGGCAACGCGATGATACTTCCGATTCCGGCCATTCCGGGCTCAATGGGGCGAGGAAATATTGTGTCCACTGAAAAGTGCCCCAATATTTTGAAAGATATGGAAAGGGCGTTAAGGCCAAATCCAAATACTCTTTCTGCCGGCCCGAGGCTCCGTGGCGACGCCCCCAAAAAAGTTGAAATATTTGACAGCGGAATTTACACGGTTGTTTTGGCGAGCAAGGCCGGCTTGATTCCGGGAGTGCTCAGCCAGGTTCCGGAAGAGAAACGTCCCGTTATCAACTACGCAATCTTTGCCGCGTATGAAAAGTGGTATCCCGATTGGACGGTTGCGCTTTGCTGTTTCAATAATAAAGACGCAAAGGCCGCGACGCCGATGCTGTGGCGGTATTGTCCGATTTATCCGGAGTTGCTTTTTTTGCCGGCGCTTGATGCCCATACGGGCGAAGCTCCTGATTTGAACGCGGTAGTGGATGTTGACCATACAGTTATTGTTTCTTCACACCAAATTATTGGCGGAGATCTGGTTAAATATTCCGATGCGAATTTGGCTGATTTTAAATACATTTTACCTTCCAGGATAATTGGCGGTCGTTTTAATGGTAAGCTGCGGAATGGCGATTTTGTTTGTCATTTAAACGATGTGGAAAATGGCAAATTTGCTCCAAAGCGGCTTTTGCCGCCGGGAGTTCCGCGGAGGTTGGCATGAAAATTTTTGCCAGATGCGCCTGGTGCAGCACGCTAAGCGAAGCCAAAGAAGATTGGAAAAATTGTCCGAACTGCGGAAGAGAGTATACGACCGTCGCAATGTCGCTCAAAGATTTCGCGGAGAAAGCGGATATAGCCGCCAGATATGGCAGGATTCGTTCCGGTTTAATCGCGGCGCTCGCGTTGATTTTTTCTTTTATCGGGTTCGCGTTTGTTTCTTCAGAGCGCCCGGTATTTACGGCAATATTTATTCTTTTATTCTTCTTGATGGGCGTTTTTGTGGCTTTTGGGTTGGATCCGCTGGTTATCAAATTAGCTAAGAAAAAATTTCCAATCCTTTACCGGCACCCGTTTTTTTCTGTTGAATTGTTTAAGTAATATTACGGCTCCCTAAAACAGGGAGCTTTTGTTTTATACCTTGAAATTACTTGACAGCGGGTATATCATAAATAATCGTGTCAGAACAAAATTACATCAAAATAAGAGGAGCGAGGGTTCACAACTTAAAAGGGGTGGACGTGGATATTCCCAAAAACAAACTGGTGGTTATTACGGGCCTTTCCGGTTCCGGAAAATCTTCACTTGCTTTCGATACTATTTACGCGGAGGCTGAGCGGAGGTTCGTTGAATCGCTTTCCAGCTACGCGAGACAATTTTTGGGGGTGAAAGAAAAACCGGATGTGGAATCTATGGCCGGGCTTTCTCCGGCTATCGCCATAGACCAAAAAAGCATTTCTAAAAATCCCCGTTCCACCGTGGGCACAATCACCGAAATTTATGATTACTTCAGGATTTTATTCGCGCGGGCGGGAGAGCCGCACTGCCCAAATTGCGGCAAAAAAATCGGCCGGCAAAGCGTGGACGAAGTTTTGCGGCAAGTTTTAAAACCTGCCAGCGCAGGCGGGCTGAATAATTCCTCAATTACAATTTTGGCGCCGGTGGTGCGCTCCAAAAAAGGGGAGCATCGTACGGTTTTGGAGGAAATTAAAAGAAGCGGATTTTTAAGAGTGCGGATCGACGGCGATGTAATGCGCACCGAAGAAGCGGAAGAAAAAAAGTTGGATCCTAAAAAAGTACACAGGATAGAGGTTGTGGTGGATAGATTGCTTATCGATAAAGAGCTCGACCGTCCGCGTCTCCGGGAATCTTTGGAAACCGCTCTTAAAATTGGCAAAGGATTGGTTTTGATAGACTCCGGAAAAGACCCTTCGACTGGCTCAGGACAAGGCGAGACTCTTTTTTCGGAAAACTTTGCCTGCCCGGATTGCAATATTTCTCTCCCGGAAATTGAGCCGCGGCTTTTTTCTTTCAATAGCCCGTATGGCGCCTGTCCTCATTGCACCGGGCTCGGTTCCACAATGGAAGTGGATATTGATGCGGTTGTGCCGAACAAGAATTTAACTCTTGCGGAGGGCGCAATACGCCCTTGGGCTACCGCTTCGCATCGCGTGGGGAGGCAATCATGGTATTGGTGGATTTTGTCCGACATTTCAGAGCGGCACAAATTTTCTTTAAACACTCCATTTTCAAAATTGCCGGCGAATATCCAAAAAATTATTTTTGAAGGAGATGATTCCGGATTTGAGGGGGTATCGGCAAATTTAAAAAGGCGGTGGAAAGAAACAGAATCAGAGTGGACAAGAGAAGAGTTGGAAAAATATATGAAAATGGAAACCTGCCCGGTTTGTAAGGGAAAGAGGCTTAGGAGCGAGGCCTTGGGGATAACCTTTTTTGATAAAAATATTTCTGAGATTTCCGCTTTGTCCATTGATGCCGCAAAATCATTTTTTGATGAGCGCATAAAAAAAGATTCAAAAACATCTTTGAAGGCAATGGCGGTGTTGCTTAAAGAAATAGACAGGCGCCTCCAATTTCTTTTGGAGGTGGGGTTGGATTATCTGACGCTGGACAGAAGTTCCACCACTTTGTCCGGAGGGGAGGCGCAACGGGTGCGGCTGGCAACGCAAATCGGCTCGTCCCTCACCGGGGTTATATATGTATTGGACGAGCCGTCGATCGGTCTTCATCCGAGAGACCACGACAGGCTGATCAAAACTTTAAAAGATCTTCGCGATCTGGGAAACAGCGTTTTGGTGGTGGAGCACGATTCAGAAACAATGCGCGAGTCGGATTGGATTATTGATTTGGGCCCCGGAGCCGGAAAGCACGGCGGCAAAATTATTTTTGAAGGTACTTCAAAAGAAATTTTACACGCCAAAACCCCGACAGGAGAATATTTATCCGGAAAGAGGGAGGTAAAGGCTTCTCCCGCGGAAAAATCAAAAGCGCATTCCAACTTTTTGGAAATTAAGGGCGCCGCCGAACACAATCTCAAAAATGTCGATGTAAAAATTCCTCTCGGAAAATTGGTGGTGGTATCCGGTGTTTCGGGCTCCGGCAAATCTTCTTTGGTGTCCGATATTTTGGCGCGGGCTTTGCTTAAATATTTTTACGGCTCAAAGGAAGAGCCCGGAAAGCATAAAAAAATTGAGGGGCTGGAGCATTTGGATAAAGCGGTGTTGGTGGATCAGTCTCCAATCGGCCGCACTCCACGGTCAAATCCCGCCACGTACACGGGCGTGTTTTCACATATCCGCGAAATTTTCGCGCGCACCGTGGAAGCCCGCGCCAGAGGATATAAATCCG
>CAYRCJ010000025.1:0-11823 GCA_964422785.1 uncultured Candidatus Saccharibacteria bacterium | reverse complement strand
AGGCCAGTTTAGTACCGGAACAACATTCAGCGTTACAATTCCTTCCACTGTCTCGCCGGGACTTTATACCATCACTCTAAAAGCCATTGACGGAGGACTGGTGAGAAATACCACTCTCAAGCTCAATGTCCAAACCAAAGAGCCCTCTTTCAAAGAAATTTGATTTCTGATAGCATCTTATAATGGATAATAAATTTTTAATTCCGTCATCTATTGTTTTGGCAGGAGTTATCGTTGCGGGAGCTTTAATTTATACAAAATATCCCACTTTAAATAATCAAATAGGGGCTGGGCCGGCGCCTTTGGGCTTGGCCAATTCTCTCGACGCTCTTAAAATAAAAAAATCAGATTTTATCCTAGGAAATCCGTCCGCAAAAGTTGTAATTGTCGAGTACGGAGATTTTCAATGTCCTTTTTGCGGAAAATTTTTTAAGACCATAGAGTCGGATCTTCGGGAACAATACATAAAGACAGGAAAAGCAGCTTTTGTCTGGCGTGATTTTGCTTTTCTCGGAGAAGAATCTTTCAGAGCCTCTGAAGCCGCGAAGTGCGCGGGAGATCAGGGAAAGTTTTGGGAATATCACGATTATCTTTTCAATAGCCAAAAAGGAGAAAACCAGGGGGCCTTTAAAGACGAAAACCTGAAACAATTCGCAAAATTGCTCGGACTGAGTGAGGCTTCTTTTAATTCCTGTTTTGATTCCGGGAAATACAGAAAAGACGTCGAAGCTTCGGTTGCCGAAGGTAAAGCGTCGGGAGTCAGCGGGACGCCGACAGCCTTCATAAACGGCAAGGGTATAACCGGAGCATTGCCATTTTCGGAGTATTCTTCAGCGATTGACGCGGCATTAAAATAAAAAATATTATATGAAAAAAGTTTTATACGGCATTTTAGTTTTAGCGATTTTATTTTTGATGGGATATTTGTGGCTTTGGCCTATTATAAAAATAGCCAAGCTGCCTGATTTCGGCATCGCTTTTCCAATTGAAGGGCGACTGCATGTTGCCGACGGATCAAAAGTTGTATACAAAACAAACCCGCCTTCATCCGGCAATCATTATGCCTTGCCCGCTCCCTGGGGTGTATACGATAAATCTTTGCCGGACGAAACTTTGGTACACAATTTGGAGCACGGAGGCGTTTGGATTTCTTATAAACCCACAATATCTCAGGGTGTCATAGATCGCCTAAAAGAAATCGCCAAAAAATATAAAAGCAAAGTTATTTTGGAACCGCGCGCGGCGAATGATGCCGACATCGCCTTAACATCATGGGGGAGGATATTTAAGTTCAATTTAAATCAGGACGGTTCCTTCGATATCGAAGCTATAAATAATTATATTTTAAAATATAGAAATACAGGTCCGGAGATAGTGCCTGATATGGGGGTTTAAATATGTACGACGTAATTATCATCGGCGGAGGGCCGGCAGGGGCCGCGGCCGCGGTATATTCCGCAAGGAAAAAGCTAAAGACTCTTTTGATTACGGAATCTTTCGGCGGACAATCCGTTGTTTCTGATGATATCCAAAATTGGATAGGGGAGACCCATATTTCAGGATTTGATCTGGCTAAAAAACTGGAGGATCATGTGCGTTCATTTGGAGATGCCGTTGAAATAAAAATGCCCGAGCGGGCGACAAAAATAGAAGAAGGTTTTGTTGTCACAACCGATCAGGGAAATAAATATAATTCCAAAACTATTATCCTGGCGGCAGGGGCCCGCAGGAAGAAACTTGGCATTCCCGGAGATGAAAAATTTGAAGGCAAGGGTGTTGTTTATTGCTCCACCTGCGATGCCCCGCTTTTTGGCGGAAAGACCGTGGCGGTGGTGGGGGGCGGGAACGCCGGGCTTGAAGCCGTGGTAGATTTGTTTCCTTATGCCGATAAAATTTACCTGGTTGTAAGGTCGGACTCGATGAAGGGAGACGCTGTAACCCAGGAAGAAATAAAGAAAAATAATAAAGTAGAAATAATTTACAACGCCTCGTCGGAGGAAATTTTGGGGGATAAGTTCGTCACCGGCTTAAGATATAAAGATTTAAAAACAAATGAAATCAAAACCATAGACGCAGACGGAGTGTTTGTGGAGATCGGCTCAATTCCAAATTCTGAAATTGCGCGGGGGCTTGTCGAATTAAATAAATTAGGCGAGGTGGTCGTAAATTCAAAACATTCATCGACTTCGCATCCGGGGATTTTCGCGGCGGGGGATATAACCGATGATCCCTATAAACAAAACAACATCTCCGTGGGAGATGCCGTTAAAGCCGCGCTCGCGGCGTATAATTATATTTTGAAACTCGGTAGAAAATAATTTTGGGAAAATTTAAAGGGGGCGCTTCTGCGCCCCCTTGGGTTTTACCTGCCGAACGTCTTTGCGACGCCCATTGTGAATTCGGCTTCTTTTCTAGCCGTTTCACTGCTTTGCTGGTGATTCTCGTTCTCACCCTGCAGTCTTGAAATCTGCTGCAGGTTGTACTGAACCGAATCGGCATGATTTTGCATGTCCGTCTTCAGTTCGTCGATTCTTCGCGACGCCTGGTCAATCACAACGTTTTGGTAACCAAGAACCTTGGTTACGAACGTCACCAGCTTTCCGGCTAAATCGGCGTTTCCACCGACGATACCGTTCGCGGCAATCGCTTGCTCCAGGCCGAAGATCTTCGGCTCAGGCGCCGGCGGCGGTGGCGCGACTGGTTCTGGTGTCGTTGACAGGAAGTAAAGGTAGTTAACTACCATTACTGCTGCAACCAAAATAACTCCCTTGAAGCCCGCAATCAGCCCAGCGGCAACCAAGATCACAATAATTCCTGGGACATCTGTCGCCTCAATGTTTCTCATTTTATCTCCTTTTTCGTATCTAGATTTCAAGCTACTTTCCAAGATGCTTCCAATGTGTCAATTATAGCACTTCTATATAATTTGTCAATAGCCAATGACAGCTTTAAAATAAGCCTATTTTGTACATTGCACTCATTTTTATAGGCTTTATAATGAATAAATATGAAGAAAGTAAAAGTGGCAATCAACGGATTTGGGCGTATCGGCAGGTCATTTTTCCGGGCCGCTAATGGCCTAGATTGGCTTGATATTGTAGCAATAAATGATCTTACGGATACGGCAACCTTAGCTTATCTGCTTAAATATGATTCTGTTTACGGAAGATATAAAGAGCCGATGTCGGCGGAAATTTTGGCCGAAAAAGATCCCGCGAATCTTCCCTGGAAAAAAATGGGAATTGATATTGTGGTTGAGTCTTCCGGATTTTTTACCGATGGCGAAAAAGCTAAAGCGCACATCGATGCCGGAGCGAAGCGCGTAGTAATTACCGCCCCAGCCACGGGAGATGTTGAGACAGCCTTGATAGGAGTAAATGACGATAGATTCGGTAAATCTCACCCCCTAACTTGCAACGCGTCTTGTACCACAAATTCCGTAGCACCGGTACTGGCAATTTTGGAAGAGACTTTTGGAATTAAAAAAGCTTCGATGACAACTGTTCACGGATACACCGCCACCCAGAAATTGGTTGACGGGCCGGATTCAAAAGATGTCCGCCGCGGCAGAGCGGCCGCTGTAAACATTGTGCCTTCTTCAACTGGAGCGGCGGAAGCGGTTATTCAAGCTATCCCGGCGCTCAAAGGAAAATTTGATGCTGTGGCAATGAGAGTGCCCACAATCACCGGATCTCTTAGCGTAATCACTGCGCTTCTTGATAAAAAAGTTGAGAAAGAAGATATAAATAAACTTTTTGAGGAAAAATCCAAAGACGCGCGCTGGACAAAAACGCTCGCCGTGACTTCAGACAAAATTGTTTCCACCGATATAATAGGCGAACCTTACGGCGCCATTATTGATCTTTCTTTAACCAAAGTTGTTGACGGAGATTTGGTTAATGTTTTTTCCTGGTACGACAACGAAGCCGGGTACACCGCGACTTTAGTGGAACATGTAAAAAGAATAGCGGATGCTTTATGAAAATATATATCGGGTCAGATCATGCCGGATTTGAATTGAAAGAGGTTCTGATAAAATATTTGCAAAGTTTGGGTCACGAAGCGGAAGATAAGGGTGCTTTTAAATATGATCCGGAAGATGATTATCCCGATTTTATTTTTCCGGTTGCCCGCGCTGTGTCGGAAAGCCAAGGTTCTTTGGGCATAGTTATCGGAGGCTCCGGAGAAGGAGAGGCGATGGCCGCCAATAGAATTAAGGGAGTTCGCGCTACGGCTTTTTACGGCGGCTCGTTCGACATTTTAAAAATTTCCAGAGAACATAATAATTCCAATATTCTTTCATTGGGAGCCAGATTTATGGACGATGAAACAGCAAAAAGAGCCGTGGATGTCTGGCTGGGTTCTGATTTTCAAGGAGGCAGGCATGAAAGAAGAATTGAAAAACTCGACAGAATATGATTGAAATTATTCCTTCCATCAATGTTCAAGATTTTAGCGAGGTCGTTTCGCGAATCAGGCAGGTGGAGCCGTTTGTAAAATGGGTTCATCTGGATGTTTCCGACGGGACCTTTACAAATTACGTAAGCTGGCACGATCCAAAAGATTTAATCGGATTCGAAACAAAGGTTAAAATAGAGATTCACCTGATGATTAATTCTCCGGAAAAAGAAATTGAAAATTGGCTTGCTACGCCGGCATCGCGGATTATTTTTCATCAGGAGGCCACCAAGAGTCACGGGCTTTTGATGGAAAAAATCAAAAAAGCAAAAAAGAAAGTCGGTATCGCGATAAAGCCGGACACGCCGTGGCTTAAACTTTTTCCATACCTGGATAATGCTGATCTTTTGGAGCTTCTCGCGGTCAACCCCGGTCCATCCGGACAGATGTTTCAGGAAGAAATTCTCCACAAAATCGGGCATATTCGCAGTGTCTGCAAAGAGTGTATAATAGAAATTGACGGCGGCGTAAACAAAGAAGTCGCCGAAGCATGCGCCAAAGAGGGGGCCAATATTTTTGTCTCCGGAAAGGCAATATTCGAAAGTAACGATATTAAAAAAACAATAAAAGAACTTAAGAAAGAAATAAAATAGTTTTTATGCCGCATTTGAGCGAAGAAAAAATTAAATTTTTGGAAGAAAAAGCAAACGCTATCAGGCAATCTATTATCGAGGAGCTTGTTGAGGCCGGTTCCGGGCATACTGCCGGGCCATTGGGGATGGCCGATGTCTTTACCGCTTTTTATTTTCATATTTTAAATCACGATCCCAAAAATCCTCTTTGGGAAGACCGCGACCGTCTAATTTTATCCAATGGGCATATTTGCCCGGTCAGATACGCGGCAATGGCCCATGCCGGATATTTTCCTCTTTTGGAACTTAAGACTTTGAGAAAATTCGGCACCCGTCTCCAGGGCCATCCCCACCGGACAGCGCTTCCCGGAGTGGAGACAACTTCCGGCCCGTTGGGTTCGGGTCTTGGGCAGGCCACCGGATACGCTTATGGCGCGAACATGGACGGCAAAAAGTTCAGAGTTTATTGTTTTATGTCGGACGGCGAGCAGGATTGTGGAAATACCTGGGAGTCGGTAATGTTTGCGGGTAAATATAAACTTAGGAATCTGACCGCGCTGATCGACAGGAATAATATTCAAATCGACGGAATGACGGAGGATATTATGCCGCTCGAAAATCTTCGCGCAAAATACGAAGCTTTTAATTGGCATGTTTTGGAAGTAAACGGGCATAACTTTGAAGAAATAGTAAACGCGGCCGAAGAGGCGAAAGCGATTTATGAAAAGCCCACAGTGATTATTTCGCATAATATTCCCGGAAAGGGGATTCCGGAAATTGAATTCGATTATAAATGGCACGGCATTCCGCCAAACAAAGAACAGGCCAAACAATTTTTATCGGAGCTTCGAACGCTTGGCGGCAAAATAAAAAGCGAACACCAATAATATGATTAATTCCAAAATTTTTAACCAGTCAATAAAAACAAAACTTTATTTTATTGTTTTTATTCTGTTTGTTTCCTACGCGGCAACCATAATTTATCATACCGCTATGGATAATATTGTTTTTCAGCATTATTCTAATGTGGAGGAGAGTATAAATAACCTTTATGTCAATAAATAAATCGGCCAGACTCGCGGAAAATATTTTGCAGGCGGATAAAATAGAACAAAAGCCCACCAGAGACGGCTATGGTCTGGGCTTGATAGAGGCGGGAGAAAAAAATGAAAAAGTTGTTGTGCTTTGTGCGGACCTGACGGAATCCACCAGATCCGAAGGTTTCGCCAAGAAATTTCCAAATCGTTTTATTGAAATGGGAGTTGCGGAGCAAAACATGGCCACTGTGGCGGCCGGTTTGGCCACGTACGGCAAGATTCCTTTTATTTCCAGTTACGCGATGTTCAGCCCGGGAAGAAATTGGGAGCAGATACGGACTACAATTTGCTATAACAATGTGCCGGTAAAAATAGCTGGCGCGCATGCCGGAGTGTCTGTCGGGCCGGATGGCGCGACTCATCAGGCGATAGAAGATATCGCGATAATGCGTCCAATCGCCAACATGACCGTTCTTTATCCGTGCGATTCAGAAGAGGCCAGAAAGGCCACTTTGGCGGCAGTAGAAATAGACGGCCCGGTTTATATCCGTTTTGCGCGGGAAAAAACTCCGGTTTTTACAACCAATAAATCACCGTTTGAAATCGGCAGAGCGGAAATATTTTTTGAAGCGGATGGATTGCCGGATGTTTCAATAATCAGCTGCGGACCCCTCACGTACAACGCTATTTTAGCCGCGGCCAATCTGGAGAAAGAAGGAATAAAAGTTCGGGTGATAAACAATCACACCATAAAACCGATGGATGAGAAAGTTATAACAGAAGCGGCTAAGGATGCCGGATGCGTAGTTACGGTTGAAGAGCATCAGGTGCAGGGAGGAATGGGCTCCGCGGTCGCGGAAGTTTTGGCAAAGAATTATCCGGTGCCGATTGAGTTTATAGGAGTGCAAAATCATTTCGGCGAGTCAGGCACGCCCACGGAACTTATTGAGCACTTCGGAATGGGTGTTAAAAGCATAGAAGAGGCCGTTAAAAAAGTTTTAAAAAGAAAAAATAAATGAATTTCGGAGCAAAAAAATATGATTTCATGGGGATAGGCGATACTGTTACCGATGCTTTTATACATTTAAAAGAGGCGTCTGTTCATTGCGATATCAATAAAGAAAATTGTCAGATCTGCATGCGTTTTGGGGATAAAATTCCTTATGATGAAGTCTACGTCGTGCCGGGTGTGGGAAATTCCGCCAATGCCGCCGTGGCCGCTTCGCGGTTGGGGCTTCGCGCCGCGCTGGTCAGTAATGTGGGCGATGATTTTTATGGAAAAGAATGCATCGACGCCCTGAAAAATGAGAAGTTGGGCACGGAATTTATTGTTAAAAACAAAGGCAAAAAAACAAATTACCACTATGTTTTATGGTTTGACTCCGACAGGACTATTTTAATAAAGCATCAGGAGTACGATTATACTCTACCGGATATTAACAGTCCGAAGTGGGTTTACCTTTCGTCTCTCGGTCCGAATTCTTTGCCGTTTCATGAAACTTTGCAAAAATATTTTGAGTCGCATCCGGAAGTTAAATTGGCTTTTCAACCCGGTACTTACCAGATAAAATTTGGCAAAGATAAACTGGCTTATTTTTATAAACGCACGGAAATTTTTATCTGCAATAAAGAAGAATCGCAGAGAATTTTGGAGACTACTGAACACGATATCAAAAGACTGCTTGGCATGATCGCGGAGCTTGGTCCTAAAATTATTGTGATAACTGACGGGCCGAACGGAGCCTATGCTTATGATGGAAACGATGCCTGGTTTATGCCGATGTATCCGGACCCAAAGCCGCCGCTCCAAAGAACCGGAGCCGGAGACGCTTTTTCATCAACTTTTGTGGTCGCTATCGGCCTCGGACTTTCTATTTCGGACGCTCTCAGATGGGGCCCCATAAATTCTATGTCGGTTGTTCAAGATGTCGGCGCCCGCGCCGGGCTTTTGACTCGCGAAAAACTGGAAGAATATTTAAAAAAAGCCCCCGAGGATTATATTGCCAAAAAAATATGACGCTCAAAGATTTTTTATTTAAAGCTTTTAGAGAATCTTGGGCAACCGGGCATTTTAATGTTTCGGAGCTTGATCATATGCGCGCGGTCGCGGAGGCGGCGCGCGAACTCGGCGCTCCCGCGATCATCGGCACTTCTGAGGGGGAAAGAAAGCATTTGGGTTTGGCTGAAGCGGTGGCCTTGCGGGATATTTTAAAGCAAGAATATGAAATCCCGATATTTTTAAACGCGGATCACTCAAAAAGCGTTGATGCCGCAAAGGCGGCGGTTGATGCGGGGTATGATTCAATCCACATTGATCTTTCGGCAAAGGCTTTCGAAGAAAATATTTCAGGCACGGCTGAAGTTTTAAACTATGCCAAATCAAAAAGTCCGGAAATATCTGTTGAGGGGGAGCTCGGATATTTGCGGGGGGAGTCTAAAATACAAAAAGAAAAAATTACTGTTTCGAAAGATGATTATACAAAACCGGAAGAGGCTTTTGAATTTGTTAGGCGGACAAATGTTGATCGCTTGGCGATTGTGGCGGGTAATATTCACGGTCTTTCCCCGGAGGAACCGGATTTGGATATAGATTTAATTTCAAAAATTAGAAAAATTATTCCTGAGTCAGTGGCGCTGGTTCTGCACGGCGGCTCCGGCATTCCGGAAGATCAAGTAAGGGCGGCAATCAAGGCCGGCATTGCCAATGTGCATATAAATACAGATTTGCGGGCCGCCTACGCAGGCGAATTAAAAAATGAATTAAATGCCGCCCAAGAAGAGGTGGCGATGTACAAACTGGACGAGAGCGCGCTTTTGGCAATGAAGGAAGTAGTCAAACAAAAATTGACGCTCTTTGGGAGCGTCAATAGGATTTGATTTCAAAACTATTTTTTACCGGCGTTTATTTCCATGCAGCTTTTGTACCGCGATCTATTAGCCAAAGATTGTATGTACAAAAGAATTCTTTCTTTGTCGGAAGTTTTTTTATTTTCCGCTTTTTCCAGCGCCTGGTTGGATTTTTGATAAAATTTATCGCATTCGGAGCCAGCATCATTTACCGTCTTTTCTATTTTTTTCGCAGGCTGATATGGCTCGATTTTTTCAGAATTTTTTTTGCCGGAGTAGTACCCGAATATATTTACAAAAACTGCGGCTAAAATTACCAGCACCAAAATCACAGAAAGGCCTTTATTGAATGCATCCATAATTTCTCCTGCTCAATTTTTTCAAAATCTTAACCTTTATTTATTATATCAAATCAGTATTTTTTGTCAACTAGTTTGATATTCGAAGAAACCAAACTATAATCAAATTATGCCAAAAATATTTGTAACCAGGCCGATTCCGGCAAGCGGAATAAATATGCTCCGGGAAAGGGGATACGAGGTTGTCGTTAACGAATCGGCGCGGGATCGCGCGGCCAAAGAAAAAGAAATTATAAACGGCGCCAAGGGGGCGGACGCTATTTTATCTGTTCTGACAGACAAAATAACAGCCGAAGTTATGGATGCCGGTCTTCCAAATCTTAAAATAATTTCCAACTACGCGGTGGGTTTTGATAATATTGAAATTGAAGCTGCCAAAGCCAGGAATATTATGGTGGCCAATACTCCGGGAGTTTTAACAGATACTGTGGCCGAGCATACATTTACTCTCATGCTTTCTATCGCGCACAGAATTTCTGAAGCGGATAGATTTGCCCGGGCCGGCAAATACAAGGCTTGGGGGCCGGAGCTTTTATTGGGCACCGATGTATCCGGTAAAACATTGGGCGTGGTCGGGCTCGGAAGAATCGGATCGCGGGTGGCGCATCACGGCGTGAAGGGCTTTGACATGAAAGTTATCTATACCGATGTAAAACAAAATCAAGATTTTGAAAAAGAGTTTGGCGCGGTGTTCGCGCCGACTATCGACGATCTTTTGCCGCAGTGCGATTTTATCTCCATACATGTTCCATTACTTCCATCAACCCGCCATCTGATAAACGAAGCCCGCTTAAAGATTATGAAAAAAACCGCCTATTTGATAAATACTTCCCGCGGTCCGGTGATAGACGAAAAAATGCTCGCCAAGGCTCTAAAGGAAAAATGGATTCAGGGCGCCGCGATTGATGTGTTTGAATTTGAGCCGGAAATTACCAAAGAATTAAAAAGACTGGATAATATAATTTTGACTCCGCATATCGCTTCCGCCACTCTTGAGACCAGGGAAGCAATGTCTAAAGTTGCCGCGGAAAATATTATCGCCGCTCTTTCCGGGCAAACCCCTTCCAATTTGATTAAATAATCAGTTGTGATATTATATGAAAATGCAATCAATAATCGCGGAAAAACGCGAGATTTTAGGTAAAAAAGTAAAAAACCTGCGAAAACAGGGTTTTTTGCCGGCGGTTTTATACGGAAAAGGCAAAAAAACCGAACCAATAAGCATAAAAGAAGCCGATTTTCTTAAGCTTTGGAAATCCGCCGGGGAATCCTCAATTATTACTTTAGAATTGGGAAAAGACAAAAAGAATGTTTTGATACAGGATGTAACTTTCGATCCTATCCGGGACAACCCCATACACGCTGATTTTTATCAGGTTGATATGGAAAAAGAAATAAAAGTTTCAGTGCCGTTGGAATTTGTCGGAGAATCCGAAGCTGTGCGCTTGGGCGGTATTTTGGTTAAAATAATGCACGCTTTAAATATTGAGGCGTTGCCCAAAGATTTGCCGCACGCGATTTCGGTTGATATCTCTCAGCTTAAAGAAGTAAACTCATCGCTTTCAGTGCGCGATATTAAAATTCCGGCGGGAGTTAAAAAATTGGACGGTCTCGATGAAACTATTGTTAAAATAGAACCTCCGCGTTCTGAAGAAGAAATAAAGGCGGAAAGCGAAGCTCCTTCTTTGGAAAACATTGAAATAGTAGGCAAGAAAGAAAAAGAAGCAGAGGCCTTGGCCAAAGCGGAAGCAGAAAAAGCTGAATAAGCTTTATCTAATGAATAAATTTTATATTTACCTTTTTTTGACTTTTTTTATCTTTCCAAATTTGATTCACGCGGAAGTGGATCCTTCTTTGGTGAGCTCGAGACGGGCGGAGCTTGAGTCCCAGTTAAAATCGTATGAAGATCAGATTGATCAATATCAAAATCTGGTGCTTCAAAAACAAAAAGAAGGGGAGTCGCTCAAAAGAGACATCGATATTTTAAATGCCCAAATTTCCTCGGCAAAAATCGCCATCCGCGCCAGGACCCTGGCTATCCAGGAATTGGGTTCGGAAATTGACCAAAAATCCAAAAATATAGCCGCTCTGGAAATAGAGATCGCGGATGTTAAAAAATCTTTGGGAGAATTTTTATTAAAAGTAAGGGATAATGACAAGCTTTCGGCGGTCGAGCTGGCAATCATCTACGACGATCTCTCCCAGTTTTTTGGAGAACTGGAATCTTTAAATAAATTACAAGGCTCTCTTCAGGTTTCCCTGGACAAATACGGATATCTAAAAGATGAAGATGAAAAAGCCAAAAATGATCTCGAGGATCAAAAAAGCGAACAGCTTCAATTGAAAGCCATCCAAGAACTTGAAAAGACAAATCTGGAATCAAACGAAAAACAAAAACAGGCTATTCTCAAAGAAACAAAAGGCAAGGAATCAGAATACCAAAAAGTATTGAAAGAAAATCAAAAAAATGCCGCCTCAATCCGAAGCCAGTTATTCTTGCTTAACGGCTCTATTGCCATTCCATTTGAAAAGGCTATTGAATACGCGAAT
>CAYRCJ010000024.1:0-11927 GCA_964422785.1 uncultured Candidatus Saccharibacteria bacterium | reverse complement strand
GAAAATAAAGAATTGACCGGCATCTTCGAAAAACTTTTGGATAGCGTGAGTTTTGCGAAATAAAAAACAAAAACCTCGGCGATGGCCGAGGTTTTTAATTGTGCTGACTCATCGCTTTTTCGAGAGACTCCGTGATCATTACGTTCAGGGCCTCAGAGATTTTTTTGGAAACTTTTTTGATGATTTTTTGCTCTTCAGGTTTAAATTTGCCGATTATGAATTTAAGCGTGTCCGGCGGCTTTTTTTTGCCTGAGACGCCGACGCGGATTCTTATGAAATTTTTGGTTTTCAAAGCCCGCATTATAGATTCCACCCCTTTGTGCCCGCCGGAATTTTTCCCATAGGAGATTTTTGTTTTTCCGAGCGGCAAATCAAGATCGTCGTGGATTACAATCAGATCTTTTAGTTCCTTGCGAGGCTTAACTAATTTTGCGGCAGTAAGGCCGGATTTATTCATAAATGTTTCCGGGAGAGCAAGGGTGACCCTTGTACTGCCCACCTTTCCTATGGCTATAAAAGCATTGGATTTTTTATCAAATTCAAACGCCAAATCATGTTCGGCGGAAAAGTATTCCACCGCAATCCTCCCGGCATTGTGCCTGGTATTTTCGTATTCCTTCCCCGGATTTCCCAACCCCAAAATAACTTTCATAAGCTCAAGTTTACCAAATTACTCAGCTATTGCGAAGCATGTGCAAAAAGAGTATAATTTTAAAATTCTTATGGAAGAGAAAACAAACAAAAACGGTTTTTGGGAAATCATCAAAGTGGCCGTCATTTCTCTGGCCATAGTTATTCCCATACGGACTTACATCGCCCAACCTTTTATTGTGGAGGGAGAGTCAATGCATCCGACTTTTGAGAACGGCGAGTATCTTATTGTAGACGAATTGTCTTATAGGCTTCATCCGCCCTCTCGGGGAGAAGTGATAGTTTTCAGATATCCTCTTCAGCCTTCGGAATTTTTTATAAAACGAATTATCGGGTTGCCCGGCGAGACGGTTAAGGTGGAAAATGGCTCCGTGGTTATAAAAAACAAAGACGGACAGCCTGTTATCTTGGACGAATCTTATTTGCCGAAATCTTTAAAAACATCTCCGGATTCAAGCGTAACTTTAAACAGCGATCAATATTTTGTGATGGGGGACAATCGCCCCAGGAGCTCGGATTCAAGAATTTGGGGAGCCGTGCCGAAAGAAAATATTACAGGCCATGTCCTTTTGCGGCTTTGGCCGATAGCCCGGGCTTCAGTGATTAATTAAATTCACCCTGTTAAATAATTTTAAATTTAAAATATTTTATGTATACTTACAAAGCTAACAAAATCCACGCACTAGTCGAAAAGGTTATTAGCAATAATTTAAAATTAAGATTTTTAAAAAATCTTATTTAACAGGGTAAATGACAAAAAAAATAAAAAAAGAATTCATACAATCTCCGAAAGGCATGCACGACATGCTTTATGGAGATATTAAGTACTTGGACAAGATTTTGGAAAAGGCCCAGGAGATTTCGCAGTTTTACGGATTTTTGCCTATTCAAACCCCGCACCTTGAACACGCTGAGTTATTTTCGCGTCCGCTTGGAGAAACGAGCGAGGTGGTGGAAAAACAAATGTACACCCTAAAAACAAACGGAGGCGATCTATTGGCGCTTCGCCCGGAAGGCACCGCCCCGGTGATGCGCGCTTATCAGCAAAATGGAATGGGTTCTTGGCCGCAACCGGTTAAGCTTTCTTACTACGGCTCATTTTTCAGGCACGAAAATCCCCAAAAGGGACGATTCCGCGAGTTTAGGCAGTTTGGTATGGAAGTTCTCGGCGAGTCCGATTCAATTATTGATGCTCTGGTTATCAAAGTTTTTTATCTGATTTTGTCCGGCGTAGGATTCAAAAATGTAATGGTCCACATAAATTCTATCGGAGACAAAGATTGCCGGCCAGGATATAAAAAAGAGCTCGCAAACTATTACAAAAAGAAGTTTAACTATCTTTGTAAGGATTGTAAGCGGAGACTGAAAGAGAATCCATTGAGGCTGCTTGATTGCAAAGAACCGGGCTGCATAGAAATAAAAGCCCAGGCTCCGCAGATGATCGATCACTTGTGCGAAGGATGCAAAGATCACTTCAAGGGGGTTTTGGAATATCTTGATGAGGGGCAGATCCCTTATGTTTTGGACAATTATTTGGTAAGAGGCTTCGATTATTACGGCCGGACTGTTTTTGAAATATTTTTGGAAGAAAATGCAAAAGAAAAATCAGCCGAGCCGCAGAGTGAAGACAAAAATAACGAACCGGCTCAATCAATAGCTCTCGGAGGAGGCGGCAGATACGATGACTTAATGACAATTTTGGGCGGCAAATCTCTGCCCGCGGCGGGTGCGGCTTTTGGACTTGAAAGAATAATTTATGAAATGAAAAGATTGAATATTCCTCCAAAAGCAGCTCCCGAGCCAAAAGTTTTTCTTATCCAAATCGGCCCGGCCGCCAAGAAAAGGAGTTTTACTTTGATGGAAGAGCTTCGCGATAAAGATATTAATGTCGCAGAGTCTTTATCCAGAGATAATTTCAGGGCTCAGCTTAAGATAGCGGCTAAAGTCGGAGCAAAATTTTCTTTGATTTTGGGACAAAAAGAAGCAATGGACGGTTCCGTGATTGTGCGTGATATGGACGAAGGCACGCAAGAGATTGTTTTGCAGGATAAATTGATTGAAAAGCTAAAAATAAAACTTAAAGCTAAAAAGTAGCATGGAAGAGAGCTGTATTTTCTGCAAAATCGTAAAAAAGGAAATTCCGGCGGAGATCTTGCAAGAATCCGATAATATTGTTATCTTTAAGGACGCCAAGCCCTCAGCTCCGGTTCATTATTTGGCGGTACCAAAAAGGCATATTGCTTCCATTAAGGAAATATCCCACAATGATGAGGCTTTGTTGGGACATTTGATCCATACAGCAAAAGATGCCGCGGAGAAGCTGAACCTTCCCGGATATAAGCTGGTATTCAATGTGGGCAGGGAAGGAGGACAAATTATAGACCATATCCATCTGCACATACTCGGAGGATGGCCTAAGAATTAAAAATTATTATTTATATTGAGTTTATCGAACTATGGTTGAAGTAAGAAAAAGAGACAACGAATCGACAGGCAGTTTATTAAGACGCTTTTCAAAAATGATACAGCAAAGCGGTTTTTTGCTTCGCATAAAGGGGCGAAGATACTATTTGCCGTTAAAATCAGATTATCAAAAGAAAAAAGAAGCCTTGAGGAGAGTTAAGTGGCAGGGAGAGATGGACAGGCTTCGCAAGCTCGGCAAAATAGAATAAACTAAAATTAGGATGAGCTTAAAAGACAAGATTGCCGAGGATATAAAAATTGCTTTAAAAAAAAGCGAGGCTACTGAGCTATCCACTTTAAGGATGCTCTCAGCTTCCATTACAAATAAAGAAATAGAGCTTAGAAAAAAAGATATCGGCTTATCGGACAGCGAAGTATTGGACGTTATTTCTTCGGAGGCCAAAAGAAGAAAAGACGCCATTGCCGAATATCAAAAAGCCGGACGGACTGAGCTGGCCCAAAAAGAAGAAGAGGAACTCTCCGTATTAAAAAAATATCTTCCCGCGGAAATTTCTGACGAAGATTTGCTGAGAATAGTTCAGGATGGCGTTAGAGAGGCCGGCGGGGCAGGAGAAAAAGATTTCGGCAAAGTCATGAAGATCGTTATGCCGACCTTGAAGGGAAAGGCTTCCGGGGACAGGATCTCCGCGGTTTTACGTCGGGAACTTACCAACCCGCCTGCGCAGGCAGGAGGAAAATAATGATTGAGGTCACGAATTTAACAAAACAAAAGTTTAGACCGGGCGCATTCAAAACCCTCTACAAAAAAATATTTAGAAAAAAATTCGAACTAAGCGTTGTTTTGGCTTCCCCGCGCCTGATGAAAAATCTAAATAAAGAATACCGCAAAAAAGACAAAGTCGCGGATGTCCTTTCTTTTTTGATAGACAAGAATCAAGGGGAGATATTTTTAAACTCCCGGGAAAAGAATATTCCGTTTCTTTTTGTCCACGGATGCCTGCATCTTTTGGGGTATGACCACGAAAGCGAAAAAGACGCCGAAATAATGGAGAGAAAAGAAAAAGAGATTCTCGGAAATGCACGCTAATATCGACAGGATCCATAAAATACCCCGACAGCTATCGGGGTATTTTTGTTATAAATAATTATTTTGTGCTAAAATAATGTGGCAAATGCAAAAATCAAAAGGAATTGTGGGAATAGATTTGGGTACGGAATCCATCAAAGTCGTGGCGCTTGAATCTGTCCGCGGAGAATCCTTGCCGCGTATCTTGGGGGTCGGGGCATCGCTCACAAAAGGCATGCGTAAAGGAGTTATTTACGAAGAAAGCGAAGTCGCCGAATCTTTAAAGGAGGCCGTGGATTCTCTCGAAAAATCAACCGGCCTTAAACACGAAAATTTTTATATCGGTGTCGGCGGCCTTGGATTGGGATTTCAAAAATCCAAAGGCCTAATTGCCATTTCCCGCGCGGATGGAGAAGTTTCTAAGGAAGATATGAACAGGGGTATTGTATCCAGCGAAACCAACTTGAGCAGAATACAAAATAGGGAAATTTTACATCAAATTCCGATATCTTTCAGGGTTGATAACGAAGAGCCAACCAACAATCCGGTGGGGCTGACCGGAATGAAGCTCGAAACCGAAACGCTGTTTGTTACCATTTTGGCACAGCATTTAAAAAGCGTTCTCAAGGCTTCTGATGAGGCTGAGTTAGATTTAGAGGATGTTTTGGCCGGACCGTTGGCGCAAGCCTACGCTATTTTATCCAAAAAGGAGCGTGAAGTCGGGGTGGTGCTTATAAATTTGGGCGCAGCCACCACCTCGGTAATTTTATTTGAAGAAGGGTTGCCGTACTCTCTGGAAGTTTTGCCGGTGGGGTCGGCCCATATTACAAATGATATAGCGGTTGGTTTTCAGGTGTCATTGGAAGAAGCGGAAAAATTAAAAGTAAACTATGGGGCAGTGGCTCTTTCCACGCCTTTTAAGAGAGACGATACTGTTCACGGTGATTATTCCAGAAGAAGACTTACTGAATTTATAGAGGCAAGGCTTGATGATATTTTTGAATTGGTGGAGAAGCATCTCAAAAAAGCGGACAGGGTGGGCCTTTTGGCCGCAGGGGTAGTTTTGACAGGAGGCGGATCAAATCTTCAAGGAATTTCAGAATTTGCTAAAAATTATCTTAAGCTTCCCACAAGAACGGGTTCTCCGGAAAATATCGGAGGCCTTAAAGATAAAGTTAAAGATCCGGCTTGGTCTACGGCTGTCGGAGTTGCTCTTATGGCGATGGAAAAAAATGAATCCGCTTCGCCGCTGCTCCGCGGGCAAACCGGTTCTCTGATGAAATGGCTTCGCGCTTTCCTTCCATAAATTTTTTCTCTGTTCTGTCAAGTGTTGCATTTATTTGTCCAATAGCTACTATGTTATGGAAATGCCACACGTTAAACCAGACATCGAATCGTTTGCCAGGATAAAAGTTATCGGAGTCGGGGGGTCAGGCAAAAACGCCGTCAACCACATGGTTAAGTCCAAGGTGCGCGGCGTTGAATTTATCGCCATAAATACTGACGCGCAAGATCTTCACCAAAGCTTGGCTTCAAAAAAAATAAGAATCGGAAAGGGTCTCACAAAAGGTTTGGGCGCTGGGATGAATCCGGAGCTTGGGAAACAAGCCGCGGAAGAAACTAAAGATGAAATTCAAGAAGCCTTGAAGGGCGCTGATATGGTTTTTATAACCTGCGGACTTGGCGGCGGAACCGGGACAGGAGCTTCGGCTATTATTGCCAACACCGCAAAAACTCTCGGAGCTCTTACGATAGCCGTGGTTACAAAACCTTTTGCTTTTGAGGGCGCTGAGCGCGCTCGCTTGGCTGATCTTGGGCTGATGCGTCTTCGCGAAGCGGTGGACGCTTTGATTGTAATACCAAACGACAGATTGCTGAGCGTAATAGACAAGGACACATCATTTTTATCCGCTTTCGCAAAGTGCGATGAAATTTTGCGCCACGCGGTTCAGGGAATTTCAGATTTAATTACAATGCCCGGTGTTATTAATGTCGACTTCGCCGATGTTAAGGCGGTTATGCAAAATGCCGGCTCCGCTTTAATGGGAATAGGACACGGCAGCGGAGAATCACGTGCCGAGGATGCGGCGAAATTGGCAATAAATTCACCGCTTCTTGATGTTTCCATAAATGGAGCCAGAGGAGTTCTTTTTGCCGTGGCCGGCGGATCGGATCTTACGATGTGGGAGATACAAGAAGCCGCAAAAATTATTACAGCCTCAATCGATCCGGAAGCCAAAGTTATTTTCGGGGCAATTCAAGACGAAACTTTAAAGAAGGGGGAAATAAAGATAACTGTTATTGCTTCCGGCTTCCCGGATTCGGCAATACCCAAAACCGCCACACTTTTCGGATCCTTCGCGGTAAAAACAAATATACAAGATAAAAATAATGGAGAGGCGGCCAAAAAATTGGAGGTGGCCGGGAATGTCACGAACGAATCCGAACTGGATTCAATTCCGGCGTTTCTGCGGAGGCAGAAAAAATAAAAATCCCCGCAAGTTGCGGGGATTTATTTTTTTAGAGATTAGCGACATCGTCATCGCTTGGGCCTGGCGGGATTTCGTTTTTATCCGGCGCCGCAATGCCAAGTTTGGCCCGCAGTTTTTCTATCGGAAAATAATCGTTGCCTTTTAATTTTTTAAGAAACATAGTTTCGTCGCAGTATTCTTTCCACACAGATTTGTTTAATTTTAGCAAGGCGATGCCGCCAAAGACGCCTCCAATAATAAAACACATAGACAATACAAACAGTAAAAAACCATACGCGACATCCCCGAAGAATGTTGTTGATATCACTACGCAGACTATTCCGGCAATGCTTCCCAAAAAGCATGCTACCGGAGCAATTTTTCGCTTGAGGAAGTCGTACCAGAGGTATCGTCCGGACCTCTCCATCATCATCTCATTGAGCGCTTTAAGTTCCGCCCGGTTCATCTTTTCTAATCTGCCACCGCAACAAACTCTGAAGTAATCACCCGCGACAACAATGAACTTCGCCAATAGGTTTTTTTCTGCTTGCTCAATTCTATTTTCCAGTTCCACTTTCTTGTTTTCTTCTTCTAATTTCTTGTCTTCTTCCTCAAATTGTTTCAATTGTGCCGCCAGAAGATCTCGCGCGTTGGGAAGAACCAAGTCTTCACCTTCCGATTTCATAAGAACGCCTGTTTTTTCCATTGATTGCCCCAAATTTAAATCTAAAATTAGCTTAGCACTAAATATTTTTTTGTCAACATTAGACACTCGGTGCTTAATGTTAGGTTTCTATTCAGGCGTTTCTGCGGAGGCATAAAAAATAAAAAAAAGCCCCCGACCCTGGTCGGGGGCTTTCACTATCTGTTAAAAACTATCTGAACCAGATCTTTGATTGCGAAGTATTCAGGATTGATTAAGAGCTGGATATCAAATGCGATTGCTAGCATTCCTGCCATAGAAAATACAGTAGTGAGCGTAATAAGAATTCGGCGTATTACCATATGAAATGATTTTTCATCATCGGTCGCGTCTTTGTCAGGAACCCAATATTTTCCAGCAGCAAGAAAAGCAATAAATGTTACAAGAGCCACGCTCCACCACCCTAATATATCTGTAAGCGCTTTAGCATATTGTTGAAGGATCATAATATGCCATACTTCCGGCGCCACTTTTTTGGCAGCGTCAGCGGTGAGCGCGAATGCGGATGTCGCATATTTATCCACAAGATCAACTGCTTTATCGAGGACATCTCCCACGGTTTTGTGGTCTTGCTGAGGAGCGGTTTGTGTTTGTTGAGTTTGTGCAACTTGAGGCGCTGGCTGTGGTTGTGGCGGCTCAAGAACATCCTGAATGGCCCTAAAAGCAGTTCGAAGATTTTGAATGTCCTCCTTGCTAATTCCCGCGGCATTACTTTGCGGCTGAACTTGTGTTTGTGTTTGGGAAAATCCCAATGAAGAAATTGTTAAAAAAAGCACCAGTAGACCAATATTTTTCTTAATCATAACTGCCTCCTGATTTGCGAATTTTAGACTTTACTATCCGGATTAATTCCTATCATTTATTTAAAAATTAGTCAAGCTCTGGAAAGTTTTTATAAAAATGTCGTAATTTTGATATGCACATGTAGTATTTTGAAATCTGTTTTTGGAGCATGCTAGTATATAGGCATGGATGAGTTCAAAAACCAACTCTTTGGCATAAACGACGGTCCCGAATCGGGGACTTTTTTTGCTTCATCCGCCGAAATGGATTTGTCTAATTCGTTTAATATCGCGAGTGATATCCGATCAAAGCTTCGGATGGATCGCTATTTCACCAAAGAAAATATTCATCCATACGATGAATTGGTTTGGGAGAAAAGAAAAGCATTGATTGCCTCGGCTGATGGAAAAATAATTTTTCAACAAGATGATGTTGAGGTCCCGAAATTTTGGAGTCAGACAGCCACGGACATAGTGGCGGAAAAATATTTTTCCGGACATGTCGGCAAGCCCGGCCGGGAATACTCCGTAAAACAACTCATTAACAGAGTGGCCGATACCATAACTCATTGGGGCATAGAGTCCGAATACTTTGCTTCATTGCAAGATGCCAAAGTTTTTAATGAAGAAATAAAATCTCTTTTGGTAAATCAACGCGTTTCTTTTAATTCTCCGGTTTGGTTTAACGTGGGCGTTGAAAAAAAGCCGCAATGCTCCGCGTGTTTTATATTGTCCATTACCGACGACAAAGAGGCCATCTCGGAATGGTATCGGACAGAGATGTTTATTTTTGCGGGGGGGTCAGGCTCCGGAATTAATATTTCTCCATTAAGATCTTCAAAAGAAAATATTTCCAATCGCGGCAAATCATCCGGTCCGGTGTCCTTTATGAAAGGCGCGGACGCCATTGCCGGGACAATAAGATCCGGAGGCAAAACCCGCCGGGCCGCAAAAATGGTAATCTTGAACGCGGATCATCCGGACATAAAACAATTTATTACCTGCAAATGGAAAGAAGAAGAAAAGGCCAAGTCTTTGATCCAACTTGGATACGATGACGCGATAGACGGAGAAATCTATACCAATGTATTTTTCCAGAATGCCAACAATTCTGTCAGGGCCTCGGACGAATTTATGCGCTCGGTTATGGAAGATGGAGACTGGAATTTACGCTACGTGAAAAACGGCGAGGTGGCGGAGACTGTTAAGGCCCGTGATTTAATGAAGCTCATCGCTGAAGCCGCTTGGCATTGCGCGGATCCGGGGATGCAATTTGATACCACCATAAACAAATGGCACACAGCCCCGGCCACCGGGAGGATTACAGCATCCAACCCCTGTTCCGAATATATGCATTTGGATAACTCCGCCTGCAATTTGGCTTCCCTCAATCTCCTAACCTTTTTGAAAGATAACGGCGAGTTTGATATAGAATCATTTAAAAAAGCCGTAAGAATTTTCATAATCGCGCAGGATATAACGGTAGATCATTCTTCTTATCCGACCCCAAAAATAGAGGATACCGCCAGAAAATACAGGGAGTTGGGTTTGGGCTATACAAATCTAGGAGCACTTTTGATGCGGTGGGGGTACCCGTACGATTCTGATCCGGCAAGGGCGCATGCCGCGGCGATTACTTCGATAATGACGGGAGAAGCGTATGCTGTTTCAGCTGAAATTTCCAAAGCCATGGGTCCTTTTGCGGGATATGAAAAAAATAAAGAACCGATGCTCAGCGTCATTAAAATGCACGGAGAAGAGGCCAAAAATATCGATAAAAAATATATTTTGCCTAATCTTTGGGAGGCGGCCCAAACTCCTTGGCAGGTGGCATACCAAACCGGCTTGAACTATGGCGTCAGAAATTCTCAAGTTTCGCTTCTCGCGCCCACCGGGACAATTTCTTTTATGATGGATGCCGACACAACAGGCATTGAGCCGAGTTTTTCACTGGTTGCTTACAAAAAAATGGTGGGAGGAGGATTTATTAAAATCGTAAACCGTTCTTTGGAGCCGGCCCTGATGAATCTGGGATATTCCGGTCCGGAATCCAAAGAAATTATGGATTATGTTTTGAAGAACGACGGCATTGAAGGCGCTCCGTATCTCCAAGAAAAGGATTTTGCGGTTTTTGATTGCGCCACAAACGCCCCCGGCGGCAAAAGATCAATTCATTATTCCGGGCATGTCAGAATGATGGCGGCTGCCCAACCGTTTCTTTCGGGCGCCATTTCCAAAACTGTAAACTTACCGGAATCAGCAACTATCGATGATGTAATGCATACTTACATAGATGCCTGGAAAATGGGATTGAAAGCAATCGCTATTTACCGGGACAATTCCAAAGGATCGCAGCCACTAAATACCTCAAAAACAAAAGGCTCAAACAAAGACAACGCGGACGAGTCCCAGCAAAACTCTTCGGTTCTAAGAAGAAAATTACCCGCTGATGTAAAAGCGATACGGCATAAGTTTGCCATTGCCGGACATGAGGGATATCTGCATTGCGGACTTTATCAGGATGGAAGGCTTGGAGAAGTTTTCATAAGGGTCGCGAAAGAGGGCTCGACAATCGCCGGTCTCCTGGATGCCATCGGAGTTTTGATTTCTGTTTCGCTCCAGTCCGGCGTGCCGATAGAAACAATAATTAAAAAATTCGTTCATTCCCGGTTTGAACCCGCCGGATACACTGAAAACCAGGATATACTCGTAGCCAAATCAATTTTGGATTACATCGGAAAGTTTTTGGCAATCAAATTTTTATCAAAGGAAGATCAGATGACTTTCGGAATCTTTACTCCGGATACATCAGCTGCTGAAGAGCGCAAAGAAAATACCGAGGACAAGCCATTGATTCAGGAAGTTCCGAAAATCGCCCTGGCAAATTCATCGACTCTGTTTTCTTATCAAGACGCCCCGGCTTGCCGCTGCGGAAGCCTCATGGTCCGCACAGGCTCCTGCTACACTTGCGCTTCTTGCGGAGAGAACGTAGGAAGCTGCTCGTAAAAATAGAGGTTTTGTGTTATGAATAGGTTAGAAAATCTTTGAAAACCCTTCGACTACGCTCAGGGTAAAGGACTTCTATGTCTAGATGCTGGGAACTCATCGAGCCTGAACGGCCGGATGAAACCTTGCTTTCACTGCTTGAATCTTATGATCCTGAGGATGACGAAAAAACTGCTTTATTTTTTTGGGACGGACAGAGGCCATTGTGGTGCCAGAGAGAAATTTCTTACGGCGATCTCCGGAACTTTTCTTTAAAATTCGGAGCAGCGCTTTCCGATTTGGGCGTGCTTCCTAAGGAAAGAGTGCTTATACTTCTTCCGAATTCGCCCCAGTTCGTAATATCTTATTTCGGGGTTTTAGCTAACGGATCTATAGCGGTGCCGCTAAATCCTCTTTATACCGTAAATGAGATTTGCAATATTCTGAAAGATTCCGGGGCGGAGACGATTATATTGTGGGACAAATTGTTTCCTCCTCTCCTCGATGCCCTCCGGGAAAAATTTCGGATGAAAAATATCATCGTGACAGGCGTTGAGGATTCTCTTCCGAGTCTCAAAAGATTTTTTTATAAAATTAAAGCGAAGAAAAAGAGAGAGCTTTTTGATTTTAAAAATCGTCCAAAGAACGTCAAAAGTTTTGCAGAACTAATCAAAAGCGCTCCGGTAACTTCTTGGACGTCCGACGTCCAAGTGGACGTCGGACGTCCTTTCAACAAAAACGACATTGCAGTTCTTCTTTACACTTCCGGCACGACTTCCGACCCAAAGGGCGTAGCGCATACTCACGAATCTCTGCTTGCCAATGCCAAATCCTGCGTCATCGCG
>CAYRCJ010000023.1:0-12158 GCA_964422785.1 uncultured Candidatus Saccharibacteria bacterium | reverse complement strand
CGGGTTTTTGAGTGGTATTTAAAAGTTATGACTTTTGGAAGCCTTTTTTGCGCGATAATTTCCGCGGAAATTTTTTTGCCATCAATATATGGCTTGCCCAGATTGACTTTTTCACCCTCGGAGATGGCCAAAACTTTGCTGAAATCAAACTTAGCGCCCGCCTCGCCCTCGAGCTTTTCTACCTGTATTTTTTGACCTTCGGAAACAAGATATTGCTTCCCGCCGGTCTCTATTACGGCTAATTTCATGATGAAAGTATGATAGCATAGTTAAAAAAATAATTCAACAAACCTCGCACAATGTCTTTGAACGGGTTTTGCCAGCAGGCAACCCCGAGCGAGCAGTAGCGAGGCGAGGAAAGTGAAAAGATTTTGTGCGAGGTTTGTTTTTCTAAAACCTCTTCTCGAAGTTGCTGAAACTTACGTATTCTTGGTTGAAGTATAGGACTACTTTGCCTGTCGGACCATTTCTGTGTTTTTCTATCAAAATATCCGCCTGATTTTTGCGATCGGAATTTTCTTTATTTCTGTCTTCCCGGTGAATGAACATAACCACGTCGGCGTCTTGTTCAATGGCTCCTGATTCGCGGAGATCGGAAAGCTGCGGCTTTTTGTCGGTCCTATGTTCAACAGCGCGGTTTAGCTGCGAAAGGGCGAGGACTGGCACCTTTAACTCTCTGGCCAAAGCCTTGAGAGATCTGGATATTTCGGTGATCTGCTGAACGATATTGTCCGTATTGCCCCGAGGGGTCATAAGCTGCAAGTAATCGACGATAATGAGTCCGAGGCCCTTTTCCGCCTGAAGACGGCGGGCCTTCGCGCGCATTTGAAGAACATTAATTGAAGACTCATCATCTATATATAGAGGAGCTTTTGAAAGCTCGGCCATGGCGTCGCGGATTCTGGCAAAATCGTCGCTCTCCGGAGAAAGACGCCCGGTGCGCAACTTCCAGGAATCCACATGAGCCTCTGAGGCTATTAAGCGGTCGATCAGCTGGCTGGAAGACATTTCCAAGGAAAAAATGCCGACAGGAATATTTTCTTTAAGAGCGACGTGCCTGGCTATATCCATCGCCAGAGTTGTTTTTCCGAGAGACGGCCTGGCGGCGAGAATGACCAGATCGGATTTTTGAAGGCCGGATAAAATATTATCCAAATCTTTAAATCCGGTCGGCACTCCCCGGAGCACGCCCGATTCTTTGTGAAGCCTGTCGATTCTTTCCCATGCGTCATCCAGCTCTCCGGAAATCGGCGAAAAACCTTTTACCAGAGTATGCTGAGCAATGGAGAAAATTCTTTTTTCGGCTTCGTCCAATAAAATATCCACGTCATTTTGTTCCTGATACCCAAGTTGGGATATCCCATGGGAAACCGAGATCAAATCCCGCAAAATTTTCTTCTTTCTTACAATCTCCGCGTAGTAAACAACGCTCGAGGAAGTGGGTACGCCGTTTACAAGATTGGTCAGGTAACTTGAGCCGCCGGCCTCATCCAATTTGTTGGCGCTTTTCAAAAAATCGCTGATGGATAAGATGTCTATCGGCTTCTGGGTCGCGTAAAGGCCGAGCATGGCGTTAAAAATCAATTTGTGCTCCGTCTTATAAAAATCTTCTGTTTGTATTATGTCTACAATTTTGTTCATCACCTCGCCCTCAAGCAAAATACAGCCCAACAAAGAAATTTCCGCTTCAATATTTTGAGGCGGCATACGAGGCCCGTCGAAAGGGGATAGAAATTTTTCGGAAAAAACAGGTTTTTTGGAGGGCTCTTTTGGCATTAACTATATTTTAAAACTTAAATGCCAAAGTAGCAAAAATGCCGGGAGGTGGAAAAGCTGTGAAGAAAACTTGTCTTTAATCCGGCTTAAACTTTCTTGATCACCGGCCCGGACGAGGAATCTTCCACAAGATAACCCATTGTTTTTATTCTTTCCCTGATTTCATCAGCTTTTGCCCAGTCTTTGTTTTTGCGATATTCTTCGCGTTTTTCGGATAATCCTTCAACTTCGGCCGGAGTGGCGGTTAATTTAATATTTTTAAAGCCCAGGCCAAGGACTTTATCAAAATCATAGAGGATATTTAAAACTTCTTTGGCATCATATTTAAGAGGATTTTTGTTGTATTCATGAATCAGGCTCCAGGTTATTGCCAAGGCTTTGGGCGAATCAAGGTCATCGAATATGGCCTTGTTGAAGTCAGATAGAACAGAAGGTAGTGCCTTCGTGGTTCGCGGAGGCGCTATCTTTTGCTGTGTTTTTAGCAATCTTACAAAATCATACAATTTATCCAGGGAATTTTGCGCCGCCTCGAGCGATTCCAGAGTAAAATTTAATTGCGTGCGGTAGTGGGCCGTGAGCATAAGAAAACGGAAGGCGAGGGGATTGAAACCTTTATTTTCAATATCGCGCAGAGTATAAAAATTACCCAGCGACTTTGACATTTTTTTGCCGTCCACCAGAAGATGTTGACCTTCGATAAAAAAGTTTGAAAACTTTTTGCCGGTAGCGCCTTCGGACTGAGCAATTTCGTTTTCGTGATGCGGAAACATATTGTCGACGCCGCCCGTATGGATGTCCAAAGTCGCGCCGAGATATCGCATGGACATGGCGGAACATTCAATGTGCCATCCCGGCCGGCCATCGCCAAATTTTGATTTCCAAAATGGCTCATTGTCCTTTCTGGCCTTCCATAAAACAAAATCCTGGACATTGTTTTTTTCATACTCATCTTTATCCGCTCTGGCGCCGGCTTTTAGTTTTTTCAAATTCAATCTATTTAGTTTTCCGTAATTTTTAAATTTTGAAATATCGAAATACACCGAACCCTCAGACTCGTATGCTGATCCTTTTTTTAGCAGCTTATAAACAAGAGCCAGCATTTCTTTTATGTGTTTCGTGGCCTTAATAAGCTTCCATGCTTTTTTTATATTAAGTTTGCTCAAATCTTCAAGAAATGCTTTCTCGTAAGGTTTTACGAACTCAAAAATATCCTTATTTGCCTTCGCGGCGTCTCTTATGATTTTGTCGTCTATGTCTGTGATATTCATCACATGCCTGACCTTGTATCCGGCATATTCCAAGGTTTTCCGGAGTATATCCTCAAATATATACGTCCTAAGATTGCCTATGTGGGCATAATCGTAAACGGTAGGCCCGCAGGTATATAGGCCGACAGCCCCCTTTTTCAACGGCTTAAAAACCTGTTTTTTTCTGGTTAAAGTGTTATAAAGTTGTATCTTCATTGTTTTTTATTATAATGTATAAATGAATATGAGAAAAACAGGTCTTATTGTGAGCTCCCTGGTCATTGCCGCCGGGCTATTTGGAAGCGGTGTTTATGTCGGAGTAAAAATGCCGGCAGAAAGCAAAATTGCGGGACTAATAAACAAAGAACCGGCTTTCAATATTGGTGACAATACAAACTTCGCCACTTTCTGGCAGGCCTGGAGCTTGCTTGATCAAAAATTTGTAGATAGAAATAAACTTGATCGCCAAAAATTAATTTACGGGGCCATTTCCGGGCTATACAAAGCCAGCGGAGATCCTTATACAGTATTTTTCCCTCCCAAAGAAAGCAAAAATTTTCAAAACGAAATAAGGGGATCATTTGAAGGAGTGGGAATGGAAGTAGGAACGAAAAAAAACATACTAACCGTGATAGCGCCCCTCAAGGGAACTCCGGCCGAGAAAGCCGGGATAAAAGCGGGGGATAAAATTCTAAAAATCGACGACACTTCGTCCGGAGATCTTTCTGTGGAAGAAGCCGTCGATCTGATCCGCGGACCGAAAGATTCCAAGGTAAAACTGACAATTTTAAGAAACGGCGAAGACGCGACAAGGGTGATTGAGATTGCCAGAGATGTAATCAACATTCCAACAATTGATACTGAAACAAAAACAGCAAACTCAGACAATGGTACCGCGCCCTCAAACAGCCAAAACAAAAATAGTGATATATTCGTGATAAAACTTTATAATTTTTCTGAAAATTCTTCGGAAAAATTCAGAGATGCTGTAAGAAGAATGGTGGGTGCGGGCCAGAAAAAACTTATTATTGATCTGAGAAACAACCCGGGAGGATTTTTGGAATCCGCCGTTGATATCGCCAGCTGGTTTTTGCCGCAAGGCGACGCGGTGGTCACCGAACACTTTGGAGACAACAACGAAAATATCCACAGAAGCAGAGGATATTACGTACTAAAAGACGTGCCCGTGGCGATACTTGTGAACCAGGGATCCGCGTCGGCTTCGGAAATTTTGGCCGGAGCTTTAAGAGACTACGGTATCGCGAAATTGGTCGGAGAACGCACATTCGGCAAGGGATCGGTACAGGAACTGATGCAGCTCACCCCGGATACTTCTCTTAAAATAACCATCGCCAAATGGCTGACTCCAAAGGGAAATACAATCTCGGAAGTCGGACTTCAGCCTGATTTTGAAGTTAAACCGACGGAAGCAGACGCCAAAGCCGGAAAGGATCCGGTTATGGAAAAGGCTATTGAAATTTTAAATCAAAAATAATATGAAAATAATACTACTAAAAGATGTTCCGGGTGTCAGCCAAAAAGGCGCCTTAAAAGACGTGTCCGACGGATACGCGCGCAATTTTCTTTTTCCGCAAAAATTGGCGGATATCGCCACTCCTCAAACAGTTAAAAAACTGGAGGAAGAGGCTAAAAAAAATAAAATAAAAAAAGAAAAAGCGCATGAAGAATTTCATTCTCTTAAAGAAGCGCTGCAAGACAGGGGAGTGGCCATCAAAAAGAAAGCCGATGAAAAAGGAAAGCTTTATGCCGCGGTGTCCGCCAAAGATATTGTAGACGCCTTAAAAGAATTAGGTTTTCCGGCGCCTAAAAATTTGAAAGAGGATATGGTAACTTTTGAAAAACCGATAAAATCAACCGGACCCGCTGAGGCTAAAATAAAATTTCCTCCGGGGGAGGAAATTGTCATCAAGGTAGAAATAGAAAAACTCTAAACCACTGATACTCTGTGTATCTGCCTTTTGGTGCCGTTGAAATTAACCTTTCGTTTCAGCTCGTATTTAACAACTCCGCTTTTTACGGCGTAGATTGTGTCGTCTTTGCCTATTTTAGTGCCGTTGCCGGCGGTAAATTTAGTGCCTCTTTGGCGCACCAAAATAGCTCCCGGCTTCGCGACTTCGCCGGAATAAAGCTTTATGCCCAAATACTTAGGCGCTGAATCTCTTGAATTTTTAGTAGACCCGCCAGCTTTTGTATGTGCCATATTAATGATAGGGTAGCACCATACTATGTATAAAGTCAACAAAACAGAAATAGCGCTTTTTCTAATTATTTTGCTCTCAATAATGGCTATTCTGGGCTTATTGAGACTCAAAATAATAACCCCCGCAAAAGAACCGATAAAAATAGAAGCAAGCGGTTGACAATAGCACCCTTGGGTGATATTGTTATTTCGGACCAAAAACAAACAGGGAGGCAAATGGAGTATAAACGGGCAATTTTAAAAATCAGCGGCGAGACGCTGTCAGGAAAAAAGCAAAATGGATTTTCAAAAAATTCCATCCTGGCGATTGCGAACGAACTTCAGGCGGTGGCCGGTTTATGCGAGCTTGCGGTAGTTATCGGCGGAGGCAATCTTTTTCGCGGATCGCGCGAAGGAAAAGACTTGGGGTTACACAAAAATGTTGCCGATCATGTGGGAATGGAAGCCACAATTCTCAATGGACTTATCTTGTGCGACATACTTGAACAACGCGGGGTTACGACCCGTCTAATGACCGCGCAAAGGAATGAGCAAATTGCTGAACCGTATTTATACAAAAGGGCGTTGCGTCATTTGGAAAAAGGAAGAATCGTAGTGCTTGCCGGAGGCACCGGTAATCCGTCGGTTACTACCGACTTCGCAATGGTGATACGCGCGATTGAACTAAATGCCAATGTCGCGCTCAAGGGGACGAAAGTTGACGGAATTTTCAACAAAGACCCGGAGCGAAGTGATGACGCGGAAATTATACGCCGCATCTCGTATGAAGATTTCGGCAAAATGAAATTAAAAATTCTTGATCCCGCGGCGGTATCACATGCCGGAGAAAACAGCGTTGCTATACGGGTATTTAATATCTTTGAACCAAAAGGAAATCTGGAAAAAGTGCTTCATCAGGAAGAAATAGGCTCTTTAATTTCAGCCTGATAAAAATCCTCCGAGGCCATCGGAGGATTTTTTATTTTTATCATTTTTTCACCGGCTTGGTGGAGGAAGTGAGCACCGTAAATTCCTTTTGAAGTAATTTTTGGTCGGCAATTGCCGAGCGGATGTGAGGAGGTAGGGAATTCATGATTGCTTTCAGCTTTTTATCGTCCGCCTCCAAAATGGCCTGCCATTTGTCTTCAAGGCCTGCCGCCGTCAAAATTTCTTTTACTTTTTCAAAATCGTATTTAAACCTCTGCTGGAGCTTTCTGGAAACAGAAAAACCATTGGCATCAAACACTCTTTCGACGCCGTGCGCGTCCATATACGCTTTTATTATGGCTTGAAGTTCGCCAAGTCTTTCCGAATTTTTGTCATCCGCTTCTTTGATAGAAAAATATTCCGAAAGCGCCTCCTCTAGCAGATTTTCGTCCGGAGCGGGGGATTTTTCTTTTTGGTAAAGGTGTTTCCAGGCCGGGCATATCGGACGAAACGCGCAATAATCGCAAAGCTTGGAGACAACCGGCGGAAAAGAATTTTTTTTAGTTCTTTCTTCGATATCAATGATGGTTTTTAAAATTGATTCTCTTATTTCCAATAAAGACTCCGCGGTTCTCTGAGAAGAAATTTTTTCGTCGTGCTTCAAAAAATATAAACTTAATTTTATTTTTTTCGGATCCAGATTGGGCCATCTTCTCGTGAGAGCCATATGATATACCGACATCTGTAAATCGGAGTCCACGGCTTCCTGAGAGGGAAGGCGACGGCTGGTTTTATAATCTATGATTTCATATTCTCCGTCGCCGATTTTGTCGATCCGGTCGATAATCCCGGCTAAAATATGTGTTTGATTGTTTTTGGGATCGGAAAGCAAAACCTCGAAGTGAGACTCGGTGTCCACGGTACCAAATCCCCAAGGAGGATTTTTTTTATAAAAATTTTTGAGCATTGATTTACCGGCATCTTCGTAGACCTGTTTGAGTTCCGGAGAAAGTTCAGGAAAAATATTTTTTGAAGATCTGGCCCAATTTTCGGAAAAATCAGAAATGATCTGATCCAGGGTCGGAAACAAAGGATCGTGCGAAAACATGAATTTTAGCGATCCATGAATCGAAGTGCCAAAAACAGCCTGAACGCCTTTTGGCGCTTTTATTTTATCTATGTATTGAAATTTAAATTTTTGCGGGCACTGCTTAAAAGTTGCCAGGGCAGAGTAGGAGGTTCTCATATTGTACGTCGCACAATATATCTTTTGCGACCTTATGGATTAGGACTAGGGCTAACACTCTTCGGCGCGATTGAATCATAAGGACCTACGCCATTTTTAATTCCTTTCATGACGCCTACAAACTGGTTCCAGATAAGATCCCTGAATACGCTCCAAATATATGTAACCGGAGCGCCCAAATAATTATTCCAAATATAATACACGCCTTGGCCTACAAAACCAAAGTTATTTTTTAAAATAGGATTTGAAAAAAGCGAAGTTAAGGAAACGCCCAAAAGGCTCAAAATTATAAGCAAAAGGACTAATATTATTATAATTTGTATAAAACCGTTGTTCATAAATAATTTAGCGGATTAAGGTACCCTCCATAGGGCAAAACCCCGCAAACACGGCTTTGTCGGAATTCCACGGTTCTGGCGTCATATACGGTAAAATGAAGGTGCGGGCCTGTGGCATAACCTGTATTGCCGCTATAACCTATTATATCACCCCTGGACACGGTTTGGCCACGCGAGATATTAACAATGGAAAGGTGGGCGTAAAGAGTGGCCAGGTGGTTGGGATGTTCAATTACTATCCATTTTCCATAAGATCCATGCGGACAAATAAAATCAGAATTGCCGGTTGATCTGATAACTCCGCTTTCCGCGGCGTGAATCGGAGTCCCGACGGCCGCCCGGAAATCTATTCCGTTATGAAATCCGTTTTTATAAACATCCGTGTAGATTGAAAAACTGGTGTACCCGAATCCTTGGGTTACAACTCCCCCGTCTATGGGGCTGGAAAGAATGCCCCTTCCGGAAGTCGGCAAGGTTCCAAGATCAATTTTTTTCTGGAGTTGATTTTCAATATTTCTTATTTCCTCGGCAATTTCCGCTCTTTTTAATTCCCTGTCCTTTAACAGTTTTTGGTAAGCGACTTCCTGATTCTTGGTTTCCTTTAAAATTCCCGCTTTTTCTTCCTGATTATTTTGCTGTATTTGTTTCTGTATTAAAAGTTGGCTTTTGAGGCCGGCCAAATCTTTTTTGGCGCTTTCCGCTTTTGACTTTTGATCTTCAAACTCAGCCTTCGCGGCTTTCAGATCTTCAAAATTTTGCTTAATACCCTGATTCAATTCGCGGTTTGACTCAATTACGTTAAAAAAATCCGACAGATCATTGTATTTAAAAAATATCTGAAAATAATTTTCTGATTCCGTTTGGCTTAAATTTTTTAGAAGTTCCGTCATTTTTTCTTGCCTGTCGGCCAGAAGAACCTTGGTATCATTAATATTAAATCCAAGTTCTTTAATCTCGAGTTCTTTGGCGGAAATCTTTTTTTGAGTCAGATTGATCCTGCTGTTAAGCTGTTTGATCTGCGAATTCAGGCGGGCAATCTCCTGCTTTAAGGTTTGGGCGGTGTTTTCGGCGTCGGCAATATTTCCCTGATATTGTTTTATTTCTTCTTCCAGCTTCTGAATCTCCTGATTTTTTTGATCAATCTGATTTTTCAAATCGGCTTCTTCGGTGGCCTTTACCGAAATAGTCCCCGCCGGCAAAACAAAAACAAGCGCCATCAACACTAAAAATAAGATTAGCTTAAATATCCTCTTCACAGATTTATTTTAACACAAAAAATAAGAACCCTCGCTTACGCGGGGGTTCTGTTTTTATTTTTTACTGTGGCCAGTTAAAGGCCGCCATACAAATGCCTGCGCCTATCGCCGCCCACCATTGGTGAGGAGCCATCTTGCCTCCGTAAAACAAAGTGGAGATGATGACCATCGTGACAGGATAAAGCCCAGAGATTAGAAGTGTGGGGCCAGTTTTTTCAGGATAATTAGCTATGGCAATAAGAAGTATAAGAAACCCACCTCCGGCTGCCAACGCCATAATGCTGCCATCGGCAAACGATTTTGTAGTAATCTTGGCAACATCATGCCGCCCCATAAAAAGCATTCCGATAACAGCAAGCATAACCATAAAAAGAGCTTCTATGGCCATGGAAATCCATGGTCCGTGCACTCTTGTGGCGCGCTCGCCGTATATTGCGTAAAAACTCCAAAAACCTAAAACCAAAAAAGAATAAACCAGCCACATGGCAACCCTCCAATCCTTCAAGAAAAGTTAGATTTTTTCTGTATTAATTGTATCACTAAAATAGGCCTATGTCAATACTAAAATAGAGCTATTTACCCGCTTAATTGATTCATCTTTGCCTAAAATGGCCATAATATCAAAAGGGCCGGGTGATGCCTTTCTGCCGGAAAGGGCGACCCGCAAAGGCCATAGCAGCGCTCCCCTATCTTCCTCTGCTTTTTCCAAAAATATTTTTTCCAAATTTTCTTTATTGAAATCATCGTTGAAGTTTTCCAAAATATTTTTAGATTTTTCCAAAGATTTTTTTATTTCTTCATTGGTCATTGATTTCCATTTAAGCGCCCCCGGAGCAGGATTTGGGTCAGCAAAAAAGTAATCAATACTTCCCGCAAGCTCGGAAAGTTTTTTGAGACGAGGCTGCTCAAGAGAAACAATTTTTTCAATAAATTCCGGGGATTTATTTTTTATAAAATCGTCGAGATACGGAGACGCCAGCTCCAGAAGCTCCGGAGGAGATTTTTGTCGGATATATTCGCCGTTCATCCAATCAAGTTTTTTAATATCAAAAATCGCCCCGGCTTTTTGAACTTTTTCCAAAGAAAACTCTTTTATTAAATCGTCTTTTGAAAAAATTTCCTGTTCGGTCCCGGGATTCCATCCCAAAAGCGCCAAAAAGTTGAACATTGTCTCCGGCAAGTAGCCGTCTTTTCTATATTCGCTGACTGAAGTAGCACCGTGGCGCTTTGAAAGCTTTGAACGATCAGTTCCCAAAAGAAGAGATACATGGGCGTAAATGGGACGGGAAAGTTTTAAAGCCTCCTGTATCAAAATATGCTTGGGGGTATTGGAAATATGATCTTCCCCGCGGATCACATGCGTTATATCCATGACCGCGTCGTCTATAACAACTGCGAAATGATAAAGAGCGCTATCCAAACTTCTTGCCAAAGAAAAGTCTCCAAGAAGTTTTGGATCAAAAGAAATTTCCCCGCGAATCTGATCATTGAATGCGATCTTTTCTTCCGCGTTATTTTTAATGCGAATAATTCCGTCAGTTAAATTTTTATCTCTTGAGCCGCAAATATGTCTGGGGGATTCCTTTTTTTCTATCTGTGATTTTTTTTCCTCTTCCAATTCTTCCTTAGAGTGCTGGCAATAAAATGCCGTGCCGTCTTTTAGCATTTTTTCCAAATATTCCCTGTATACATCCCCCATTTCACTTTGTCTGGTAATCTTGCCGTCCCATTCGATACCGAGCCAGGTTAATTCATCAATAATATTTTTTTCAAATTCTTTGGTGGAGCGCTCTTTGTCGGTATCTTCAATTCTCAAAACAAATTCTCCGCCATGGTGCCTGGCGAACAGGTAATTAAAAAGAGTTGTGTGCGCGGTGCCCACATGAAGCATCCCCGTAGGGCTCGGCGCCATTCTGGTTTTTATTTTTTTATTCATGAACTCCGAGCTTTAGTATTTCTTTGGCGATTTTGTTGGCGGCGTCCGGATGGTAAAAGGCTTCGGCGGCTGATTTCATTTTTTGAATTCTCTCCGGGTCTCCAAGTATTTTGTCTGTTTCGGAAATAAGCAGATGCGGCTTCAGATTTTTTTCTTCAAGCACTATGCACCCTCCGGCTCTGGCGTAATTATAAGCATTTTCCCTTTGATGATCTTGAGCCGCGTGCGGCAACGGTATTAAAATTGCCGGAACGCGCCATGCGGCAATCTCAAAAATTGTCGAGCTTGCCCGCGAGACAGCCAAAGAAGCGATCTTCCCGGCATTCCGATAATCCCCTTCTTTCAAAAACGGGTATGGATGATAACGATGCTTGAGATCGGAATTTGCCAAAATCACCCCCGAACGCCCGGAAACGTCGGCGAAATTATTTTGCCCGGTCTGATGTATTACCTGATATTTTTGGAGAAATTCCGGAAGCACTGAGAGTATAGTTTCGTTTATAGGTTCGGACCCCTGGGAGCCGCCCAAAACAATAATAACAGGAATATTTTCTTCCAAATTAAAGGTTTGCAGAGCCTCGGAAGCGTTGCCTCCCACAACTTCCGCCCTGACCGGATTTCCGGTTAAAATAACATTTTTGTTTTTAAAAAATCTTAAACTTTCCGGGTATGAAACGGCAATAACATCAGCCCAATTACCGGACCAATTGTTTACAGCTCCCGGGATAGAATCGGATTCGTGAATAACCACGGGAATTTTTAAAATTCTTGCAGCCAAAAGAACCGGAAAACTGGAGTATCCGCCTTTTGAAAAAACCACATCCGGCATCAGAGCGTAAAGATTTCCCAGGGCGCTAAAAACACCGCGCAGAGTTTTGAAAGCGTCGCTTAAATTTGCCAAAGAAAAATAGCGCCTTATTTTGCCTGCCGGGATTTTTATAAATTTTATGTTTTCTTCCAAAAGCATCCCGGGATCAAGCGGATTGTCGGACATCAAAAAAAACTCGATTTTGGCGATGTGCTCTTCTTCGGCAATTTTGCGCAATTCGCGCGATACCGCAATCAATGGATAAAAATGTCCCCCCGACCCGCCTCCGGCAAATAATATTTTCACCTTGTTAAATAAGGTTTGTTCACAAACCTTAATTTTAAATTATTGCTAATAATCTTTTCGACAAACATACAGATTTCGTAAGCTTTGTAAGTATACATAAAATATTTTAAATTTAAAA
>CAYRCJ010000022.1:0-12331 GCA_964422785.1 uncultured Candidatus Saccharibacteria bacterium | reverse complement strand
AATTGTTTTCTACAATTGTTGGAGGTTCTTTTCTCACCAGGAAGTTTGAGAAATAAGATTTTATGTTTTCTTCGGCGAGAGAGATGTAGGTTTCGAGATTACTGAAGGCGGAAGTTAGTTTATCCGGGAATTGAGACATTATGTTTTCAATAGATCCAAGAACACTGGCAGTTTCGGCGGCCTTAATTTTTATCATACCCTCATTTTTAAGCGAGAAAACAACACCGCCGATAAAAATTGTGATTGACGCGATGACTAAAAATAAGCTGTTTTTAAAATCTAAATTAAATTCTTCTTTAACTTCTGGCGTTTTTAACAAAAGCTCTTCCCATTCGTCTATTTTTTCAATCTTTGCAACTTCATTTTTTGGCAAAGATTGAAAAGATTGCAAAGATAAGCCATTTTTATATTGTTCAGAAAGCAGTTTTTGATATTCTAGTATGCTACTTTCTGAGACAAACCAATATTTTCCCACTCTTTTGGCTTCCAGTTTGCCGCTTCTACAAAGCTGGGCGATATAAATTGAATTATAATTGCACAAGCGGCCGGCTTGCTCAGATGAAATATATTTTTTCCCCTCACAATAAATTTCTGAAAGAGATTTCACAGCTTTAATTTAAGATAAATCTTTTCAATCTTTTTTAAAAAAGAAAGCGATCTATTTCTTAATTTAATTATAGCTCCGATAATTTTTTAACTAAAACTTTTATGTGGATAAATCATCCGGGGGATGATTTATCCGAACGTAGTGAGGCGGGCAAATTCTCTGGGAGAGAATTTATTCGAACACAGTCACGATTTTTTTAAAAATATCCCAAAAATTTAATTGATTAACTTTATAAAAGATTACTAAAGCTTGATATTGAATAGGGCTAAATTAAAAATTTTCAATTTACTGACTATTTATTTATTGATTCTTTGTTTTGATGAGTGATATAATTTGAAATATATGAATATAAATAAAGCGTCTGATTATATTTCAAGATTTGCCATTTTTGTCATCTATTTTTGGTTTGGGCTGCTTAAGGTTTTGGGGCTTTCTCCGGCAGGGGAAATGGTCAGGCAGCTGTTCGACAAAACAACAGTTATTCATTTTATGCAATTTCAGAATTTTTATACGCTATTTTCCTGGTTTGAAATCCTTATCGGAGTATTATTTCTTTTTCCCAGGCTGACTCGATTGGCGGTATCGCTTCTTTTTGTTCATATGGCCACCACGGTCCTTCCGCTTTTTTTCTTGCCGGCAATTTCCTGGCAATCTTTTTTGGTGCCCACGCTTGAGGGCCAGTACATTATTAAAAATATTGTTATCGTTGCCTGTGCTATCGCGATAGCCGCCCGCCCGCATAATGAAAATTATAGAAGATCCTGAAATCGAAAGAGATCTGATTGAATCGAGTATCAAAAAATACGGCTCAACGCCGGATCATAATTTTGATTGGTTTTTGTATTGCGCGGAAGACGCGAAACCCAAAATTTTTTATCTGGAAAATGGAAGTTGTATTTTGGCGTATCGCAATGCAGATAAAAATGAGTGGTCGTTGTTTTCTGATCCAATCGCGGCACCCGACGCCCACAAAAAAATAATTGAAGAAACGGTTGATTTTATTTTCAAACAAAATAATATTTCTAAAATATCATTTCTCGATGCGAGGGAGCGGGTTTTTGAATTTATTAAATCCTCCGGCTTTGGAAATTTTGAATTGGAGTACGAGCTTGTGTGGCCGGTTTTAAATATGCAAAAGTTTGATTCTGATTTGCCCGGAGGACATTTTAAAACAATCCGCAATGCCAAAAATAAATTTTATCGCGAACATAAAGTTGAAATTGCTGAAGCGAATTCCGTAGATAAAAATCTGCTTTACGATCTTGTAGACCGTTGGAATAAAAATAGAACCGAAGCGGACATTGAAGAATTGTTCCCGAATCGCTACCGGAATATGATTGACGGTAAATTTCGAGGTACAAAAAGCGCCAGGGTGATGATTATTGACGGCGTTGTCGCCGGTCTCAATGCCGGGTGGAATACGCCAAATACTCCCGATGATTATTCCGCCGCTATAGGCATTCACGATTTTTCAGTCAAAGATCTGGGCTTGGCCTTGCTCCTGGAAGATCTTGAATGGATCAAAAAGGCGGGATACAAAACCTGTGATCTTGAGGGGAGTGAGCCGGAAGCCCTTAAATTTAAAATGCAATTTCTTCCCGAAAGAACTTATAAAACTTACACTTTTTTTATCCACAGCTATACTTTTTAAATATCAAAGTCTAAACTAGTAAGAGGATATGAACGCCCCCAAAGAAGGGCTATTTTTTATGAAGATAAAAGAAACATTCACTTTTGATGACGTATTGCTGCTGCCCCGTAGATCACGGGTTTTTTCTAGGAAAGATGTTTCTTTGAAGACTCAATTTTCCCGCCATATTTCTTTAGACACTCCCATTGTTTCGGCAAATATGGATACAGTGACGGAAGCGCCGATGGCCATAGCGATGGCGGAGGCGGGCGGGCTTGGAATCATCCATCGTTTTCTGACGATAGAACGGCAGGCGGAAGAAGTAAGAAAAGTTAAAAACGCCGGAAAATTGCTTGTAGGCGCCGCGATCGGCGTAAAAGAAGACGCGCTGGATCGCGCGAAGGCGCTGCTCGACGCCGGTGTTGATGTACTGGTAGTTGATATCGCGCACGGGCACAACGAACGGGCGCTTAAAACCACCCGATTGCTCAAGAAAAAATTTCCCGGATGCGAAATCGTGGGCGGAAATGTGGCGACCGTTGCCGGCGCGCGCGATTTTATCGAAGCCGGCGCTGATGCCGTGAAAGTCGGCATCGGATCCGGAGCGGCATGCATCACCCGTATTGTTACCGGAGTCGGCGTGCCGCAACTCAGCGCCGTTATGGAAACGGCCCGTATCGGAAAAAAATACAATGTTCCGATTATCGCCGACAGCGGCATACGCAGTTCCGGAGATATCGCGAAGGCGCTCGCGGCGGGGGCGTCATCGGTAATGCTCGGCAGTTTATTGGCAGGCACGGACGAATCTCCTAGCGAACACATAATTGAAAAAGGCATTCATTATAAATTATACCGCGGCATGGCTTCAAGCGAGGCGGCGGAGTGGCAATATAATATTATCGGGGCCGCGGCCAAGAAAGACGATTTATACCGTTCTCCGGAAGGCAAGTCCGGAAAAGTGGAGTACCGCGGAGCACTCTGCGCGCTGCTCAATGATCTTACGGCCGGCGTAAGATCATCTATGAGTTACCTGGGAGCGCACACTATAAAAGAATTCCAAAAAAACGCGGAGTTTATACGCATTACCCGCGCCGGTCTTACAGAATCGCATTCGCATGATATGACCACAAAATAAGAAAATAGACAATATCGCTGATTATTTTTTTCTGCTAGTATGCATTCGGGCAATCTTTGAAAAAAAGGAAGGTCTATATGAAGAAGTCGAAACGTGTTTCCTGGAAAAAAGTAAGCGATAAGTTTCTGAAATCCATCGCCAAGATGCCTCGGGAGAAAGCGATTCTGGCTGTTAAAGAAAAAACCGGAATAACGCTGACATGGAGCGCTATCATGATACAGCTAAACAGGCGAAACATTTCATACCCGCGGCCCAAACTAATTTCAAAGCTATCTTCCGAGGAAAAAGCCGCTTTCAAGAAAATTTACGCGAGCGGTTCTTTTGAGGAAGTTCAAAAAAGCATCGAACGGGGGTGTCCAAACGCGACGCCTTCGCAAATTAACCTGATTGCCCGGAATCTCGGAATTTTAGGAAAACGCACTCACTTAAAGGGTGCTGCTTCCACCATCGGCGCTGAACAGGCGGAAAAAAATAAAAATCCCGTCCGGATAATCTCCGGCACGGAGCTTTTGGAAAATCTTCCGCTGGAAGACAGAAAGTGGGACGATCCGGAAGTTATTGTTATTGACGAAAAGGCCTGGAATCTTCCTGGAGCCCGCGAAGGGCGATTTTCCCGAATTGATTATCTTTCAGACGGATTTAGGCACGGAGTAGTGAGAATTATTTGCGGTTTATTTGCCCAGGAAGGCGTTAATTTTATTGTGCTCAACGGCGGTTTGATCGACAAAAACGCATTTAAAGCAAAAATAAAAGAACGCGTAGCCGAAGCCAAAGTTCATTTTAAAGAACAACGGGCGGAGGCAAAAGCAACAGGCAAACGCATCGGCACTGTTTTGGAAAAAGATCTCCGCCAGCGCATCGAATCTAATCTTAAAGATGAGGTTGCGAAAGCTTTGGCGGCAATATTGCCGAAAATTAAAAAACCAAATGGTACCACCGAATTTATCCGTTTCTACATTACTACAAGTCCGGTGTATGACGGTCCCCATGGGGATGATATTGTACGCAGACTTCAGGCGCTTCGTCCGGATGATATCCGTTATTCCAAACCGGGCGGAGTCCGAAATGTGGTCAAGGGTGTCGAGAAAATAATTTGGTCTATCAACCCCCGCAAGCATCGCTTGCCGAGCAAGTACTATAGCGCGGCGGCGGAAAGGGAGATTGAAGATAAAGAAGGTCAGATGTCCAGAGATTATCCAGATTTATGGGCGGAAGGTTGCCATGCGTCCGCGGTGCACAAACCGAGCGGAGAGCGCATGGTTCCTTATATCACCGATCCCGGCGCTCATCGCCTGGAAGAAGTGACAACCGCTGAAAATCAGGTTGGCGCGTGTATTGTGTCTTACGCGTCCAAAGAAAGTCCTCAAGTTATCAGATATTGGAATCTGCGCGATTTGATAGCAAAGGAACTGACATTTATCACGGGAATTAAAGAAGGGTCTCAAGAAATTCATAGAAATATTGTTGAGGCTTTAAAAAAAGAAGGTGGGAGCTTAACCGCCGGACTTGCGTGCGTTGAATTGGGCCTTGATGATAACAAGGTGAATAGAGAAAGGGTTGAAAAAGCATTTCAATTTCTTTTGGAAGAAAAAGCATCGGAAAGAAAAACTTGGCCTGGATTACATTATAATGCCGCGTCTCAATCCTATAGCTTTCACCTCGATTGGATTCAGCATAAGCTTCGCTATGTATTACCCAAGCGGGATGAGCTCAAAGAAGATTCATTTCTTTTTGACGGCTGTACTCACGCCGGCTATTGCACATCAGACTACGAATTTATCGTAAAGAAATTTCCTGAAATTATTTTGGAACACAACATTAAAACAATGGTTTGTCTCGGAGATATCACTGCCGGACTCCATCATAATTTTCTTTGCACCGGCGAAGTATTCAGCGGCCTCAACAATACCGATCAGGAAGTTTTTGCGGCCGAGCTTCGCGCCACAGTTATCTTTCGGGTGTTCAAAGAAAGGTTTGAGCAATCTGTCAAATCCAAGGACATAACAAAAATTTCTCGAGATGAATTATCGCAATTGGTCAGCGACGCGCTCCTTTCTTTTATTGTAATTCCAGGTAACCACGATTTATGGCAGGAGCTGGACGGCAACACGGCGCTCCAGATCTTCCTTATGAAGTTAAGCGATATGCTGACTTATCATATCAGCATTCTCCTGCTGGGAAAAAAGTTTCCGGCAATAAATGTTGCTGAGATTGTGAAAAAAAAGATTACTGCGTACCTGGATTTTAGCGCAAAACATGAATTTTCGTCAGGAATCAAACTTGCAATGTGTCATCCGCATATGGGGCGGGCCGGCACCACGTCTTTGAGGGCCCAACACGGCATTGGCATGTTGGGTTGCCAGATTACGGGTATGGCAAATTTCCATACTGCCGTTGTGGTGCACAAATGGCGTCCCGATTTGGGACAATGCATTACGGTGCAAGTGGGAACGCTTGCGTTATATACTCCTTTTGAAACACGAAAGATGAAAACGGTTGATTTTGGTCCTGTCTATCTTCGGGTTCTTTCCCACAAGGGAAAAATCCTGATGACAGAATCGGCGTTTTATAATAAGCCGATTCTGCAAAAAGCCATACCGAAATCCACTGATATTAACGAGCTCAGAAAAAAATTAAGTTTACTTAGTTAATAAAATTTATTCCTCCGATAACCATCGGATGGTAAAAAAGCCCCACCGGGGCTTTTTTATGTTAAACTTTATTTAATGTTAAGCTGGAAAACAATAATCGCCCTATGCGGATTTTTGGCTTTGCTTGGACTCTTGGCGTTGGGTTTTATATTCTACAAAACCCGTCCGCCGGTATTTGTCTTAAACGAAGTAACCGTGACCATTCCGGAGGGCTTCAATATAGATCAAATAGGGGATTCCCTCGAACGAGCCGGACTTTTCTCCAAAAATAATTTTCTCGGACAGGCAAAATATGAAGAAGGTTTTTTATTTCCCGATACCTACAGGTTCTATAAAAACAGCACTCCTACGGCGATAATTTCCAAAATGCGGGAAAATTTTGATGAAAAAATAACACCGGATATTTTAACGGAGACGCTGCGCCAAAATAAGACATTAAAAGATGTCGTTGTTATGGCGTCTATTTTGGAGGGAGAAACCAAAAATAACGACGACAGAAAAATGGTCTCCGGAATACTCTGGAAAAGGCTTCAAAATAATATCGCTCTGCAGGTTGACGTAGCGCCCGAAACTTATAAATCCAGAGGATTGCCGGGCGTTCCGATTTCAAATCCGGGCCTTAGCGCGATTTTGTCGGCTTTATACCCCAAAAACTCTCCTTATCTTTTTTACCTTTATGGAAAAGACGGCCAAATTCACTACGCTAAAACCTTTGAAGAACACAAACTTAACAAATACAGATATTTGCGCTAAATCATAAAAATCTACTATTATATAACAATGCTGGATATCAAATTCATAAGAGAAAATATAGATTTAGTTAAGGATGCCGCCAGAAAAAAGATGGTCAAAGCCGACATTGACCGCCTCGCATCCGTTGACGATAAAAGAAAAAAACTGATTCAAGAGGTAGACGAGATGCGGAGACTTCACAAAGAATCTTCGGACAAAATCACATCCCTCGAGGGCGATGAAAGAACGAGCCTGATAAACCATCTTAAGGCGGAAAAAGACAAATTGACTCACAAAGAATTCGAACTTCGCGCCGTGGAAGAAGAATTTGGCGAGCTGATGCTTGAGGTGCCGAATGTTCCCGATCTTTCCGTGCCGGAAGGGGCGTCAGATAAAGAAAATTTGGAAATTAAAGATTGGGGAGAGAAAAAATCTCTGGAATCTTTGGGCGGCAAAGATTATTTTACCATAATGAAAGATTTGGATATGGTGGACGTGGAGAGAGGAGCGAAAGTCGCCGGTTTTCGCGGATATTTTTTAAAAAATGACGGCGCAATGCTGGCTATTTCTATCTGGAATTTTGTTTTGGCAAATCTTGCGGGCAAGGGATTTGTTCCTTTTCTCGCCCCTTCGCTGGTGAGAGAAGAAAATTTTCTGGGTACCGGCTGGTTCCCGGGATCCAAAGAAGATGTTTATAAAACACAGGATGATCTTTATCTGTCAGGCACCGCGGAAGTCCCCATGATGGGCTACCATGCCGGAGAAATTTTGAACGAATCCGAACTTCCCAAAAAATACGTGGCGCTTTCTCCTTGTTTCAGAAGAGAGGCCGGGAGCTATGGCAAAGACACAAAAGGCATTTTCAGAGTCCACGAATTTATGAAAGTTGAACAAATAATTCTTTGCCGGGCCGATCATCAGGAATCGGTCGGCTGGCACGAAGAACTTACCAAAAATTCCGAAGAAATACTTCAAGCTCTGAATATTCCATATAGAATAGTAATAAATTGCGGGGGAGATTTGGGCTTGGGACAGGTAAAAAAATACGATCTGGAAGGCTGGGTCCCGTCCGAAAATCGCTACAGAGAAACCCATTCCAGCTCATATTTTCATGATTTCCAGACCAGGCGCCTCAATATAAAATACAGGGATTCAGCCGGAAAAGTTCATTTCACGCATTCTCTAAACAATACAGCGATAGCCACTCCAAGAATTTTGGAATCGTTCCTGGAAAACAATCAGGCGCCTGACGGCTCTGTTAAAATACCCGAAATGCTTCAAAAATATTTCGGCAAAAATGAACTTAGATAAATACTATCAAAAGAGAAAAAACGCTACGAGACGAAAACGTTCTCTCTTTTATCTGTACCTGCTGCTGTCATTATGTATCGCGACTTGGGGATTTTTTTGGGTATCTTATTTTAGAATATCCAAAATCCAAGTTAAGGATTCGTATTTTTTCTCCGGAGAGGAGGATCAGATCAAAAACGCCCTTTCCGGCCTGATGTCTTCTAAAAATAATTTATTTCTGCCAAAAAATAATTTATTTCTTTTTTCAAGCTATGATGCTCAAAAAATACTCCGTGAAAAAAACTTCGGAATAGCCCAGATAAAAAAGATTTTTCCGAACAAGCTCGAGGTAACCTTTCAAGAATCACAGCCTAAATTTATTTTTTGCCTGAAAGACAATTGTTATTATCTGGATCAAAACGGCGTAGCCGCGGACAAAGCTCCGCAACTCGCGGAAAACCTTCTGCCGCTGCTGATTTTAAACAGTCCGCTGACAAACATCTTGATAGGAGACAGCGTTTTAGAAAAAAACAGCGCCGAATTTTTATCCGGTTTCTCGGAAGAACTTAAAAATATAAATTTAACCCCGGATAAAATAGAGGAAATTTCATTGAGCCAAGGAAAAGAATTTAAAGTTTATACAAAAGAGGGGTGGGTGATATATTTATCGGTAGACTTGCCGGAAGACAAGATATTCGGCGATTTTAAGCTCTTGCTGGATCAAAAAATTCAGGCCAAAAGAATTAATTTGGAATATATAGATTTGCGATTTCCAGATAAAGCGTTTTACAAACTGCACTAAAGTACTATACGCTAACTAATTACCAAGATATTACGATCGTTGTATCTTGGTATATTTTATTAAAAGGTGCTATTATTAATAGTCGCTATGAAAACTGAAAAATTGTCGCGTGAATATCTCGGTCCTAATGCACAAAAGGTCCTTTTGCTTTTAGCAGGAGGGTTGGCATTAGGTATTGCTCAATATCCTAGGCAAAGCCGATTTAAAATTTTAGATAATATATCAAAGGGGTGGGGTAAAATTAACAGCCGCGCTCTGACTAATGCAATCCGAGCGCTGTATAAATCAAAAATGATAGACGGAAAAGATAATTCAGACGGTACCACCACACTGATTTTGAACGAAAAAGGAAAACAAAAAGTTCTGGCGTATGATATTGAAAAAATAACCATTCCCACAATGAAAATATGGGATAAAAAGTGGAGAATTGTATTTTCTGATATTCCGGAGAAATTTAAAAAAGCACGGAATGCGTTTGCTTATTCTCTTCGCAAAATGAATTTTCATCCATTGCAAAAAAGTGTTTTTGTGCATCCCTTTGAATGCTCTAAAGAATTAGACTTTGTAATTGAATTTTGGAAATTACGTCCTTATGTGCGAATAGCTGAAGCCGGAAAAATAGATAATGAATTTCATCTAAAAAATATATTTGGGTTGTAAGAAAACTACCAAGATAAAACGATCGTCAAATCTTGGTAGTTTATAGAGATTAAAAACAAAGGGTAACAAAGGATTAAAATTTGTAAATTAAAATTGAGCTGCCAGCTCGGCCGATCGGGGCTTTGCCGTCGAGCCAACCATAAGCATTATTGCCTGTCAGCGAATTTATAGATACCGCGAAATATGATCCCGCCGGGGGCGCTCCATTCGAGGCGAGCCAGGGTTCATATATATTTCCAAGATAATATCTGGGCGAGCCTCCTCCGAAATAATCCAAATAAATTTTATCAACTCCGGGCCCGGTCACCGGAGATTCGATCCACGCGCTCAATCTTTTTAAATCTTGGCCCCAATCATAATTTGAATCAGTGGCGATAAGATACCCGTTTTTTATCCCTCCTCCCAAGATATTGTAGTAAGAAAGATAGAATGGAAACGCAAATACAATTTCAGCAAGCATCCAAAATATCAAAAGAGATGAAATTAAATAGCCTGGAATATTGCCGGTTTGCCCGCCTATGGCGCCGGCCTCCCATTTAACAACGGCCAATGCCACCAAAAAATATAAAAACGGAAAAATCGGCAAGGCGTGCCTCACGCCTATATTAAGAGGGCTCCATATAGACCAGGCCAAATAAAAAACAATGAATACAATACTTGCCGCAACACTAAAATTATTAGAAATCCATTCGGAGAACGCTTGTTTGGATTTGCGGCCCTTCCTTATCTTCAAAATTCCAAAAATCGCGGCAATAAGAGCAAAAATATAAAATCCCAACTGTTCTTTTACGAGCATTAAGGTGGGGAAGTAGCTCGGCCAGCCTTTTGATGAAATTTCCCCTTCAAAATAAGCGGAATTACCCCCGGCGGTGCGCCGCGCCACCATCAAAAACCCCAATAAATACTGGCCTATTGGGCGGGTAAATTTATCGGTAATTAATTTAAAATCGATATCCGCCACCAGCGGGGCCTTGTATCCGGCTAAAACATATTTCGCGTCGGCCAATTGCTGCGTTTGAGGATAATTCCAAACATGAAATGCGTAAACTCCATAGATAACTCCAAGACCGATCAATCCGATCAAAATAATTTGGCCTATCAATCGAGTCAAAGCAGCAATCCCTGAAATTTCTTCGTTCTCATCGCGGCAAAGACCTGAGTTGTATTCCGCGACGAGCCCAGAAATTTCATTGCTTGCAGCTTTGGCTCTCATTGCTAAAACCCACAGAATTCCAAGTATCAAATAAATTGGTACCAACAAAACCAAAGAAAATTTAAAAAGCTGCACTATGCCGAAAATTATTCCGGTTAAAATTAAAGATTTGGCCGTTCGTTTTTCCAAAAAATCTAGAAAGAAAATAATTCCCAGGAAAAATCCAAGTGAAGCGGCCAGATCGGTGGTGACAAATCTGGAATGCGCGATAAATGTGGGGGAGAGTGAATAAAAAATAGTTGTGAGCAGCGCGGCTTTATTCCCATATCTTTTTTTGACCCAAGAAAAAATCAGCCACCCAAAAATAATTGATAGCAGCATTATCGGAAGCCTGGACCAAAAAAGAATTTGATCGGCGTTATTTCCGAATTCGTAAAGAAGCGCCGAGCCGGCCATCCACTGGCGGTCATTCACATTCGGCGCTGTCCAAAAATTCCGGTTGGTATCAAAATTCAGATGCAAAAAAAGCAGGGGAAGCGCCGCCAAATCTTTTATGAGCGGAGGGTGTTCCGGGTTCAAGCGGCTATCCTGATATTTCAAATATGTGTATCCGGCCCCGATATGAGCCACCTCGTCAAAGATAGCCGAATCTCCGACAGAAGAAGTAATCATAAATACAAACATGGTTGAAAAAAGCAAAATAGCTGCAATATTCGCGATCTTATTTGTCATATTGTCATTATCTCAATAAACAATACTAAATAAAAGTGTGGGTAACGAATTTTTGTTTTACTCACAAAGGTTATCAATGTTTATTAAAGTTTTATAAAGTCGTTAATACAGAATTCTTAAAACTTTGGAATAATTTTTGCTTTATGCACACAAAAATTATATTTTAAAAAATTTAAAAACGTTATACTGTAGATATAAATTATGCGCGTCGCTTGGCGACTTAGGATAGATGTCGGATAAGTTTGTTGTTTTATTTAATTTTTAAAATTTTCTGTCTCGTCTTTTTCTTATAAATTTTCTCTATGGGCATTTATACACACAAAAATTACTTATTTACGGATAAAAAATATATAATTTATACAGTGATCAAAATTTTTAAACGACATACGAATAATGCAGCCTGGCGACATTTATAAAATGGAAAATTTTTCAGAAAAATATATTTCTTCAAAAGAAGCTGCTTCTTTTTGCGGCTACACCATCGACCACATCAGCAGACTTTGCCGTTCCGGAAAATTAAAATCAAAACGCATTGGAAGAGATTGGTTTGTCCAGGAAGCAGCCATTTTGGAATATCAAAAGAAGGCCGCGTGGCTTTCTCAAACGCAAATAGAAACTGTCAAAGCTGATACTTGGGAAGATTCTCTTTTTGGTTCCTCAATTTCTAAACCGCAAAAACTGCCTGAAAAAGAATCTTTCGAAAATAAAAAACGCTCATTTCATTTTCTCACAAAAACTCTGGCCATCGGCGTCTTAGTGGCCGCTCTCTTTTTATCTTACAATGCAAGCAAAACAAATAATTATTTTGGAGAGGCCGGCGCCATAGGCGGGCAAGCCAGCGCGCTTGATTCAATAAAATCTTTTTTTACGGAAGACATCCCAAATGCGATTTCTTTTCTGGAAAACGCTTTCTCAAACTTTCTGGTAAGGAAAAATCCT
>CAYRCJ010000021.1:0-12437 GCA_964422785.1 uncultured Candidatus Saccharibacteria bacterium | reverse complement strand
TTTATCCTATTTTTATTGGCATCGTATTCAACTATATTCATTCTGACATTTTTCATATTTGAGCGGATGAAAGAATTTACAAAAATTTGTTTTCCTCCCTTTGCCGGGGTCAAATCCGAAGAGAGCCACGCCGAACCGCTCGCCTGTTTTATCGCGATGCGGGCATAAAATTGGTTTGTGGCGGCATCTGAATAAGAGGGTCCTCCCGAAATGAATGATAAGGGAACAGTCCCTCCGGCTGTCCAGTGTACCGGTTTTGAGCATCCAAAAGTCGAGCATGGATTTTGAAGAGTCTCCATATCAGAATTTAAAAGCAATCCGTATGCGGAAGGCACTTTGCCCAAAACATCCTTTGGGTTATTCGGGCTGTAGAGCCAGCCATAGGCGTCGCTTGTCGGGCTGGGGGTTTTATCATAGATCATCCAATTCATATAGTAGGGCACGCCTTTTTTGATGGCGCGGTTGATAATATCTAAAACAGTAGATTGCTGATTTTGTTCAGACGATTGAGAAGCGGATATATATCCAAACTCTCCGATTAAAACAACCGAACCCGGAAATGTTGATTGCATCGCATCGTAGCTATTTTCTATATTGGAGTTTATTCCTACTCCCGGATATGGATGGAAATCAGTGAAATCAAGGTGCCTCCTTCCTTTTTCGGGGCCCGAGCCGTTGTCCAGCTGGTATTTTAGGTCGCTTGAGTCCGTAGGGACAGACAAAACAGATTCGCCTCTTTTGCCCATCGGTATCTGGCTCCAGTCGTAGAGCGCGGTTGTATACCATCCGGCATTTGGGTTACTTTTGTTGTATTCGTTTTCGTAATCGTAATAAATAACTGTTGATTTGTAAGGAGAAGATTCGATTGTTTGCGCAAATCCATTGATCCAAGTAAGAGAATCGGCTATAAATTTAGAAAAATCTGAGTAAGAATCCTGCCACCAGCGGTGTCCCGATGTTCCATTGACGGCGTCAAAGTAGTTGTTCCCGAAAGCTACCACAACGCGGATTTTTTTTGCTTGGCAAAGGCTGAGAAAATCCAGAAAATTTTTCTTTACTTCCGCGAATTTTGACGTAAAAGTCCCGCCGCCGCCGCTCCCATTCAAGATATATCCGCTAAACTGGGGTAGTATCATTACGCGCAAAACATCGCTCCCGAGGCTCGACAATTGATCCAGATCGCTTGCAACCACCGGTCTTAAAATAGTCCAATTTTGGTCGTAGAAAGCGTCCGAGGAAAATCCAGCCGGCCAATAGTCGAAGCCAAATTTTTGCGCCGGAGGCCGCTCCGCAATGGCACTTGTCCAAGCGAGGAGGTTGGTGTGCGCTGTTCCTTCATAGAGTTTGAACACATAAAATCCGGGGGATTGTATCCAGGGCGCGCTTTGTATGCCCCTGGATCCGCCGGCAAAAAGCTGGTCAGGCGCACCGTTATTTGAAACATAGACTTGAGCGTTGGCCGCTCCACCGGAGCTCCATTCTATTGAAGTTGTTTTTGATTGATTTTCAGGGGCAGTAACAAAAAATGGAGTTGCTTTGATATAAACAGACTGGCTGTTCAAGATTGTGGCTGTTTGGTTTTGGCGGCCGCCATTTCTGATAAACAAAATTCCGAACCCGATCCCCACAAGAATCAGTATTTTGTATTCCCAAGGAATATTATTATATAGTTTTTTCATTTTTTTATTATACCATATTTTGCTATACTTAGATTAAGTTTTAAACAGGCCAAAAATGACACTTTTTAAAAACGAGAAAGTTATTTCACACGCCGGTTTGCACTTGCCGTTCAAAATAGAATGCGATGCGCTGACAGAAGAAGACATTGAAACAATCGCGGCAATAATTTCCCGGAAATACAAATTTCGCGCCGTCTGCGGTATTCCGCGCGGCGGAATTCGCCTGGCCGCGGCTCTTCAAAAATATTTATCCAATGAAGGCTTGGTCCTTATTGTTGATGACGTTCTTACCACCGGCCTTTCAATGGAAGATGCCAGGAGGCAAATCGGCGGCGACGCATTCGGGATTGTAATATTCGCCCGGGGCAAATGTCCGGAATGGGTTAAGCCTATTTTTCAGCTAGTTATTTAAATCTTTTACGAATTGATCAAAATTGTCTGTAGCCTCAACTCCTTTGAGTTTGTATATGTCATCCGGGGAATGATGAGTGCCTCTGTAGGTACTGCGGGCGGCTTTGAACCCGGCCTTCTCAACTATTTTTATAATCACATCGCTATAGTGTCCGAAGGGATAAGCAAAAACCGTGACAGGTTTTTTCACATGATCTTCTATTGCTTTTTTGCCGCCGAATATTTCTTCCGTAAGAATATTTTGATCTTTTATTGCAAGCAAATACGGGTGAGACTTTGTGTGCCCTCCGATAGTCATCCCGGCCTCGTCCATTAATTTTATCTGGTTCCAGGTCAAGAAATGAGGATTTTTATCAATGGCATTGGTAAAAATGAAAAATGTAGCAGTAAAACCATATTTTTTAAGTAGTGGAAATGCGTATCTATATTGGTTTTCCCAACCATCATCGAAGGTCAAAACAACGGATTTGGGAGGCAAGGTAATTTTTTTGGAAAGGTTGTTTGCAAAATAGTCCAATGCTATAACGGCATAACCGTTATTTTTTAAATATTGCAGCTGTTTTTCCAGAGATTCCGGGGAAACAGTATAGTATTTTAAAATTTTATCTTCGATGTCTAAATGCGGTCTTACGCTGTGATAAATAAAAATCGGCACATTGATAGCGCCTGCGTTTTCCGCGGACTCTTTTGTTTCCTGAAGACCGTATTCTTCTCCGAATTTATAAAAATTTGATATAAGTTTGTCTTCAAAGCTGGCGCCACCCGGGTTTCGAAGCGTGCCGGAATAAAACAATATAATGCCCAGCGCGGCAATTATTGATATAAGAACAATGTGGAAGTAAGTATCTTTTTCCATAAAACAGGTTATAATTCAATATATGCCAAAAATTACCATTTATACAACTCCGACCTGCGTTTACTGCAAGATGACCAAGGCCTTTTTTAAAGAGCACAATGTTTCATACGAAGAAAAAGATTTATCGGCAGACGCGGCCGCGCGGAAAGAGATGATTGAAAAATCCGGCCAGATGGGCGTGCCGGTAATTGATATAGATGGGAAGATTATTGTGGGCTTTGACCAGGCCGAGCTTTCAAAAATTTTGGGAATTTAAGCGGGGGTTGAAAGATCCCACAAAAAGTCAAAGATGCTTTTGATTCCTTCCGCTATATTTTTATGATTTAGGGCGACCAGGAAAGGGGGATTTCCTGAAAAATGAAATACGGTATTTTTTACTATCCACAGCGACCCTTTAAAATTTATTCCGGGAGGCAGCTCCCGTATCGCGATACTTTGATTTTTTATTTTACGCGGATTGATTTCTTTGTATGATCCGTTCGGCACCAAAGTAACGGTCTGAATACTTTTTTTCTTTTTTTGGTTCAAGATTATATTTTCTATATTTTCTCCGTATATTTTCAGATAATTTCCTTCGTTCGGGGTGTCTATCGTGTAAATAATGTCTTTTTTATCCAAAGAAGCCAGCATTTTTTCAATGGATTTTCTGATGCCCGATTTTGTATCGTATATTTTTGCGGTGGGAAAATGAGCTTCCTCTCGGTAAAGGCCGCCGAGGAGAGCGCCCAAATCCTCCGCTAGCCTAATTTTGGTAAAAAGGCTTTCTTTAAAAATAAACGGAGACTCAATCCAATAATAGGCCGTGCCCCGATAAGAATGAGAAGAGATAAGGTTTTCTTTTTGTAATTTTTCTAAAATTGAAATGGCTGTGGTGCGCGGAATGTCCGCTTTTTTGGCTACCTTGGAGGCCGGGGATTCCCCAAGCTTTGTAAGGGCTACATATACTTTAACCTCATTTGGGGACAACCCGAGGTCTTTTAGGTTTTTCTCTATTTCCTGTTTCATAGACTGAATATAGCATAGTTGTCGAAAAAAGTCGACAGTTTGTAGTATTTTAAGTCTTTTAAAATAAGGCTTTTTTGAAATCTCGTTTTTTTGCCTTAAAAATTAAACCGCATTTTTACGGATCAGGTAGGCTGAAACAGGAATGCAAATTAAAAATAACGGAGGCAATTTATGAATTACTATTTATTCCCAGGCAGCTTTTGTCCGCCGACATACGGTCATTTGAAAATTTTGGAGAAGGCCGCTTCGATGTTCCCTTCAATTTTTGTGATTTGTTCGAGCAACGATGCCAAAACAGAAGAACGATGGTTTTCTCCGGAGGAGTGCTCGCGAATGTGGAAAACCTACAATCTTCCAAAAAACGTAACAGTGACGACTTTCGAAGATTTTGTCCGTGCGCGGGATCCGAAATCTAAAATAATCATGATCCGCGGAATACGAAACGCCGCCGATTACGGGCACGAAAAAAAAGTCATGGAATTAAATTCGAGGGAATTTGGAATTGATACATTTGTTTATATCTTAAGCGAGCCGAAGTTTGCCGGTATATCTTCAAGCAAGGCCCGCGATTTGGCCGCAAAATTGGACTTTGGAAGTCTTCGCGATCATGTTTCCTCCGGAATAATCGATTCTTTGCGCAAAAAGATTTTAAAAGATCGATGGCTTGGTCTTTGCGAAAAAATTGGGGCGGATATCAAAGTTTCAAAAGAAGCATTTGAAATGCTTGCAGAATTGTATTCCGCGCCGCGCAGATTTTACCATATTCTATCTCACATATCTCATTGTTTGTGTGAGCTGGATAAAGTAAAGAAGTTTTTAGAAAATATTGATGAAGTTGAAATGGCAATTTGGTTTCATGATGCTATTTATAACATCGGTTTATCAGACAACGAAGGGCTGAGCTCCAACTTGGCTGAAAAGTGGCTGGAAAGGATGGGCCTGAAAAAAGAATTTATAAAAAGAGTCTCCGGTCTTATTTTGCTGACAAAAGATCACAATGTTGACGGTAACGACATAGACGCAAAAATTTTTCTGGACATAGATCTTTCTATCTTGGGCATGCCGGAGGCGGAATTTGATGAATACGAGGCCGGTATAAGAAAAGAATATATAGATATACCGGAAGAAATATTTAAGGAAAGACGCGCAGAAATCTTATTAGGATTCGCAGATAGAAAGTATATTTTTTCTCACGAATTTTTTATAGAAAGATATGATGCGGTAGCCAGAAAAAATCTTTTGCGTTCAATCGCCAAGCTCGGGGGCTAGCCCCCGAGCTTTTTTGTTTACACGACCGCGATTACAATATATAATCATTTCTATGATTGAGGTAAAAAGTCTTACAAAAAAATTTGATGGTTTCGTCGCCGTTGACAATATTTCTTTTAAAGTAGAAAAAGGAGAAATTTTCGCTTTTTTGGGGCCCAATGGCGCCGGCAAAACTACTACAATTAAAATTTTAACCACTTTGCTTTTGCCGACTTCCGGAGAGCTGGTGGTAAACGGGCACAATCCTTTGGTTGCAGAGGACGCAGTGAGGCATTCTTTCGGAATAGTTTTTCAGGACCAAAGCCTGGATGACGATCTCACCGCCTACGAGAATATGGAATTTCACGGAGTGCTTTACGGAGTTCCTAAAAAAATTCGCCGGGCGCGCATAGAAGAATTATTAAAATTTGTCGAGCTTTGGGACAGGCGCGATGATTTTGTTAAACATTTCTCCGGAGGAATGAAGCGGCGGCTTGAAATAGCGAGAGGGCTGGTGCATCATCCTAAAATTTTGTTTTTAGACGAGCCGACACTGGGGCTTGATCCTCAAACCAGGAATCACATTTGGAGTTATATTAAAAATCTCAATGAAAAAGAGCAGATCACTGTATTTTTTACCACTCATTATATGGAGGAGGCGGACAGGGTTTCTAAAAAAGTAGCTATAATAGATCACGGGAAGATCGTGGCTCAAGGAACGTCCGAATCATTAAAACAACAAACCGGTTCAAAATCTTTGGAAGAGGCATTTTTGGCCCTTACCGGGAAAAGCATTCGCGCGGAGGAGGCCGGATCCAAAGATCAAATGAGAATGCATAGCAAAATGTGGGGGAGAAGATAATTTAAATTTTATGAATGCCATATACATACTTTGGTTGAGACAAGTTAAAAAATATTTCAGATCACGGTCGCGCGTGGTGGGCTCTTTGGGGCAACCGCTTTTGTTTTTGCTGGCTTTGGGATTCGGCTTCGGGCCAATTTATCAAAAAGCCGGAGGAGGAAACTACTTTGAGTTTATAGGTCCGGGAATAATCGCGATGGGAATAATTTTTACCGCGATATGGAGCGGGCTTGAAATAATCTGGGACAGACAGTTTGGTTTTTTAAAAGAAACTTTAGTCGCGCCTGTCTCTCGTTTTAATATTATGATCGGCCGGACTTTGGGCGGAGCGACTGTTTCCGTTATCCAGGGCCTTTTGGTTTTTTTGCTCGCGATCGCCGCCGGCTTCAGGCCCGCGGACATTTGGCTGCTTCCTTTGGCTTTTGTTTTCATGTTTTTGATTGCTCTGGTTTTTACCGCTTTGGGTACCGCGATCGCCACAAAGATGGAAGACATGCAGGCCTTTCCTATCATTATGAATTTTTTAATTATGCCGATATTTTTCCTTTCAGGAGCTTTGTTTCCTGTTTCCGGATTTCCGAAAAGCGTAGTTTTTGGGATTCAATTTAACCCGCTTCTTTACGGCGTGGACGCTCTAAGGAAAATTTTGGCTTTAGGCGCGGCTTCCGCGACCGGCGGAGATTTTTTAATCTTAACAACTATAGCTATTTTATTTATTTCCATCGGCGGTTATCTTTTTTCCAAGATTCAACTCTAAAAAACAAGGAAAGTAAAAATAATTCTTCCTTGTTTTGTGCACAGCTATCTTTTTATTTGAAAAAGAAATACAATAAAATTGCACAATGAACGGAGTCGACAAAAATTTCAAAAAAAAATTTCTTTTTGTCAGTTGGGAATCTTTAAGCGGAGATCTTGCCTGGCAAATACAAAAAGAAGGCCACGAAGTCAAAATATTTATCAAGGACAATACCGATGTGTACGACGGATTTCTTGAGAAAGTGGATGATTGGAAAAAGCACACGGATTGGGCCGATGTTATTGTTTTCGATGATGTAGGTTTCGGAGATCATGCCGATAGGCTTAGAAGGCAGGGCAAGGCTGTTGTCGGAGGGTCGGTATATACCGATCGCTTGGAAGAAGAGCGGGAGTTTGGCCAATCCGAGATGAAGCGTGTGGGCATGCTCACTTTGCCAAGTTGGGATTTTACCAATTATGACGACGCTCTGAAATTTATTAAGGAAAATCCGGGCCGCTATGTTTACAAACCCTCAGGATTTGTCCCTTCGGATTGGAAAGGGCTTTTGTTTACCGCCAAAGAAGAAGACGGCAAAGATCTTCATGAAATATTGGCCCACAATAAAATCACTCTTCAGAAAAAGATTAAACAATTTCAACTGCAAAAATTCGCTTCAGGAGTTGAGATAGGCGCCTCGAGTTTTTTTAACGGAAAAGATTTTGTCGGGCCGGTGTCTATCGGCTTCGAACATAAACGCCTTTTTTCCGGAGAATTGGGACCTCTGACCGGAGAGATGGGCACATCAATATTTTGGTGCGGGCCGAATAATTTTTTCAGGGCAACACTTGAGAAAATGAAAGAAGATCTGCAAAAATCCGGTTATGTCGGCTACGTCGATATCAATTGTATAGTAAATGGCCGGGGAATTTATCCTCTGGAATTTACCTGCAGATTCGGCTATCCATTTATCTCAATCCAGATGGAGGGAGTTTTAAGTCCTTGGGGAGAATTTTTGCACGCCATCGCGAATAATCAGCCATATGATCTGAAAGTAAAAAGAGGTTTTCAGGTCGGGGTAGTCATAGCAACGCCGCCATTTCCGTATGATGACAAATCCGAAGTTGAAATATATCGGGACCTGTCGATACTTTTTAAAAAACCAAATCTCGACGGTATTCATATGGGCGATGTTAAGATGGTAGATGGCGATTGGCGCGTGGCCGGAGATGTCGGATATGATTTGGTGGTTACCGGCTCCGGCTCCACAATGGAGGAGGCCAGAAAGCAGGCCTACTCGCGTATCGACAATATTATGCTCCAAAATATGTTTTACCGCACCGATATCGGAGCTTCCTGGTGTGAGGATTCCGACAAGCTTTTTACTTGGGGTTACCTGGATTAACAAAAATAAAAAAGCCCAGCTTATTGCTGGGCTTTTTTGATTTCTTCGGCGGCCGCGACGTACGCTTCGTGCATTAATTTTTTTGATATTCGGCATTCGCTCGGGTACTTTGAAACCACCTTAAGCTTGCCGTTTACTTTCCCGATTGTCAGTGTAGCGGCTCCCGCTTCCACCTCCGCGCTATTTTTTGAAGCGCCGATAACGCGAATAAGTTTCGACATCTCAATCCTCCTGTCTACATTTTAGCAGAAAATAAACCATTTGTCAATAGACTCGGATAATGTGCGCACATTACCAATTTTACTTGACATTCGCACCAGTTTCTATATAATGTAGGAATACTATGAATATAGCTAAGCTAAACTTTCAAAACCATCACAACCAGCTTTCTTTGGCGAAAGAGGGTTGAGTTGATATTTATTTTAAATTCAAAATAACCCCCTTTCGCGAGAAAGGGGGTTTGCGTCTGCAAACTTAGTTGTTCTTTAAAACTGAAAGGAAGAATATGGCGATAGAGAATCGCGAGGCAGTGTCGCGTCTATACAAATATTTTTCAGAGGCCACAGACAACCAAGGGGTGGCGAAAACAGTTGGCATAGAGGTTGAAACGTCTTTTTTAAAGGCTGATAAAACCCCCATTGATATTGAGCAGTCGCAACGAATGTTCAAGTATCTGGTGAAAAAATACGGCTTTATGATTGCAAGCGAAAAATCTAGCTTGATTACGGAAGTAAAAGATTGGCGGGGCAACAGAATTCTCTACGAACTTGGCAGGCAAAATATAGAAGTTGCCACTGTTCCGGGATCCATATGCGGAGTTGTCCATTCCACTCTGGAAATCTTGGAAAAATTATATGATGCAGGAGTTAAAGCCGAGGCTTTCCCGCTCTTTGAACCGATTCTCAAAAACAAAGAAAATCTTTTGGTTATTCCCGACGAGAGAGACGCGATTTGGCTGGAGCTCGATGGAAGAGAGGCGCTGGAATTACTTTCCCGGATATCCGCGGTGCAATTTACTATTTCTGTTCCTTCCGCGGAGCACGGTGTATTCCTGATAAGAAAATTGCTCGATCAAAGAGAAAGGTTTTTGGAAGATTACCCTCAAGATGAGATTTGGAGAAAATATATCAGGATGTCTAAAGCGGGTTATCTTGATGAACGTTACGGCGGACCGGGGAACCTCTACAACTTAAGAGATTATTGCGGCGCTTTAGTTCGGCATGATGTGGTTCTTGGCCCAAAACTAGTCCCGCATATCGAAGTTGAAGATTTAAATGTCCCGCTTTTTCTTAGGTCTGTTTGGTGGTACTTTCGCCTCAAAAAATATGGAAAAACAATTTGTATCGAGGTGCGCCCGATTGCCAGGCGTGAAGATAGCAAAATAGAGAGCCAGTTGGAAATGGTGCTCGATATTCTCTTTTCTCTGTAGTAAAATAGAGGGCATATGCCCTCTATTTTGTTTTTGGATATTTTGACCGGGGATAAAAATTTAAGAAAAGCCATTGAAAGAAATGTTTATGGCGGCGAAACTTATTCCGAAACAATGCGGAAGGCTTTTGGTTTGGGAAAAAACCAATGGCTTGCCATAGACGCGTCAAAGGGAAAATTTCCATCAAAGTTAGAAAAATTTGACGGGGTTGTTATGGGAGGCTCAACTGAAGATCCTGTGAAGGGGCATGAAAAAGCGTGGATGAAAAAAGTTTATAAGTTTATCAAAAGCGTCGTCAGCGCAAAGGTACCTATTTTAGGAATCTGCGGAGGCCTGCAATTTACCGTTAGGGCTTTGGGTGGCGAGATTATTTATAATTCCAAAGGCAGAGAATTTGGAAGTACCAAAATAAAGCTAAATTCGCTGGGCCAACGCGACTTGCTTTTTATGGGTGTTCCAAAAAATTCTATATTTCAAGAAAGCCATAAATGCATGGCCAAAAAGCTCTTACCTGGTTGGAGGCTTTTGGCAAACTCAAAAATTTGCCCGAACCAAGCAATTGCAATCGGGGATAAAATAAGGCTTTCGCAATTTCACTTGGAACTTACCAAAAAAAATATCCAAAGCATCGCGCGGATGAGAAAGGACGCGTTGCTGGAAGAAGGTTTCGTAAAAAACGAAGCCGGCTTTCGGTTATTTTTGAGCTCAGTCAAAAACGCTAACAATGTCAGCAGAAAAGTTTTAAAAAATTTCGTAAAATATTTTGTGTTGACAGCTCAGCGACAAAAAGCTAAACTCTAAACATAATGCGAAATTTGATTAATTCATATTTTTGGTTTATCAACAACTCTTAACCTCTTTCAAGAAAGCGGCTTTTAACGCAAAAACCTCTTTCCCGGAAGAGGTTTTTGCTTCTTCCGGGGAAAGGTAAAAAATGATCTTTAACAAATTAAATGAATTTTTGGCAAAGTTTAATTTCCAAAAAGAAATGAGCGGCTACATCGGTATAGAAAGGGAACATTTTTTGATGACGCCTTTGGGCGGCTATTCTCCGCGCTCTCCGGAATTTCTAAAATTAATTAACGATCCGAGATGGACTTATGAGCTGTCTGCCTGCCAAGTTGAGTCTAGGACAAAGCCTCACAATGATTTTTCAGAAATTAAATTAGAGCTTTTGGAAAACGCGAATAACGGCAAATACATTGCGGAGAAAATGGGGCTTATCCTGGTAAATCAGGAAGTGGCGGCAGAAAGCATGCCTTTGGATCATTATCCGGACGAACGCTACGCGGAGATTGTCCGGACAATTCCGCGCGAGCGCCTTGAAGCGGCTTGCAGAGTCGCGGGCACGCATATTCATATCGGCGTAAAAAATATTGAGCACGCCATATCGGTTTACAATTCCTTAGTTCCTTACGTAGACGAACTTTGCCGTTTGGGAGATCACTCAAACGGCGAGCGTTTGCGGCTCTATAAAACTATGGCAAGCAAGTGGAAGCCGATAGAGTATCAAGGTCTCGAACATTTTTTTGAAGTTGCTCAAGAAGATGGCTTTGCCGAAAATCCTAGAAATTGCTGGCAACTCATGAGAATCAGCATTCACGGAACAATAGAATTGCGGATGTTTGGAGTTACAGATAATATTGATGAAATAATGCAATGGGCGTCTCGCATAAAATATCATATTCTAGAACATTTTTAAGGTTGTCAATATAAAAACGGCCCCTATTTAAAGGCCGTTTTTGATTTTTTCTTCAAGTAAGGTCAGTGTTTTGGTGGTTAAGAAATCCACCATTTCCGGGGTTGTCATGTTGGTAGTATCAATAATGAACAGCTGAGGGCTTACAGGGTGTAGTTTTTCGTAAGCTTCTTTATAAATCGAAACAAGATTTTTTATAGACGAAGGATTTGTGGTATTTCCAAGAGTCTTTATGGTCGCGTCTTTGAGGTCGCGTTCAACCGCCACATCCGGGTCGCAAATCATAAAATATGCCACATCTATTTTATCCAGCCAGAATCTGGAGAGAAAAAAGTTTTGGTATAGATCCATCTCTTCTTCCGAGAGCTTATTTTTTTTATTCCAATATCTCATCCAGCAGCAGGCGTCAAAAATGCATCTTTCAAAAATTACCAGGTCGTGATTATGCCCCGCGCTCATTTCAATCAATTTGGGCAGGGCATAGAGCGCTGTAGTCAGATTATAAAGCGGAGTATCTCTCGGGATATAATTTATTACTTTAGCGCCTTCTTCGGGGCATCTTGTGCGGAGCCCCTGTCTGCGCAAGGCATCATATAATTTTTCAATTGTGGTGCTTTTTCCGGCTGACGGAGTGCCTGTAATTTCTATAAAGAATGGCCTCGGCAAGAAGTCGCCGTCATAACGTATTGTTTCTTTGAGATGGTTTTTTATGAATCTTATTTTTTCTTCCAGGAATTTTTCTTTGTCGGTTGTCATTTGCACCTCACCCGTCTATCCCGAGAAATTTCAGATCCCGGAAAAGATTTTTTTTAAGTTCAAAGTATCTTTCATTTATATCTCCGGGTTTTTCTCCCAGGCCGATCACTTTTATTTCCTGCCACGGTCTCATTCCGCAGGGAAACGGCATCCCGATATTTTTTATGACGATGGCCGTATTGGTTGTTCCTGATTTTTCGGTTATGTAGTCCCCGTGAATCCCGTCCATCACCACATAATTTTCATTCTGCTGCTCAATAAGCGGCGGGATATAAAAAGCCATGGAGTACGACCCGTCTTTGTCTCTGCCAAAAAAGAAGTGCGCTCCCAAATCCGAAAAGCCTGAAGCGATGG
>CAYRCJ010000020.1:0-12963 GCA_964422785.1 uncultured Candidatus Saccharibacteria bacterium | reverse complement strand
CCCCTTCTTTGTCCGCAGACAAAGCGTTGTCGTATTCGCGGTCAACCCGTACCAGTTGATGTCCGGTCATGGAAGCCACGCGGATCTTCTCCACCGTATGCGCGCCTTCATGGGCAAAAACTTTTCCCCTGGCAATATTTGCTTCTTCCAGCAAACGAAGAACTGTTTGGCCGGCGCTGTCGCCATAGCCTATTCTTCCCATGATATCGGTATCGGCTCCGAGTGCCCGTGTGTTTATCGCCACATTTGCGGCTCCGCCAAGAGAAAACTTATCTTCAGTCACACGCACAATCGGCACGGGCGCTTCCGGAGAAATGCGATCCACTGTCCCGTAAATATAGTGATCAAGCATAATGTCGCCGACCACGAGAACTTTTTTGCCTTTAAAAAATTTGCCGAGCGTTTTTGGCAGCAATTTCATTGTCCATCCCCAAAAAGAATTTCTTCCACGATTTCTGAAATGATGTGTACATAAATCAGATGTACTTCCTGGATTCTCGGGGTATTCTTTGAATTAACCGTCAATGGGATGTCCACCATTTCTTTGAGCGCGCCTCCGCGTCCCAGAAGACCAATTGTGGAAATATTTTTTTTATTTGCCGAAGCAACCGCCTTGATAACATTTTCAGAATTTCCGCTGGTGCTTAACGCGATCAAAACATCGCCGCTGCTGCCGTACGCTTCCACTTCCCTGCTGAAAGCATCGACATAATCATAATCATTGGAAACCGCGGTCAACGCGCAGAGATTGACCCCCAATACAATCGCCGGAAGAGCCCTGCGTTCTTTTTTAAATTTTCCCACAAGCTCTCCTCCAAAATGCAGGGCCTCAGCGGCGCTTCCTCCGTTTCCGCAGATAAGAATCTTATTTCCGTTCTTGATCGCGTCGGCAACGGTTAATGAGGCAAGCTCGATTCCTGCAATCATGAGAAAAGAACTTTCGGATAACTTTTGAACCTCCTCCAAAACGCTCTTTATCTTTTTAATCCCCATATTTAAGCTCCTTTTTCAAAATACCCTCTAGATTTTAACACAATTTGCCGATATATCGTTTCAGGTCTTCCGCGGTTTTTTGCCAGGAGAATTTTTTGACCTGCTCATATCCCCGCCGGATCAAATCCGCCCGCAGATTTGGATCAGAAACGATTCTCGCCATCGCCGATGCCATTTCATTGATACCGCTCGGATCAACCAATAAAGCGGCCTCGCCCGCCACTTCCGGCAAGGAAGACGCATTTGAAGTAATCACGGGAAGTCCCGCATCCATCGCCTCCAATACAGGGAAACCAAAACCCTCAATGAAACTCGGATAAACAAGCGCTTCCGCTTTTTTATAAAGACACGAGAGCTGATTGTCGGTTATCTGCCCCAAAAATATCACATCGTTTTTGAGATTGTTTTCCTCGATAAATTTAATAATTTTTCCGTAATATGCTCCGGATCCGTTTCCGGCAATGACAAGTCTGTAATTATTTTGATGATTTTTTTTGAAGGTATTAAATGATTCCACAATCCCTAAAACATTTTTCCTTTCTTTGATCGCACCGATGAATAAGAAAAATTTTTCTGGCAACCCCGCGATCTCCGCCGGCGCAATCGTGCCGATTTTTTTATATCCCAAATAAATCACCTCAATTTTTTTCTCGGGAATTTTAAATATTTTAATTATTTCATTTTTGGTAAATTCTGAAATTGAAATTATCAAATCCGCCCGCCACAATGAATACCGATGATAAAGTTTGAGCAAAAAATTGGGAGAATATTTTAAATACGCAAAATCATAAGCGATGACTACGGATTTTTTGGCGTGGCCAAAAAATCCGTACCACCAGGGTATTATCGGAGTATTAAAAACGCAAACGTCAAGCCGGCGCACGGCATGAGGCGTAAGGCTCGCGGCCCTCCAATTATCCGCGGGCAAATTGATTTTTAGGGCCGGATTTTTTAGAAATATAGTGTATTCGTTTTCTCCGTCAATTTCTAAAAGCGAACGCACGATATCAAAAGCCGCTCTACCCAAGCCGGCAGGTTTTTTTTCTCCATACGGATGCAAGGTTATTCCTATCTTGAAACGATTAATGCCCATTTTTGTAAACTCCAAAACGCTTGTCGCGCGCTTATCCCACGAAAACATTTTTACTTTTTTGTATGCCGCGTCAGCAAGAAATTTTGTTTCAGGCGCGTTACTCATCGTGTGCCTTATCTTTTCCGCCAGCGCGCCGGCATTGTCCGGCTCGTAAAAAACAACTTCTGCGCTTCCCGCGATCTGAAGTATTGCCGGGGTGGCGCTGGCGACAATCGGCGTATGCGAAGCCATATATTCAAACATTTTCATCGGCGAAGTATGCTTGAAAGAATATTCGTTTTTCCGCGTGCCCAAAACCAAAAGAGCATCCGCCGCTTTAAGCCACAGAGGGATTTCTTTAAAATCGCGTTGCCCCGCGCAGATTATATTTTCCGGCCAATGTTCAACTTTGGTTGCCTTTATCAAATCATTCTTTGAGCCGCCGACTAAGTAAAATTTTATTTCGGGAGTTTTTTTGGCGGCTTCCGCCAGTATATCCATCCCTTTCCATTCATAAAACTTGCCTACATATAAAGCAATTTTTTCTCCAGCTAGAAGCTGAAGCCGGGATTTGGCATCCGACCTAGAAATATTTAAATCAAACTGCGCTAAGTCTATTCCGTTGGGATGGACAATAATTTTATTCCCGCATAGTTTAAACTCTTCTATTAAGGTTTCTTTTATTAAACTGTTTATAACTACAACTCCGGAAGCTTTTTGAAATAACTGGTTGAAAAAAAATCCGTTTTTTTTAGCATCGTGCACTTCTACAAAGTAAGGTACTCCGATAAACGGCACCATAAAAAAAGAAAACTGGTCTATATCAATTGTGTAGACGATAAATTTTTCTCCCCGGACTTTCTTCCAAACCAAAAAAAGCCAATATCCCCAAGCAAATGAAATGGACGCGGCCCAGAAACCAAGCTTTCCACTCGCATAAGTATTGAGAACAGGCAGTTTTGTAACAGAAATTTGGCGCCTTAAACCATAAAATTCTTTGGCATCTCCTCCGGCGCCCCTTTTGGGCGCAATAACTTCAATATCGGCTCCGGAGCCAACCATCGCCTCAATCATTTTTGCCATTTGAATGCCGTGCGCTTTTTCAGTGGGGAATCTGGCATTCGCGACATAATAAATTTTGGAAGAAAATAAACCGGCGAATTCTTGAACAGCTTTTTCTTTGCTGAAATTTTTCACAAAATCCAGGCTCTCGCCGCGAATATTACCGCAAAGAAAACTATCCGATAAAAGTTTTGAAATTTTTTCTGCGAAGCACTCAATATTTCCTACGGGACATAAAAATTCCTGCGCCGAAGGCGAGACGATCTCGCTTATCCCGCCGATCTGTGACGCCACGAAAGGCGTGCCTGATGCCATTGCCTCCAAAATGACATGAGGAGATCCCTCTTCGCGAGATGGCATAAAAAATATATCAGAGGCGTGAAAATACTTTTTTACTTCGCTCTGGGAAATTTTGCCTAGAAGCACTAAATTTTTTGTTTTTAAATTTTGATTTTTAAGTTTTTCCATATAGGGACCTTCCCCGGCAACCAGGAAAATAGTACTTTCGCCAAACTTATCCGCAACCGGCAAAATAAAATCAGCCCCCTTTCTTTCAGATAGATGGTGGACAAAAAGAACATACTTTTTGGAGGTATCCAGGCCCAGATCTTTTTTGTATTCTTCTTTTGATTTTTGCGGCGAATACCGCTCAAAATCTATCCAATTGGATAAAAGCGCGTATTTTTTTACGCCGTATATTTTTTGATATTCTTTAGCCAAAGATTCCGGACCGGTCACCAAAATTGTGTGCCTTAAAATAAACCTGAAAGTTTTTTCTTCCAAAAAACCTCTTTTAAAAAGCCAGGGCATCCCGCGATTCCAGTAAAACGCCTTGCCGCCGAAAATAAAAACAACAAGCCACGAGGCAAGCGCGCCGTAGTAAGAATAGTGTGTGTAAAAATTTGTGTAACCTCTCAATCTGGCGGACGAGATGTAAAAAAGCAACTCTAAAAATCTTAAAACCGGATTTTTAAATTTTTGCACTTTAAATCCGCAACCCAAACGGCCAGGGTCGCTCTTTGCGCGCTCGAGTATTAAAAAAATATTCAAATTTTTCGCCGATTCTTTGATTAATTCGTAATTATAAAAAAGATGAGTATCGGTTTTTTCGTCAAAGAAAGGCAAAATATAGCAAACTTTTGTTTTTTTATCTTTCATATACAGCGCTTTCCAAACTTTCTTTATATAACCTTAAGTATTCTTCTTTTGTTTGTTGCGGAATTGATTTTGGCGGTTTAATACTGCCGGCGATCGCATTTTTTAGCTTTGAGATAAGGTCATTTTTGTCCCCAACTTTAAAAATATTCTCCGCCTCCAAAATTTCGGGAGCAACGCCGACATCGCTCGAAATAATTTTTGCCCCGGCGGCGGCGGCTTCAATCAAAGTCATCCCGTAGCCTTCGTAGTTTGAGGTAAGCAAAAACAAATCGCATGTTTTATAGTATGAAATCAGATCCTCTGACCAGGTTTCAAAGATAACGTTATCGTTCACTTTAAGTTCGGAAATTTTAATTTTTAAATTTTCTTTTTCCGGGCCATCCCCGACTATCAAAAGGAGTGATTTGGGATTACTCTCTTGAAATTCGGCCATTGCCTCAAGCGCCAAACCGATGTTTTTTTCACGAGTCAGGCGCGATGCCATCAAAATTATAAAATCAAACTGCGGATATTTTTTGTGAAGATCTGTTGCGATCGGCGCTGATTTTATTTTCTCAACATCGACAAAAATTGGCAAAACTGTAATTGCCGCGGGCTGTATGCCATAGGCCGCAAGAGATTTCTTGATGCGCCCGGAAACCACTCTGATGCGGCTTGCGCGTTTTAGTAAAAATTTCGCGAGTATCGTGCGCAATTTATTGGTAAAAGATCCGTCCCAAAAATATCTGTTGAAAATGTCGGTGTGAATCTGCATCTGCCAGGATATTTTATAAAGAAGCGACAATAGCCAGGCGATCGCCGCGTGTTCAACATCTTGCGCCACCACTACCTCGTATCGATTTTTATGTATAAGCGCTACGCCGCGGATAAAACCTTTTACAAATCGCATCACGCGCCCGGACACCATGTAAACGCGGGCCGAGGGAGAAAGCTCAATATCCCTGCCGCCCTCATCCCGCAAAAAAAGAATGATATCGGCCACGCCAAACGCCGCGCCATATTCCCGCATACGATTCGCCGCCGGCGAATAGCTATTATAAAAAATATTTAAATCCCCGCTTAACATTAAAACTTTCATAAGGTATTTAAAAATTTTACCACTTCGTTAATAAGGCGCTCGCGGGTAAATAAAAGGGCCCGATCTTTCCCACGGACCGAAATTGTTGAAATCGACTCTGGGGAAGAAAACAGCAGAGATATTTTTTCTTGAAACTCTTTTTCAGAATCAAAAGGAACCAAAAACCCGTTTGTGCCGCTGGTAATAATTTCCGGGTTTCCGCCGATAGAGGTTGTCAGAACCGGCAACCCCAAAGCCATGGCTTCCACAATCTGGTGCGAAAAACCCTCATAGGCGGTGTTTAAAACAAAGATGTCGGAAGCCCGAAGATACAATAAAAGTTTTTCTTTCGGCAAAGATCCGGTGAAAATTATTTTGCCGCTTAATCCCAGATTTGAAACTTGAGATTTTAAACTTTCCCTTTCCGGCCCGTCTCCCACAATTATCAATTGGAGATCGTGAAAATTTTTAATCAGGCCGCCCATCATTTTTATGAGCATGCCGAAACCCTTCCAGGGGACCAGCCTTCCCGCGGAAACAATTATTTTCCCTGACACGCCGAGCTCGTTTCGCGCGTCCTCTTTTGAAAATTTTATTTCTTTAAAATCAACTGCGTTATAAATAACAAAAATTTTATTTGGATCAACGTCCCACATTGAAACTATTTTTTTCAGATATTCGCTGGGAACTATAATTTTATTTGCAGAGCGGGCCACGTATCTTTCAACCCTTCTCATAATTTCTGTAACGAAATCAAATTTTCTGACCTGAAACTCGTCCGGCGTTATAAACTTATCGCACGCCTCTTGCCCGCCGGCGCTCTGTTGCCATTGTTCCCATGCGAAATCTCCGACAATTTTTAAAATAAACTTTTTTTGGAGCAAAAAAGCGGCGACAGACGCCGGAAGGCCGACGCTAAAAGGATCTTGCGCGAAAATTACATCAACATTTCTGCCGCGCCTTAAAAGTTTAACGCCATAGGCAATGTGTCTGACAAATGTGGGCAAATGGCGCACTTCTCCAAAACTTAAAATTTCGACATCAATATTATGCCGCGGCAATTCTTCTGAAAGAAGTTTGCTGTATGTCGCCGGGCCCCCTATATCCGGCGGAAAAATTCCTGTGGCAATAAGTATTTTCATAAATGCATATTAAAAATTTCTTCGGCGCGCCCGGCCACATCATTCCACAAAAACTTTTCTTTAATTAGGGTCCTGGCGTTTTTAATAATATTGTCCTTCGCGGCAAGGCTCATTGTCAGCGATTCTTTAAGCTGGCCCGAAAGAGCTTCGACGTTATCCGGCTCAACCAAAAATCCTGTTTTGCCGTGAAATAGAAAATCCGGAATCCCCCCGACGTTTGCGCCGATTGTAATAACTCCTGCGGCCATAGATTCCAAAAAAGCACTGCCCAAACCTTCCGAGCGCGATGGGCGCACAAATAAATCAGTACCTTTATAATAATCCTTTAATTTTTCGTAGGAAACGTTTCCTAAAAATTCCACTTTGTCTCCAAGCCCTAAATCATTTTTTAATTTCTGCAGCTTTGCCAGATCCCGCCCCGCGCCGGCCAATAGAATACGGAAAGGAAGCTCGTCTTTTATTTTGGCGGCGGCCCGAAGCAAAATGTCCAGGCCATTTTTGTGAACCAGTCGCGATGCGGAAAAAATCACCGGAACTTCGTTGCCGAATTTTCCTAAAGACAGCAGATTTTCGTCGACGCCGTTGGGCAAGACTGTGGCCGGGCCTTTGTAGCCCGACTCCCGAACTTTATTTAAGAGATATTTACTTAGCGCGGTTACATGATCGGACTTTTTAAAAATTAATTTCCACCATAAAGCTGCCTGCCCCAGATTGCGGAGTCTCGGGGACCATTCAAGATCGCCTTCCTGAATCGTCAGTATGAAAGGAATTTTGGGTTTTAAAAATTTCAGAAAAAAAGCTCCGATTGAGGCATAAGATATCATCAAACCCCAAGATAAAATTTTTCTATCGTTAAATTTATTTGCCAAAGAAAATCCTTTGAACATTGCCAAGAACGGGAATATAAACATTCTTTCAAGGCGCGAGCCAAAGCCGATCCGATGAATTAAAATGCCGTCATCATTTTCGGATGAAGCAGCGTTGCCGGCAAGCCTGTGAGTAATAATATGAAAATCAAAATTATTTTTGAGACGCTTCGCTATCTCCTGAATAGCAAGCTCCGCGCCCCCCATTTTGGGCTTATAAAAAGAAGTAAACACCAACACGATTGGTTTTTTGTTATCGGTATTCATTTATGCCTAATTATAACGCGGGAAACCTCAAAGAAGTAATTTGCGCCTCCTCCTAAAAATCGTGGTTATGCCGATTGTGCCGCCGATGCCGATGCTCCCAAAAAGCCAGGCATATTCGCTGAAAGAAGAACTTTTATCCTGGTGTAAATCCGAATCGGAAACAGAAGCCGTCAGATTTTCTTTTTCCGAGTTTTTCGCCGTTGGACCGGGGCCGGGCAAAGGCAAGGAAACTATTTTTTTTGAGACAATTTGTAAAATTGATGAAGAATTCTTGTCTCCCGGCGTCTCTTTGGTTTTTTGCCACCCTCCATCTATTAAGCTGAGGCTTTCTCCTGCCATCATGGGCAATAACGGGTATGAGGAGGACGCCACAACCGATCCGTTCGGATATTTCAGTTTAAGTTCTCCTGAATCCGGAAAAATAAAACCCAAAACAGTTCTGCTTAAAACCAAAAAGGCATTTGGGGAAATAAAAGTGTTTGCTGGAAATATAAAATGCCTGTCTGTCCCCGCCTCGATCATAAAATTTGAAATATCCAAAGTTTTTGCTGACGCGTTTTTCACTTCAAGCCATCCGGACTCTCCGGTTTTTATTTCTGAAATCGTGAGAGCATTTGGGATCGCGGTTATTTTGACTCTATCGGTGGCGCTAAATTCAGCAAGAGAAATATTTAAAGAAACGGTATAAACTCCGGGATACAAAAATGAGTGAGAAGTTTTTTGGCCGACGGATGTCATTCCGTCGCCGAAATTCCACAAAAATCTGGCATTTTTGAGAGGTTCTCCGACAAGCGATTCGGACGAGCCCTCAAAATCAACATCTGCCCCTGCAAACACAGTTCTATCCTGCCCGGCATATGCCTTTATTTTGCCGTCAGTACCCGGATCCGGTATGCTGCCGGAAACAATAACTGACAGCTCCGGCGACGAAGCCGGAGAAGGATCCGGGGATGGAGCAGGACTTGCCGGCGGAGCCGAGGGTGGCTCCGCCGGGGTGGACGTACTATTTAAACTCCAGCTGCCTGTCAAAAATCTATTATTAAAATCCGTCAGAGTAAGAATTTTTCCTTCCGCTCCGGCTGAAATATCAACGAAAGAATTCAATGTCCAAATACCGGCGCTTGCGGCGGTTGTCTCCCAGGTTTTTCTCTCCGTACTTCCCGGCTTGTGATATCTGAGAAATGAGACGATGGTGTCTTTTGAGTGAGCGGTTCCGGAAAAAAGCGCTACCGAACCGGATGAATTGCTCATGTTGCCGGAGGCCGATGAGTGGTAAAGATTTTCTCCGTCCGCAGTGCCGGTGGCATGCAAATGAATTTTTGCTTCATGGCCGGCGCTTAAGCTGAAACTTGGAAAAGTAAAATATCCGATGCCGTCCGGATACAAATCCCAACCGGTTAAACTTATATCGGATGATCCAAAATTTTTAACGACAATGTATTCGAAGCTCGTATCAGTTCCATCGGGGTCAAATAAAACTTCGGAAATGGAGACATCCGAATTGGCCGCGTAAATGAAACTTGGCGTAAATATCGCCGCGGAAAGAAAAATTCCGGTTAAAAATCTTTTACTAAACATTCTAGAAACTTAGCGTACGGATAGCCAAAAGAAAATCTTGACAAAAGAATAGAGAATGATGTGAATGTTTAACGCGAAAGAAATTATTACGAACTAACTCCGCTGCCGAAGAGGAATTTCAAAAGTTTTCCTTGACCGGCGTGAGGAAGCGATCGCAAAAAATAACGCGAAGCGGTGATTGCCGAAAACATACTGACCAAAATTCCGAGCCCAAGAGTTAAAGCGAAGCCCCTTACTATGCTCGTGCCAAACCAATACAGGGTGACTGATGTGATTAAACTTGAAACATTTGAATCACGGATTGAGGTCCAGGCGCGTCTGAAACCCTCTGTCATAGCGCCGTCCAAAGTTCTGCCGCCCTGCAATTCCTCTTTCATTCTTTCAAAAATTAAAATATTCGCGTCGACGGCCATACCGATAGACAAAATAAAACCGGCAATCCCAGCTGAAGAAAGCGTAACCGGAATCAATTTAAATAAAAGCAAAGTTAAAGAAGCATAAACTCCCAAGGCGAGCACGGCAATTACTCCCGGAAGCCTGTACCACAAAACCATAAAAAGCATAACCAAAAGCGTCCCGTAGATCCCGGCCATTAAACTCTTAGCCAAAGAATCGTGACCCAGCGAAGACTCAACGCTTTGCTGTGAAAGCAGAGAAATCGGCAGAGGCAGGGCGCCGGCGTTGAATCTGCGCACCAACTGGCGGGCTTCGTCTATGGAGAAATTTCCGGTAATCTGGGCGCGGCCGCCTACTATCTTTTCATTAACGCGAGGAGCGCTCATCGCCTCTCCATCGAGAAAAATAGCCAATGGTTTGCCGACATTTCTTTCTGTTATATTTTCAAAAAGTTTTGCTCCGTCATCGGTAAATTCAAGCCCGATAGTGGGAGCGCCGGTGGTGTTATTAAAATTTACGTCAGCTCTTTTAACATATTTGCCGCTAAGTCCGGTGGAGACAAAATCGTCTTTCAAGGAAAGTTGTTTATTTGAGTCGGGAGGCAAATTTGCCAGTTCTTTTTTTATTTCCTTAAATTCCAAAAGCGGAGTTTCTCCAATCAGTTTTATAGCCTCTTTGATATCGAAAACACCGGCTAGTTCAACAATAAGCCTCTGGTCTCCGGCCACGTTTTCAACCTGTACTACCGGCTCGGAAACGCCGAAAAAATTTATTCTTCTCTCGATAACGTCCCTGAGCGATGCCATTGCCTCGCCGACATCCGCCGCCGCCACAGAAGAAACATCGGCGCGATACACCAAATGAGTCCCGCCCTGAAGATCAAGACCCAAATGAAACGGGTGCAGCCAGTCAAAATAACCCACAGCGGCTCCGGCTATTAAAATAATAAGCGCGATAAAGCGAATTTTCATACGTTTTATAATATTACTTAAATTAGCCGGGAAAGCAAATCCTCCGGGGTGGAAATAATTTCGTGAATTAATTTACCGGCGGATGGCTCCTCATAGAGATCGTGCGGATAATGGCCCATTAAAGTCTTGTTTTCCAGAGAATAAATCATTTTGCCCAACACCGCCGCCGCGAAAAGCTCGCCTACCACATTGGCGCCCACATATCCGTTTTTATTAAAAATAAAACAGACATCAGCAACTTTTACTTTTCTAAAAAGATGGTCGTAAACTTTGCCGGCAATGTCTCCTTTATAATTCCGATCCTTCAATCTCTCCTTTTCATGGAGATGCATCAGGTGCTCTTCGTCTTTGGTGAATTGAGGGTGCAAAACGCTTATGCCAATGCCCCTTTCTTTGGCGATCTTCTTCAATTCATCAATAAACTCGTAGAGTTCCTTGGCAAATCTTTGAGATGAGCAGAAGACGATAGATTTCATACATCAATCTTAAAATTAAAAAACAAAATAGGCAACGAGCGTTGCCTATTGAAAACCCTTAGGCTTCCGGCGGTTATTTATTTACAGTTGCGGCATTTTATAATTTTTTTCATCATGTTTTTCGCACGGAGAGCTTTTGCAATCTCTGCAGAACATCCTGTCAATAAATAAATGGCAAATATCTTTTTCTGGATCAAGATACTGCGCCAAAAAATTCCTAACTGCTTGAATTTCCGCCTCATACGAACCCCGCTTAGCAGAAAACATTGAGTCTAGCACATCATAATCTTCCTGGCTCATATACAAACCGCCTACTGGCTCTGAAACTCCTATCAACAAAAGGGCCAACGTCCTTGCTGTGTTGGAAATGTCTTCGTTGCAATGTCCAAACCTTGTACTAGAATCCACGATTTTGCCCCTATTTTAGATTCAAATCCTTTTCAAGGATAACACAGCAAATACTATATTGTCAAGTGCAAAAAATCTCCCCCTTCGTAGGGGGGGAGTTAAGGGAGGTTAGATTATTTTCAACGCTTTAAACAAAACATACATTGGCGGTTCAAGGCCGGGGTCTTCCGACCACTCCGGCGATCCGTTAACAACCCTCACAACTTCCGGAAGATTATCAATTTTTAAATTGTTTTCTCCCATAAAACCTTCAAGTCTTTTGGCGAGCCTTTGGATATCGGCATCGCCAGCCCAAACTGCTTTTTTTATTTCTTCGTCGCTTGGCTTTAAATCACCTCGCCAGTCCAAAACTTCATAAACCGTCCAAAAATGCTGGGTACCGCCCGCTCGAGCGCAAGGATTATCCAAGGTTATGGCCAAACATAATCTTATTTTATCTTCATCGCTTGAAAGGCCAACTTCTTCAAATAATTCTTTTAGCGCCGCTTCTTCTGCGCATAGGCCGTCTTGATGACCGGCGGGCAGAGCAAAACCGGGATTGTATTTTTTCCTTTCGATCAGCAAAATCTTACCATTTCCTCTCAAAATCAAAGCCACCGAAGAGTGATCGCATTTATTTTTCATATGGCCTCCTCACCCCTTGAAATCATATCATGTTTATCGCATTTTTTAATATAATCGTTTCCCAGATATTCGAGAAATCTTTTCTTAAACTTATTTTCGTCTGTAAATATTTCATCTGCCCATTCCGTGAAAAAGGGGCTTAAAAAATCTTTTTTCGGATAAATCAAAAATGTTTTTCCGTTGGTTCGGTGCACTTCCGACCGCTCAGAATTTTCTCCGTACGAAGTAACGGCATCGGGATAAAACCCGATCATCCCGTCGCATTGCGGTATCAGCCACTTTAGGTCACGGGCCACCACATGATGATGAACGGCTTCATTTTCATGCGCGGAAGTCAGCTGGGTTGTGCCCAACGGCTCGACATATCGCGGATCAATAAGAATCACGTAGTTCTCAAGCCATCTCGCGAATTCATCAATCCGCCTGCGATTGTTTTTATTTTTGGAGCCATGCAAAAATGTAAGCGGCATCCCCAAATAAAATTTCTTTCGCCACGGCTCAAACATCAGGCGATAGAGAACGGATTCGTTTCCGGCGGATGGAACGGTAAAAAAAGGTTTTTCTTCAAAGCCGGCCGCGATCTTGGTCGCCGATCTCTCCGCGCTTTGCCATCTCATAATTTCTTTCAACGCGCCGACTGTCGGTATGTTTTTATTAAACAAAAGATTGCGCCATTGATCCCTTTTCCGCAGTTCACGCACTACCGCGTCCGAATTCGCAATAAAATTTACGTATATATCGGGATTTATTTTTTTAAGAAAGCTGGAGTTTATCGCTTCTTCATACTGATCCTTCCAGTAAAAAACCCCGTGAATATTTACGATAATTGAGTACCCTGCGGAACGCCACTTGGGAATCTCAAAAAGGATTTGTTCGAAAACAATCCCCAGCAA
>CAYRCJ010000019.1:5530-13080 GCA_964422785.1 uncultured Candidatus Saccharibacteria bacterium | reverse complement strand
TGGATACTTCAACTTCCACCGCTCATACAATCATTTACACTGCTACCGATCAGGCAGGGAATGTGGGGACTACTACAAGGGAGGTGGATGTGCAGTAGTCATCACCCACTTGGCAGCTCAACTGCCAAGTGGTATATATACTAAATGACTAGAAATATATCTTTTTCAGAAGGAGAATTTTATCATATCTATAATCGAGGAGTAGATAAAAGAAACATATTTTTTGAAGATTATGATGTAGAACGATTTTACCAAAGCATGGACGAATTCAATTGCATCGATCCTATCGGCAGTATTTATGAAAATTCTTTTATCAAATCCCCACTTGGCAGCTCAACTGCTAAGTTGGTCAATATAATATGCTTTTGTCTTAATCCGAATCATTATCATTTTCTTTTAGAGCAAGTTGCTGAGCGTGGTATTGAAAAATTTATGCATAAACTGGGTGGCTATACTCAGTATTTTAATCAGCGGTATCAAAGAACCGGCGCTTTATTTCAAGGAAGATACAAAGCAAAACATGTAACTTCAAATGAGTATTTGCTGCACCTAAGCGCATATATAAACTTAAACAATCGTGTTCATCAACTTGGCAACTCAACTGCTAAGTTGATGAAATCAAGCTGGGATGAATATTTAAATAAGAAAGAGTTTTGTAAAACTGATGTTATTTTGGATCAATTTAAAACGCCGGACGAGTATAAAAAATTTGCAATGGATTCTTTGGATTTTACTTTAGAAAGAAGAAAAAAAGATGTGGAGTTTGCAAACTTATTATTAGAATGATGCCCTTACTTGGGAGTTGAACTCCTAAGTTATTTCACTGCATCTGTTTTCAGACGTTTTGTTGGTTTGGGAATATGGTTTATTTTTTGAGTTTCAAAAATAAATTCATTATTTTTGTATCCAACATACACTGTATCGCCATTTTTGACTTTTCCGCCGACAATTTGCTGGGCAAGAGGATTTAAAATTTTGGTTTGTATCAATCGTTTCAAAGGCCGCGCTCCATAATGAGGGTTATATCCTTCCTTGGCCAAAGCATCCTCTGCGTCACGCTCGATGTTGATGGTGATGGATCTCGCGGCTAATCTTTCGGTAAGGCGGGAAATTTGAATTTTAGCGATCTTCTTTATAGATTCTTTGTCTAAAGAATTAAATATTATAACTTCATCCAGCCTGTTTAAAAATTCCGGCCTGAAATGCTGTTCAAGCGATGTTTGAATTTTGGATTTTAGCTCTTCTTCTTTGGCGTCCTTTGATTCTCCGTTTCCGACAAATCCGAGGCTTTCCATTTGACGCACAAATTCCCCGCCGATATTTGAGGTCATTACGACCACTGTATTTTTAAAATTCACGTGCCGGCCCTTGGCATCCGTCAGCTGGCCGTTGTCCAAAATCTGAAGCATTATGTTAAACACTTCAGGATGCGCTTTTTCGATTTCATCAAAAAGAAGAACGGCATAGGGCCTGTGTTTTATGGTCTCGGTAAGATTTCCGCCTTCTTCATAACCGACATATCCCGGCGGGGAGCCGATAAATTTGGAAACCGCGTGGCGCTCCATATATTCTGACATATCGACTCTGACTAAAGATTTTTCGTCATTAAATAAAAATTCCGACAAAGCCAAAGCAAGCTCGGTCTTCCCCACTCCGGTGGGTCCCAAAAATATAAAAGATCCGATTGGCCGTTTTTCATCGGAAATGCCGGCTCGCGATCTTCTGACGGCATCGGATATCTTTTTAATGGCCTCGTCCTGGCCGATCACTCTCTTTCTTAAAGCGTCTTCCATTCTGGTAAGTTTTTTAACTTCCGCCTCGAGCATTCTGGTGACGGGAATACCTGTCCAGCGGGCCACGATGTCCGCGATATCTTCTTCGGTAATTTCTTCTTTCAACATTCTTTTAACGCCCTGCAGTTTTCTCAACCTTCCTTCTTGTGAAAATAATTTTGTTTCAGATTCGGGTATTCTGCCGTAGCGTATCTCGGCCACCTTGGCAAAATCTCCGGCTCTTTCGGCAACATCGGATTCTTGCCGCAAAATATCCAAATCTTTTTTAAGTTGGCGGATTGTGTCTATTGTTTCCTTTTCATTTTTCCAGCGGAGCTCAAGCCCGGAAGTTTTTTCGCGCAGCTCCTCGATGGTTTGCTGAATTTTTTTAATTTTTTGTTTGGCTTCAGGATCTGTTTCTTTTTTTAAAGCCTCTCTTTCAATCTCCAATCTCATAATTTCTCTGTGAGCGTGCTCAAGATCTTCCGGCATGCTGTCTATCTGGAGGCGCAAGGATGAGGCGGCTTCGTCCACAAGATCAATGGCTTTGTCCGGCAAAAACCTGTCGGTAATATAGCGCGCGGATAAATTGACCGCGGCTAAGATAGCCGAGTCCGTAATGCGGATTCCGTGATGGAGTTCGTATTTGCCTTTGATGCCGCGAAGTATTGAAATTGTATCTTCGGCTGAGGGCTCCTCCACATGCACAGGCTGAAAACGGCGGGCCAGGGCGGCATCCTTTTCGATATGTTTCTGATATTCTTTTAAAGTTGTGGCTCCGATGGCGTGAAGCTCTCCGCGCGCCAAAGCGGGCTTTAACATATTCGAAGCGTCTATCGCGCCTTCCGCGGCTCCCGCGCCCACCAGAGTATGAAGCTCATCGATAAAAAGCAAAAATCTTCCGGAAGCACGCTCCAATTCTTTCATCAGCGCCTTTAATCTCTCTTCAAATTCTCCGCGGTATTTTGTGCCGGCCACAAGAGACCCCAGATCAAGAGATATCAATTCTTTATTTTTTAAAATTTCGGGAACGTCTCCGGAAACAATTCTTTGGGCCAAGCCCTCAACAATCGCCGTCTTCCCCACCCCCGCTTCTCCTATCAAAACAGGATTATTTTTTGTGCGGCGGGAAAGAACCTGCATCACTCTCCGGATCTCTTCGTCTCTGCCTATCACCGGGTCAAGCTTGTCTTCTCTGGCCAGCTTGGTTAAATTTCTGGCGTATTTTTCCAACGCCTGATATTTATTTTCCGGTTCAACATCGGTAACCCGTTGCGAGCCTCGAATATCCGCCAGAGCGCGGAGAACCATTTCTTTATTTAAAGAAAACTTAACTAAAATTTCTTTCGCTTTTGAGGGCGCTTCCAAAATACCCAAAAATAAATGTTCGGTTGAAATAAAATCGTCTTTTAAAAACGCGGCCGACTTGTGAGCTTCTTCGAGCACGCGGGCCAGCTCCGGAGTTAAATAAATTTGCTGCAAAGGCGAGAGAATGTTTGACCTGACGGCGCTGTCCAACTCCCCCAAAACCAAATCCACCAGGCTAGTCTGGTCTATTTCCAGTTTGTCCAAAAGCGACGGCACCAAACCGTCTTCCTGAAGCACCAGCGCGGCCAAAAGATGGGCGGCGTCTATTTGATTCGCCCCTCTTTCAATCGCCAGCTCATGAGCCTTTTTTAAGGCTTCCTGCGCTTTAATAGTAAATTGTGAAAATGGCGGCATATTGTTCATTATATAATATTAGACTTTAAAAATAAAACTCAAATTTGACATTTCCGTAACACTATGATATCATAAAACCAGAAAAAATCAAGAGAGGGAACAAAATGTATTTGGAACCCTTTTTCTTTGTTTTGGTTTTTATTGTACTAGCAACATACATAGAAACAAAAATATTAGAATTCCTGATTAGAACACTGATTGGGTTAGCGTGACCAAAAGCCACGTTTTTTTTATTGTGCTTTTTGCTCCTCAAGAGTTAAGTCCAGTTTTATTTCATTTCCCATTCTCAATATTTTTACGATCACTTTGTCCCCGATTCTGTGGGATTGAATTAATTTATTCAGGGTGTGGTCTTTATCAACCTTTACCCCGGCAAATTCCAAAATAACATCCCCTTCCTTAATACCGGCGCGGCTGGCAGGAGAATTTAAAGCCACGGCCTCTTCGTCGTTGGCTCCCTTTGAAATAAGAGCGCCGTAACCAACTTTTAATTTATTTTTTGTTTGAATATCCGGAGTCACCATAACATATCTGACTCCTATATACGGATAAACAATTTTTCCTAATAACTTCGCGTCGTCAATACTTCTTTTGATTTGGTTGATCGGAATCGAAAACCCGATGGAATCAGCGCCCTGAGCCATCGCAGTGTTTAGCCCGATCATTTCACCTTTGAGATTAAGGAGCGGGCCGCCGGAATTGCCGGGGTTTATGGCCGCGTCTGTCTGGATTACTTCCGATAGCTCTTCCGTGCCGGAAATCGAACCGGAAGCTTCAATGGTTCTTTTTAAACCGGAAATTACCCCTACGGAAACCGTATTTTGAAATTCACCCAAAGCATTGCCGATGGCAATCGCGGTCTGACCGATTTTCGCGGAAGAAGAATCTCCCAGTTGAATTGAAGTGAAACCGCCGGCAGGCATCGTTCCGTCAGCCTTAAGTATCGCGAGATCGTTTAGAGGATCTTTGGCGATAACTTTTGTTTTAAATTTCCGGCCATCATTTAATATTAAGGAATATTCCGCGTCTTTATCCTCAACAACGTGCCTATTTGTGACCACATATCCGTCGCCGGTTACAAAAAATCCCGAACCGGCCGAGACCTGTTTATTTTCAGTTCCATTCTGTCTGTATTGCGGCACTTTAAAATTTGGAAAAAATTGATTGAAAAAATCGTCCTGCGGAAGAGGGTTAACGAAATATTGCTCGATTACCGGAATGTCTTTGGTGGCGATTACGCTTACCACAGCCGGAGATGCCCTGTTTATAATATCTTCTATCAGGGCGTCGCGGGTTAAAGCGCTGATTTCCAGCTGGGCAGTTTCGTCTTTTTTCAAAAGCTCCGGAGCAAGGCTCTGAGAGCGTTCGATGACTTTTTGGATTGTCTGGGTGATAGGCTGCGGACTTTGAGAAACCAAAGTAACGGTAACGATGCCCGTAACCAGCGCGGTTACAAAGCTTACTAAAAGAACCAGCAGTATTAATTGATGTTTTGTCATATGTTCCATAGTATTATTTTTATTCTACCGCTATAACGCTTTTAACACCACTCACTTTTGATTTTAAGATATCCTCTATCCCCGCCTTGAGTGTCAGATTTGAAAGCGGACAGCCCTTGCATGTTCCCTGAAAACGCACGCTCACTACGCCATTTTCAAAATTTATAAAATCCAAATTGCCCAAATGCATAGCCAGCATCGGGCGGATTTCTTTTTCCAAAATTTGTTTTATTTCCGTTTCCATTTAACCTGTCAGATAATTTTATATTTTTCCAGAAGCGATTCCACAAAATTCCAATCTATGTTTTTGAAGAAGGCTTCGATATAAGCTTTGCGCCCCGTGGCGTAGTCGATAAAATACGCGTGCTCATAAACATCCATGATCATCAGGGCTATCATATTCCATACTCCGCCCTGATTGTGCGAATCGCAAAGAATATTTTTCAGTTTTTGTTCGTCGAGATCATAGCCGAGAACAACCCAACCGCGGGCAGAAAGCCCCATCGCCTTAAACTCACGCTCCCAATTTTCATAAGATCCAAAATCTCGAATAATCAAATCCTTTATTTTACCACCCCTCGACAAGCTCAGGGTGACTCCTTTCGGAGTCATATTATCAAAATATCCTTCGTGGAGTTTAACCCCGTTTAAAGCAAATGTTTCTTCCATTTTTAACGATCTTAAGTCGCTAAAAGTTGCATTGGCGGTGCTCATATCAACATTTTTTAATTTTTCCTCTATTTCACCGACTTTTTTGACATAGCCCGCGTAAAGCACATCGTGATGTTCTTTGAGCTGCTTCTCCGACAATCCTTCAAGGGCAGCGTATTTTAACGGTTTTATTTCTCTAGCCATATATATTTTGTTAGTTATGGATAAATTTGATTACCATCTTCATCATACAATAAAATGGCTTTCGTGGGGCAAGATTGAGCCGCGAGTATAATTGTGTCGTTATCGGCCCCTTCGGGATTTACCACATAAGCCTTGTTTTCTTCATCCAATTGAAAAACTCCCGGAGCAATTGTAACGCAGCTTGCCGCCCCGATGCATAAATCCCTGTCTATAACTATTTTTGCCACCCGCTTAGCCATAATATTTTTCCGCGTAAAATCTTATAAGTTGTTCGATTTCTGTTTTTGATTCTTCAGACGCTCCGATGCCGACTTTTAATTTTTTCTGAGCTTCTTCCAGGTTCGTAGCTCCTTCAAGCACCGCCTCCTCGATATCTTTGTCTGTTATATTGAGCCTTGAGTCTACCACCCTCGCTCCTTCTATCAAAATTCTGGAAAAGTTCCCGATCTTTCTAAAATAATTATTGGCGGTTTTGTGAAAAGCTTTATCCGCCAAAACAGAACAGTGTATTTTTCTATTCGGCAGGCCTCCCAATCTTTTCATAACGTCCTGCGGCCGCACTTTTATAGCTTCGTCGATTGTAAGCCCGCCGTTCTCAGTGAGCATCACGGAATACATACTCGTCGCGGCTATGGCGGATGCGCACCCGAAAGTTTTCCATTTAAGATCCGATATCTTTTCGGATTCCTTGTTCACCTTCATCCACATTTCCATCATATCTCCGCAGGCCGGAGAGCCAACCATTCCGTGGGCGTCAAATTCGTTTTCATCTTTCGGTTTCTCCATTAATAAATTTCTGGGATGAAAAAAATGATCCTTCACAATATCCGTATAGTACCAGGACTCGCCTGTATATTGATTGATTACATCCATTTTATTTATAACTTTTAGATTTAGCTTTTACCCGCAGGCCCTCTCCCGCGAAAACTTCCGGATGCGACATTGATTCCGCGTTTATATCAACTTGTATCGGAGAAACTGTCCTCAACCATTCGACTGCCTTCGGCAGTTCTTTCAAAACATAGTCCAAATCCCGGCGGGTCGTGCTTCTTCCCAGAGTAAACCTCATTGAACTATGCGCAAATTCGTACGGCTTTCCTAACGCCAATATAACATGGGACGGCTCCAAGGACTCTGACGTACAGGCCGATCCGGTTCCGCAGGCGATCCCCAAAGAATCCAGATAAAGTATCAACGCCTCTCCTTCAATATCTAAAATGGAAATATTTATGTTATTAGGAAGCCTTTGTCCGGCAGAACCATTTAAAACAACTTTGGGAATAATTTTGGTAATTTCAGAAATAAAATAATCACGGAGAATGGTTAAGCGTTTTGTTTCTTCATCTTTTTCTTTTTGGGCAATTTGGAATGCCGAAGCCAGGCCGGCGATTAAAGAAACATTTTCGGTGCCGGAACGCATTCTCATTTCCTGCCCCCCGCCGATTATGACAGGTTTAACTTTAACCCCGGATCGTTTATATAAAAAACCTATTCCTTTTGGACCATAAATTTTGGATGCGTTTGCGCTCATCAGATCAACGCCCAAATTTTCCACATTCAAATCCAAATAGCCAGCTGCTTGGCAGGCATCGGTATGAAAATATGTTCTATGGGCGCGATTTGATTTATTTTCTTCATTAAATTCTTTTATAATTTTCCCGATTTTGGAGATAGGCTGTATTGTGCCGATTTCGTTATTGGC
>CAYRCJ010000019.1:0-5430 GCA_964422785.1 uncultured Candidatus Saccharibacteria bacterium | reverse complement strand
CCGCCGGCGTTTCCATAATCATCCGACCAAAAAGGCGCCATCGCCCCGATAACGCGAGGATCCACCGGAGTGGTAGCGGCATTATCCAAATAGATTCGTTTCATCTGCTTAAAATACAATAAAAACTAAGATAAATCAAGGAAAAACCGGCTAATCGTTTTTCACAAAAATTTTGAGACCCCTATACCAGACCTTGAAAGCCCGAGGCCAATCTAAAATTGTGCTGAAATAATGGATCGAAATTAAATTTTTTAAAACCCATGGGAAAAAACCGGCAAACACCAGGCCGTGCGTTTCGAGTATCGCGTATTTTTCTCCGAGCGGGACAATGAGCCCGGCGAAATGCGGTTTATAATCGAGGAGAGATTTTTTTAAAATTAATCTTTTTATATTTTCTGCCGCGAATTTTGCTTCGCGGATTGCCACTGAAGCCGTCATCGGCATCGGGCGCCCGGTTTTTTTGTCCAAACAATAAGTCATATCTCCCACCCCGAAAACATTATCGTACGGCAATATTTTTAGGTGAGAATCCATCATTAAACATGATGCTTTCTCGAGCTGAACCCCGGATAGCGATTTTGCAAGATCATTGGCCCTGGCTCCTCCAGTCCAAACTAACAGATCAAATGAATGCTTTGACCCGTCCTGTAAAATAACATTTTTTTGTTCCACGGATTTTATGGGAGAATTGAGCATCAAATTGATCCCCAACGACAATAATCTTTTTTTTGCTTTTTTTTGAGTTGCCAAGCCTGCTCCGCCCAATAATGAAGGCGAAGCTTCTATAATAGAGCATTCGACAAGATTTTTCGGCCTCCCGTGTATTTTTGACAGCCTTTTGATAAAACCCATCAATTCTCCGGCGAACTCGCATCCTGTAAATCCCCCTCCGCCCACTATAATTTTGATGGCATGATTTTTAGGAGAATTCGCGAAAAGCTCGTCTATGGCGTTCCGGACGTTAAGCGCTTCGGCAAAAGACTTTAGAGGAATGGAGTTTTCCTGAAGGCCGGGTATATTAAAATAATTGGTTTCTGAGCCTGCGCCGATAACCAGAATATCATAACTGCGGCTTTCCGAATTTTTTAATAAAATTTCTTTTTTTTGAAAGTCTACGCCTTTAATCTCATCTCTTAGAAAAGTTACGTTTAAATCATTCAAGAAAATATCTTCAAAATGAAAAGATGCCGTGGACATCAATTCGTAAAAATTTATTTTGAGGTGCCCGAAAACTTCCGGAATATTGGCGGTGGCCACTTCATAAAGATCCGGATAATAAGTATGGTAGTTATTTTTATCTATCAGAGTAATGTGGATATCTCTTCCCCATTTCGACAGGATTTTGGCGATCCGCACGCCTCCAAAACCTCCGCCGATAATCGCTATCTCTTGAATCATTTAATAATTATACAACAAAAATAAGAGATGCGCCTATCTTGGAGCCACCTCTCGGATTTGAACCGAGGACCTTCTCTTTACAAAAGAGTTGCTCTGCCGCTGAGCTAAGGTGGCAAAATTATTTGCCGTTTGTATTTCTTTCGGAAATACCGCGGACTCCGTGGGTTAACCGGAAAAGAAAATTTTCTATTTTTAGAACTCTGATGCGGATCCAACGAAGCTGTTTCTCCAAAAGCATAAAAAGCTGGCTATGCATGTGGGAATACCAAAAAGAAACAATATGTTTTTGGGAATCCTCCATAAACAAAGCCAGGTTAAAATTTAAAATAAGCTCCCTGTGCCTCAAAGCAATCACGGCAATGCCGCCGATACTCGCGATAAAAATAATCAGATAGATTATCATAGTTCGTAGCGGGCAAAACGGGCAACCTCTATTTTTTCTCCGAAGTGAGTAATGGATCGTTTGATTAATTCTTCCACTGTGAAAGAAGGGTCTTTGACAAACGGCTGCGAAAGAAGCGAAACGTCCCTGAAGTGCGCTTCCATTTTCCCTTCAACGATTTTCGCCGTCATTTCCGGTGATTTTCCGAGACTCCCCGCTTCTTCCGTAAATAATCTTTGTGCTTCGGCTTTTGCCTCCTCCGATATCTCATCTTTATTTACATACAAAGGCTTGATGCCGGCAATATGCAAAGCGATCTCATGGGCAAGCTTTTGGAATTCTTCGTTTCTGGCGACAAAATCCGTCTCGCATCTTAATTCCAGCATCACTCCGACTTTCTTTGTGCCGTGAACATAAGTTTCAACAACTCCGGAGCCGGTGGAGCGGCCGCTTTTTTTGGCAGCAAGGGCTTCGGAAGATTTTTTAAGGAGCGACATGGCTTTTTCCATATCTCCCCCGGTCTCCTCCAAAACCTTTTTGCAGAGCGTAATGGAACTTCCAGTAAGCTCCCTGAGATGTTTTACTAAATCAGATGATATCGCCATGTTACTTTGTTTTCCCGACGCCTGCAGCCAGAACCCCGGCTTCACTATTTCTAATTTCATCCTGCGCCTGTGTTTCCACGCCTTTTTTATAAGCTGCCACCAAACGGTCTAAAATAATTTTGATAACCGGTCCGGCGCTGTCGTTTGCGGGAATAGGATATTTAATTCCTGTCGGATTACAATCGCTGTTTAAAATAGAGATGATCGGAATATTTTTGCGGCGCGCTTCTGAAACAGCGGTTTTCTCTTCAGCCGGATCCACAACAAAAACGGCGGCCGGCAAGATTTTTAAACTTCTGATTCCGCTGAACATCCGCAATAATTTTCTTAATTCCACTAATTTTTGCATCCTTTCTTTTTTGACGTATTTTTCAAGCTCGCCGCTTTCGGCCTCTTTTTCGAGCCTTTCCATATACTGAAGCCTTTGGTCGATTATTTTTAAATTGGTGAGGGTCCCGCCCAGCCACCTTTCTTTAACAAACGGCATGCCGATGGCTTTTGCCGCTTCTTCAATATATTCCCTGGCCGAAGCCTTTGCCCCGACAAACAGGACTAATTTTTTTTCTTTTCCAAGCTGCCTGAGAAAAGCTTCCGCTTCTTTTATTTTTTTATCGGTTTCCACAAGATCAAAAATCTCAATGTTATTGCGTACCCCGAAGACATATCCCTTCATTTTGGGATGCTGTCTTGATTTTGAATATCCCAAATGGGCTCCGGCCTCAAAAAGAGCCTCTATATTGGGGTCTATTGCTTTAATTTGGCCTGCGTTATCTAAATTTACCGGCATACAAATGAGTTTAGCAGAAAATATATAAGTTGCAAGTTTTTTGGATATCCGCTATAATGGCCTCTATGAAAGCTGATATCCATCCCAAATATTATAAAGCCAAAATAGAGTGCGCCTGCGGCGTAGTCTTTAATATTGGCGCCACAAAAGAAAAAATGGAAGTGGAAATTTGCTCAAATTGCCACCCATATTACACCGGCAAAGAAAAAATCGTTGACGCGGCCGGCCGTGTTGAGAAGTTTAGGACAAGACTTACAAAAAAGACTAAGAAATAATTTTGGATGCGGAACTACAAAAAAAAGTTGATGAAGCGATAAAAGAATACGACGATCTCGAATTGGACGTCGCCGAAAGCTTTAAATGGCCCAAAGAAAAAGTGGTCCGTTTCGGCGAACTTTCAAAAGTAAAAACCCTGTTTGAAGAATATCAAAAATCAGAAAGCGCCAGAAGGAAAGAAATCGAAACAAAATTTAAAGAAATGTTCGGCGCAATCTCGGGCGGATACAAAAAGAACGCCGCAATCTTGGAAATCAGAGCCGGAGCCGGCGGAGACGAAGCGGCTCTTTTTGCCTGGGAATTGTTGAGGATGTACAAGTCCTACGCCGAACGCCAGGGCTGGCAATTTGCCCTGATAGATGAATCAAAAAACGATGTCGGAGGATACAAAGAAGTTGTCGCGGAGATAAAAGGCCAAAATGTTTACGGCCTATTAAAATATGAGTCCGGAGTCCATAGAATACAAAGAATACCGGCAACCGAAAAATCCGGAAGAATACACACCTCAACGGCTTCCGTGGCGATTCTCCCGGTGGCTGAAGAAAAGGACGTAGAAATAAAAGATTCGGATATAGAAGTGTCGTTTTCCCGGGCGGGAGGCCCGGGCGGGCAAAACGTAAATAAAGTAGAGACAGCCGTAAGAATTCTTCACAAACCAACCGGACTGGTTATTTCGGTCCGCGAGGAAAGATCCCAGCTCAAAAACCGCGAGCGAGGAATGCAAATTTTGCGCTCCAAGTTATTGGATGAAAAAATACGAAAAGAAGAAGAGGCGTTGAAAAAAGAAAGAAATGAACAAATCGGCACCGCCGACCGCTCAGAAAAGATCCGCACTTACAATTTTCTCCAGGACCGCATCACGGATCACCGCCTTAAAGAAGATTGGCACAATATCCAAAATATCTTGAACGGCAATTTGGATCCGATAATTGACGAGTTTAAATCTAAGTGATAAATTGCCAGAGGACTGGAGGCAAAATTGATACAACATATCAGTACTAAGAACGCGCCGACGCCTGGTTTATATAGCCAAGGAATCATAGTAGAGCAAGGCCGCCCACTTCTCTTTATATCCGGCCAAACCGGAAATATTCCGAATGTTGATGGGGAACCTGTAATTGAAGGAGGCGTAGGTCCGCAAACCATACAAGCTCTTAAAAATATTCTTGCCATTGTAAGAAAAGCTAATGTCGGATTTTTGGCAAAAAGTGCGGTACGCCACTTCGTTGCACTTGATATTTTTCTAAAAGATCCCGGGACTCCTGAAGCAAGAACGATACAAAGAAACTTGTTTAACGCGGCGTATGAAAAATTTTTCAAGGATCATGGTGTCTCAAAAGAAGAACTGCCGGCCAGATGCATGGTTTGGGTTTCGGAAGTACCGCTTGAATCCCCCCTCGAAGATACATTGGTGGAAATCAAAGGAATCGCAGTTATATAAAATCAAACGCCCCGATGGCATCGGGGCGTTTTAATTTCTTTTACCTCTGCGCCAAAAGCGCGATCTGATCCTGATATTTTGAAGCGATCGCCATAACATCGTCTCCGTAAAAACGGTAGGCTTTTTTCTTCCAATTTGAGCCGGCCAAATATTTCATAGCCGCTTTCCATTCTGAGTCGTAATTACCGTCAATCGCTCCATTATCTGTTAAAAGAAGCGCGGCCCCGACAAAAGCATCTTTGGGATCCCAGGGAGAGGCGGGAGAATGTCCCGTAATTTTGGAAACTCTATTTTTGAAAAGCTGCCAAGTCGTAGGAATAAACTGGGCCGGGCCCATAGCACCGCCACAATAGCCATACCAGACTTTTTTAGAAACAGGCATAGCATCCGGATCAAGGCCTAATTCGGAAGTAATTTGTACAAACGCGTCCCGCTGCTTGGCGCATCGGCTATTTGATAAATCTACTTTCCAATTCCCCTTTCCTACATTTTGCCCCAGATTGGATTCTTCGGTTATAAGTCCGAGCAAAAACGCCGGGCT
>CAYRCJ010000018.1:0-14557 GCA_964422785.1 uncultured Candidatus Saccharibacteria bacterium | reverse complement strand
GAACCCGGTCTACATGCACCCCATGCATGCGTACTGCCGGTATACTACAGCCCGATTCTACTTAATTTAAGCGTACAAAACAAAAAAAGAAAATCCCCCGATGGTCATCGGGGGAAACTTTTTAATTTAGCGCTTCTCCGGTGTGCTCCGGCAAAGCGATTCTTTTTTGCAAAATATTTATTTCCTGCTGTACCTCTCCCATTGAGCCCAGACTCGCTTCCGGAAGCATTTTTCCTTGAAGCTTCTCTTTTTTCTCCGCCAAGCCTATCAAATTTCCGGCGGTAAGTTCTTCTAATCTGCTATTTTTTAGCTCCCGCTCCAAAAGCACCCGGGGGGCTTCTTCACCGGTTACCGCGTCAACGTCAGACAACAATTGATAAAAAGTATTTAGACCATCCGACACCTGCGACCTTAATTCAATGGTGGATTGTTTATCCTTCATCAAAAGCAATTCCCGCTCCTGTCTATCAAGGCGAGTTTCCAATTTTTTGGCCATCTTGCCGAGATACTCCGAAAATTGTCTTTGAATGTCAGATCTTCTTAAAGCTTCGAGCTCGGCGAGAGCGGCAACCTGAGCCGACTCATCATCCGACTGGCCGACAGCTTCTTCCTTTAATTTTTGGAATCTTTGAGCAAGCAAAATCTGCTCTTGAGATCCTTCACACTCCGCCTGGCTTCTGGCTGCGATTGAAGCTACGGACTTTCTTAACTTTTCGACTTTGGCTTCCTGGAGCATAACGGCCGCCCTTGCCCGTTCGGCGGGACCCAATGGCTTTTTGCCGCTTAAGCGCAAATAAATTTTTTCCGCTCTGCCGCCCAAAGATCTCGCCAAGGCAAACCCCTTGGTATAGTCGTAATAAGTGGCTCCGCTAAGACCCAACAAAATTAAAAGTTCGAGCATTTCGCGCCCCCTTTGATGCGTTTCTGGATTTGAAGAGAGTTAAGATGCCCCTTGGCATATTGCTCGCTCATCTGCCAGATCTCACCGGTTAGTTTATGATTTGAAAGAGCTCTTTTTATCATTTCTTTTTGTTCCTCCTTCGTGGGAATTCCGTTAAATTTTTCAGAAACCTTGAACTCAAGAGAATTTTTTATTTCTGCCCCTTCGATTTGAGATACATAACAATCTACAGAAATTCCGTTGTATCTGCCGGCCTCTCCCGCATCAACCATCGTAGAAATTTTAACCAACTTGGCGCCTGGCAGGTTTTCGCCGACCAACATCCAAAAATGCGATTCGCGCATATCGCCGATTTTATCGTCATCGACCACAGAAAATTCCGCTTCTATGATATCTTCTCCCGCTTTCATGCGCCCGCCTTTTCTTTTTTAAGTCTTGACTCCAGCCTTTCTAAAAGAGCTTGGCTGCTCTGCCGTGAATCAACCGGACCGCCTGCGAATCTTTCAAATTTTAAAGCAGTCTCCTTCTCTCTTTCCAAGGCGCGATTTTGCCGTTTTTCTTTTATTTTTCCGTAAACTCCCGACAGATCAGCCTCAAAAAGAATTTTCAAAACCGCGAAAAATACCGGAAGCAATGCGCCGGGGAGCAACAACATGATAAAAATATGAGTTCCCAGCTTGCTCCACTGAAGATGAAACCATCTTTCTTCTCTGTATCTATTGTCGTACGCGTATGCCATATGCCACATAAATCCCCAAACCGCTCCCATCTGAGAAAAGATAACGAGCAGAAAAAAGCCTCTTTTATTCAGAAAATTGGTTACGAAATCTATTTCAATATTTATAAATTCTTTGTTTTTGGTATCGCCGTTCAGTAAGGCCGTTAAAGCGCCGGGAGACTTAGGATCTTTGGCAATTTCATGCCAGGCGGAATTCCGACCCATCACTATTTCTGTCGTATCCTCTGGAAACCCGGAAACAAGTATCCCCTGCATCGCCTCAACATCGCTCGTGCGGCTAAACAATTTATTGTAAGACTCGCTTTTGGAAATAACTTCTTTAACAGATCTGCCTTTCTTGGTTTCAGATTTCAAATAATTCGCGAAATACCTCGATGCGTTTAATATTTTTTGATCGTCTACAGTGCTTTCAAGCTTGGTATCCCCGGAAATCTCGCCATACAAAGCCTTTCGCATATTGACTTCATCGGTATTGTCGAACGCCGCAAAAATAATAACGAAAACAAGAAGAGAACCCATGAATCCTATACAAAAGCCCAAAATCGTGGGCAAAGAAAAAAAATCTCTGATTCCAACTTTATCCCTGTCTGCCACTCAATGCCTCCTTATCCGCCTTTGGCGGGCTTATCTTTTTGCAAAAATTTTCAAAGAAAACACTGCTGATATTCTTACAATATTAGTGTTAAAAAGTCAAATTTTGTGCTCTCGGCAGGAATCGAACCTGCACCGCCTCCTTCGGAGGGAGGCATTGTATCCATTCAACTACGAGAGCTGAAACAAATTAAGTGTGCCGATCCGCCACTGATGAGGCGCCAAAAGAAGCCGGCTTGATTACCGCTTCGAATCCGTAGCCTCGGACCATACCGACAACGGCATCTATAAAATCTTTTGTCGGACCGTTCTCTCCCACATCAATATGAATCTGATCATCCCAGAAAAATTCATCTCCCAATTTTTCTTTTAATCTCCCGCGAAGCTCTTGAGCCAAAGTAATCGAATGTATTGTTTCCCTATAGATTCTGTCGCGAAGATCATGGCAAACTGTTTTTTCGGATCTCGTCCAAAAATGTATCCCCCCGTTTCCTATCCTCCAAACTGTAATGGCGCTTACAAAACTCACCTCATCTTTGGCTGCAGAATCCGTCCCCACTATAATTTTATATTTTCTGTCCGGCTTTATTTTTACAAAATCGCGAACGCCCAAAACGACCTCATCAAGAGAGAGCTCGCGTCCTAATATATTAAAAAATGTTGAGTTGGACATCGTCTGTTATTTTATAATTATCTTGAGTAATTTTGGCGTCAATTACTTTATCTATTTTGAAAACGCGTTGACCTTGCCTCAAGTGGCAGTAGGCGCTAAATGAATCGTTAAATATATTTTGTATATCAACTAATCTTCTGTTTCCTTCCGGGTATTCTATTTCAATGCTTCGCCTCGCCGCGTATGCTTCCTGCAAAAGTTTTCTTACATTGTAAATTTCCGCCTTGCCCCAGGTTACCGGAATAGTCATTCTTTGCATGGCGCTCTTTGAATAAAATAAAACATTGCCGTTCGCTCTCCCAAATTCATAAAGATTTTTTGTGAGTTCCACGTCTTTCAGGCAGTATTTTTTAATTTCATCCATCTTTCCTTCTTTATACCATCTCAAGGCCTGCATGCCGTCTCCGGATTTTTTGGCCCCCAATGTCATCTCCGACAAGTTATCCAAAGAAATTCTGAAACCCGCGCCCTTTTCAACATCTACCATGAGATCGAGTAAAGATAAATCCTTTAAATTCCAAGAAATGTAAGGCTGGAGGACCGGAATATCAAACGAATTTATATTAAAACCTATCACCCGGCCGGCTTTTTTTAAAAGTTTTTCGAATTCGGAGATCTCTTTTTCCTCAAAAGTTAAATATCTGCCTGCCTCTGCAGACTGGCTTTCTCCGTAAACAAAGGCGCCGATTACGGAAACTCCGAGCTTATCAAAATGATCCCGCCCTCCGACTTCGTCGAAAGATTTTTGTGTCTCTATATCAAAAACAATATCGCCGGGACTCATGGTAAATTTGTATCACAAAATTTGAAATAAAACAAAAATTCGCTCCGATGGCCATCGGAGCGAATTTTAAATTTACATACAAAGAACAATCGGCTCTTTGTCTAATTGACCCTTGGCAAACGGACTTTTAAAGAAATCCAGAATTCTCTGCTCTTCTCCGAAACCCAAATTTCTAAGAGGTTTTTCGCTTTTGGGAGCTTCAACTCCCGTGGGCTTTCCGGTAATCATCAGAGAATAAGATACATCGCGCATGGTAGGGCGAACGGAATGCTTACCGATTGGATTAATCATTTCGTAATAAAGAGGGTGTTTATCGACATCTATTAAAATTTTCCCGGAACAAGAAGGAATGGTTACTTTGCCGTCATCATATCCAAAATACATTTCGTACATGCCGGAGACAACCAGAACTGCTGAAGGCCAAGGATGTAGATGAAAAAGAGCTTCGCCTTCTTTGCAAAAATGAATTCGATGAAGATAAATTCTGTAATCGCCGTATTGCCGCCACAATCTTTCAACAATCGGCGGATGATAATCAATATAAAGAGACTCCCAGTCTTTCTCCAATAACTCAGGCAATTTTTTCTTTACCTCTTCAAAAATTTTCCGCACCTGGCACCTCCGTGTTTTTTTAGTTTACTATCCTTTTAAATTCTAAACTATTTAGAGCGGCAAGTCAATGGCATAAGCGCCGGAGCCGAGCACCAGAAGAGAAAGCGCGATCACCAAAAGAGTAAGTTCAAATTCGTATCCGTCCTTAAAACCATGGCTCCATTTTACTTTCCAAATGGCAACCGCCATGTCTATTACGGCGGCGAGCGCTACTAATTGCACCAAAAATCCGGCGATAAGAAAAATCCCGCCGACAAATTCAGTTAGGCCTACGACTAGAGCCCATAATTTTCCGGGCTTTATGCCAAGAGATTCAAAAAATTTAGCTGTGCCTCCGAAGTTTTTAAAAAGTTTTGGATATCCGTGAACAATAAAAATGGCGCCTAAAATAAGGCGAAGGAATAGCGGTCCGAAAAATTGAAAATCCAGCAACTGTGGAAATAGACTTAACATAGGTTTATAATAGCATTATATGCCTTACGAAGAAAAGTGGATTATTTTTGTTCTTATAGTTGTATTGGTAATTTTTGGCCTTCAATATAAGCAGGGCGGTTTCGGGGGGCCAAATCTTTCTCCGCAAGATAAAATTTCCAACTTTTTATTTCCACGAGGGTTCGGTACCGTGCCAAACAGAAACCCGGAGATCACCAACACAAATAATACCGGAGCTGTCGCCGCCCCGGAACTCGTAGTCCGCTCATCCCGGGCCCGCAGTTCAAATCCATCCCAAGAATATATTATTTTAGATAATACGGGACCAAATAATATTGCGATTTCCGGCCTTAAGGTTAGAAACAAGAGAAATGAAGAAGCGACAATTCCGGGAGATGAAAATGGAAATCCCATATCTCTCAACAAAAGAGAAAGAGCGGTAATTGTCACCGGGCAAAGCCCCATGGGGTTTAATTTTAAACTAAATGAATGCTCGGCTTATTTAAACAACTCGCAAAATTTTGTGCCGCAGATTAACTCGACTTGTCGTAGCATAAAAGAATTGCCCGGTGTTCAAAATCTGAAAGACCAGTGCAGGATTTTTATTAACCGGATGCCGTCTTGCCAAATTCCCAGCATAAACGCCAATAGCAATATAGATGACGAATGCGCCCAATTTTTAGCGGAGCACGCCAGCTACCAAGGATGCGTCAACGATTTTAAAAACGAACCCGGCTTCGACCAAAGAGAATGGAGAATATATCTTGGCCGATCGCAAGAATTTTGGGACAACAACTACGAAATAATCCAGCTGATAGATCCTTCAGGAAAAGTTGTCTCCGAAACCAGCTACTAGCTCAAAGAGCGCGATGCCGGCGGCTACGGAAACATTTAAAGATTCCTTGCGGCCCCTCATCGGTATTTCTATAATCGCATCTGATTTTTGTAAAATTGATTTTGAAATTCCGCGCACTTCGTTTCCCAAGATCAGAGCGATTCCTGAATATTTTTTAAACTTCTTATGATATTTAGAATAAAAGTCCCGGTATGAAACAGATTTTTTTGACTGCTCCACCGCGGCTATAAATATCTTTTCGGATTTGAGGCCGGAAATTAAAGAGCCGACCGTTTTTTTTATCTCCCACCGGACATAATGCTCCGCTCCTAAGGCGGTTTTTTTAAAATCAGGCCTCAGCTTCCCGAAGATATCCAGCGGAGAAGGAGTAAAGCCGGCCAGATAAATTTTTGAGACACCGGCCGCATCCGCGGTTCTAAAAATAGAACCTACGTTATGCAGACTCCTGATATTGTCCAGAACCAAAAAAATCTTCGGCCTCATTAGTTTCAATTACTGACTTCAAATGTCACGGCATTCGTGGTGCAAGCGGCGGAAGGATGATTTACATCATTGGTAGTCACCCAGAGAGGATCCGCTATTACGTGAACATAGCGGGTGTATTTACCGGGAACAGTAGGATAATCCACCACATCAACGTTATATGGATAACTAGTTTTTCCGCCGTAAATATGTCCGGTCTCAATTCCGTTGTCTATATTGTGCCAATAAAAAGGCCAGTTGGAGGGAGACGAGGTGAGAAGCCATTTTGCCTCTATGGCATCCTTGCCGATGACGGCTTTTGTTGGAGAAACATCAAGATGGCAATCCACTCCTCCGGAAGAATATGGAGACGGAATTATTGCCTGAGTTGAGGTCGGAGCAGGAGTTGAAGACGGAGGCTGCGCGGAAGGGGTTGTTGTACCCTGGGAGACATAAACCGTCACGCTATCCTGATATGATTGATTACCGATATAGCAAAGGAGTGTGTATGTCTGATTATAACTCAAGCCGCCTATCGATTCTGAACCGGAAACAGTTTTTACGCTTCCTTCAGACAACCAAGATCCTAATTTTGTACAATACGACCATTGATCGTTGGTTAAGGTCCATGAAATTGTTGCCGAAGAATTTTTAGAAATAGTGATGGGACCATCTGAGCCCTCAACCTTGAGATCTAGAGAAGGAGAAATCGGGGATGGCGGAATAGGTGCCGGAGCGGGTACGGGAGCCGGCGGCGGAGGCAATGGCGACGGCGCCGAACATATTTCTTTTATTTTTTGCCTTGTCTTAGGTCCTACAGCTCCATAACCGGTTGTTTTTGGAGATCCGGAAGATACTATATTGTATTTTGCTTGCCATCTTTTAACTGCGTTTTCAGTAAGCGCGCCAAAATATCCCGTAGTGATCCCTTCGGGATAAATATCTTTGTTTTGAGATAGAAAAGTTTGGAGATCCCGCACTTCCTGACCCCGGCTTCCGCGGGCAAGATAACTGATTAAGTTTGGACAAAAAGTTGTCGTGTTGGTTTCAGCAAAAGCGGAAACAAAAACAGTCAAAGACAACAAAACACCTAGGCTTAAAATATAATTTTTCATTTTGGATACGCGAATAGCGTTTCAAATTGCTTTTTTACAGCATCAAAAACACTGGCCGCGGATCCTGCGGACGAAGACTGAGATTGAACCGTAACAGTAACGGTATTTGTGGTGCAAGAACCTCCCGGCAAAGACACAACCGCATAACGCGCGTACTCGCCAGGAGTACTTAGAGTATAGGTTTGGGGATAATTGGTGGTGCCTCCCTGACGGCACAACGTACCGTCATCTTGGCGTACCTGGGTTTTTACGCCATCGATTGTATTAGTGCCGCACCATACATAAGACCGGTATGGAGGATTTGAAACCACAGTAAGAGTCTCCTGTCCTCCCGGCACAACGCTGGTGGCGCTCAGGCTTACACTGCAATTTTCCCCGGAAGCTGTCGTCGGCCCAGTTGGCGGAGTCGTGACAGTAAATTTGATAGTGCCTCTTTCAGCAATCACTGTGTCTGCCCCATTTCTTCTGACAGAAAGCTCTATTTCCCATGTACCAATGTGGTCATTAGTAACTGCCTCTGTTGTGACACAATAGCCATAACTACAGAGCCGGCGAGACCCTAAATCATTGCCGTTTTTCCACATGTGCGCCTGAATCTCATCTCCGGGTTTAAGACCATCTACATTCAGAGTCCATGAACTTTGACCCGCGATTATAGTTTTGCCGTTTTGAGAAAAATGAAATTTAATACCGCTAACTGCCGGAGACGGCGACTGTGTGGCAGGCGATGAGTTGGCAGATCCTTCCGGGGCGACTACTGTAAAATTTACTGTCTTGCCTATTGAAGCGCCGTTAACCAACACGTCTGCCTTCCATGTTCCTACGTTGTTTAACGGAACGATGCGAGTTTTGGTGCAGCTTCCCGATGAATCGCTGGTACATATACTGAATGTTCCCAAAAGAACATTATTTTGCCATGCCCGCACCGAAAGAACGCTGTTCGGAGAAGTTACGTGACTCAAAGTAAATGTCCAGCTGTCTTTGCCGGCCACTATTGTGCCTCCTTCAGGAGAGAATGTTACCGTGGCCTGTTCTCCGCTGGGACTTTGCCGCAAAGCCGCTATTCGGTCATTTAGCGCCTGTTTTTTGGCTTGCAACTGTTCAATTTGATTGTTAATCGCGTCCACCTTGCTTTGCAATTCTGTAATTGTTTCCGCGGAAACAAAGAATGGCACAAAACTTATCGCAATACCCAATACGGCCGCCGCAAAAATTTTATTTGTTTTCATTCTTTTATTATAACTTCTTCTACAAGTCGTGCAAATTTACTGGTTAATAACTAAAATCACCCCGACCTGTGTCGGGGTGATTACATTTTTTTAGCCTTTGCCTCCTACTGTAGGAACTGGAGTCGATATCACCGGGATTTCCGAAGATTGCGGAATTGCTTTTTCACTCGGAATTACCTCAAAGATTACCTCGTCGCTGAACGTACCGATGTTCGTTTCTGTAACGACGCTCGCCTTATACTTTCCGACAGGCCAGTCTCGACGACCGGAGCTTGTCTTGAAGGGCAATTTTTTACCTGCCCACGCCCCGACACTCTGGCCGTTTATGAAAATTCTAATTCTCTCAACGTAAATTCCCGGACTGGCGTTGGTGAAGGTTAGAATCTCCAAACTCTGTCCTTCGACAAACCTCCCGCCTTTCGGGAATATTCCTGTCTCCACGGCGAAAACAGAAATGAACGGAACATCCAACATTTCTGAAATGCCGTCCTCGCCTCTCAGATCCACAGCAATATTCATACTGCCGTTTGATTTTATCGGTGATAATGGGACCTCCAACTCCAACACATTCCCATCCATCATAGCCTGGAATGAGCCGACTTCCTCACCGCTGGCATTTAAAATTCGGACAATATTATCAGAGACAAGATCATCGAGATTTAAGACATACTCATAACCAAAACTTTTTCTTGGCTGGATGTTATACAAATTTTTCCCGGTGGAGCCGTCACGATCAGTATCCAAATAAATGCGTCCCCGCACATCTGCGGCCATGGTAAAAGTCATCTTCAATGTGGTGACAGAACCGTTGGTTCCGGCACATAATTCAACCAAATCCACGACGTTGACCGGGTTTGATGAATAGACATCGCCTTGTCTATCCGAGACGCAATTGCGAAAAATAACCGGTATACCAAGAGCAAATATTGTCGCAATTTCAGCCTTGGTGTCGCGGGCTTGCTCAGCAGATATAAACCCATTCTGAGTCCATTCTCCTTGAGCAAAAATATTTCCAACTCCGAAGATCAACGCAAACGCCAAAAACACGCACTTCTTCATTTTTTATCCTCCCGGGACAAAAGTCTTTGTTTTCAAAAACCGGACTGACCCTGTCACATGTCAGCATAATATTAGGCCTGCGTCAATGAAGAAAATTTATTTCACTTCGTAAGTCAAAGTCACCTGTACCTTGATTTCATTTTGCCCGATAGGCACGGGGACAGAAACGGGTCCGGCGCCGATGCCGGAACTTTTATCCTCCAGATACATCGGTTGAATACCTCCGTTTGATTCGTAAAAAGCTATGACTTTGCCGAATCTCACACCCAAATTTTCTGAAAGATTTTTAGCTTTTTCTCTGGCATCCTTTATCGCCAAATTGCGGGCCGCTTCTTTGACCTTATTTAAATCATCTACTGTAAATCTTAAAGATCCGACATCGTTCGCGCCCAAAGAGCCCACGCTCAAAATTTCTCCTGATTTTTCGAGATCTCTTATTTTTATTTCCAGATTTTCACGGACTTCATATCCGATAATTCTTGGGGAGGTCCCTTTATAATCATAGCGGGGGCCGATACCATAGTTCGTAGTCTTAATATCCGAATCCGCGACGCCTTTCGTTTTTAAAAATTCTATAATTTTATTCAGCGTGGCGGCTGCCTCTGTCTGAGCCTTGGCCACATCTTTTTCACTTTTTACAACCCCGATGGAAACCGTTGCGATATCCGGTTTTACCACAACCTTTCCCTCCCCCGTAATACTTATGCTTGGAGCGGGAATTGTCCGATAGTCGCCCGAGATTTCGTTTTTAATCTTTACCGCGAAAAATACAATCAAAACTGCAACAAAAGCTGTGGAAGCGTACACCAGCCATGTTTTATTTATTTTTGGTTCTGCCATTTACTTATTTTAACATCTTAAGTTCTTCTTTTACAATCTCCCTGTCATCCCAAGGAATCTTAAGATCGTTCGGACCCATAATCCAAGGCTCCGCGCCCTTGCCGGTTATAATAACGGTATCGCCGACTTCAGCGGCCTTTAAAGCCGCTCTAATAGCCTCCCGCCTATCGAGTACTTTTTGGTATTGAAATGTACCCCTTTTCGCTTTGTTAAATCCGGCCTCGACATCGTCTATTATGGAAGCCGGATTTTCATTATAAGGATCTTCGTTCGTTAAAATAATCTCGTCGCAAAATTTTGCGGCAATCTTGCCCATTTCCGGGCGTTTCCATTTGTCCCTGCCTCCGCCGGCCGCGCCCAAAACACAAACAAGTCTTCCATTGCCGGACAAGGTCTTATAAACTTTTTCTAAAGCATCCGGGGTATGAGCGTAGTCTACCACTACAGAAAACGGATCCCGTTGAACGAACTCCAGCCTGCCGGGAATAAAACTGGTGCGTTCCAAAATATTTTTTATAAAATTTCTTTCAATCCCCAGAAAAGACGCCGCGTGATATGCCGCTATGGCATTTTCCAAATTAAAATCTCCGAGCATTTTCAAATGAATATCCGGCGGCAGATCTTTTTTTGTGTAGACTATTCTGGAGTCCGCCGGAATTTTCAAAAAATATTCTATGCTTGGATCTTCTCCGTTTAAAATATGAATCTTTGATTTTCTGAAAAGTTCGGCTTTGGCGTTTCTATAATTTTCAAATGAGCCGTGAGACTCTATGTGTTCCGGAGTGACATTGGTAAGCACGGCCATATAAAAATTAATCGCGAGATGGCGAAATTGTTTTATACCTTCGGAGGTAACCTCCACTACGGCATATTTGCATCCGGCCATTTTGGCTTGGCGCAAAAACTTTTGCAGCCTGAATCTCCCGGGCATTGTCATTTTAAGTTCATTTTTCCATTCTTTGTTTTTTATCTTAAATCTCAAAGAAGAAATGGACGCGACATTTTCCCCGGCTTCTTCCAAAATATTTGTGATTAAATGCGTAACGGTCGTTTTGCCGTTCGTGCCGGTAATCCCTATTACTTTAAGCCGCTTCCCCGGAAATAAATAAAACATCGCGGCTGAATAGGCCAAAAACCGGTGATAAACAGGCTGGAAAAATTTGTATACCCGTCTGGGGATTATTTTTCTGAAAAAAGAAAGAATATTGTCCATTTACCCTGTTAAATAAAATCTGTGTACAGATTTTAATTTTAAATTATTGCTAATAATCTTTTTCGCCAGTGGCTTGACTTTGTACTTTTGAAAATAATACATAATAAATTTTTAAATTTAAAATTATTTAACAGGGTGAATTACGGCTTGTGAATCGCGCCTCCAACGTAAATGATGCCTATCGAAAGAGAAAGCGTCATTATTAATTCCAGCGTCTTATTAAATGTATATGTGTCGGAGAAAATGGCAAGGAGAATAGAGATCACAAATAAGGCAATCCAACCTATGACGAATATTTCTCCTAAGTGGCGGGGCTTGGAATTATTTTTTCGTTTGCGGCTTTCTTTCAAGATTGTATAGATACCCACAGCTCCCAGATAAGGTTCTTCCAAAGCGTAGAGAATTTTGGAAGCCACGGTATCGAATGACGAGAGCGCTCCCAAGTATAAAAGCGCCACTGCAAAAAAATAAAGATACGTAAAAACTCCCAGCCAAAAATAAAGAATGTCCACCGCGTCCTCAAAAAATATTTCCTCCAACATCTCCCAAATTGATTTTGCGTGCTCTTCCGTCGGATTTTCAAGCCCCGATCTTTCAATATAATTTTTTATTTCATCCCACCAGGCCATATTATTTTCCCATCATCTTTAGAGCCTCTTTTAATCTGGCTTCTCTGCCCTGAACTTGGTGCGGAATTTTTTGAAGCATATCGCGCGCTTCTTTTTGAGAATAACCCAAAGAAATTAACGCGTCCAAAATATCGGCGTCGTCTTTAAAATCTTCCGACGTGTAAGAAATCTTTCCGAAACCCAATTTATCTTTTAATTCCAAAACAATCTTTTCCGCTGTTTTTCTGCCGATGCCGGAGACCTTTGTTAGGTACGAAGTGTCCCCGGAAGAAATCGCGCGCTTTAGAGTGTCCACCGGCGCCAAAGACAAAACTCCCAAAGCGGACTTGGGGCCGATGCCTGAAATGGAAATTAAAGATTCAAAAAATTCCAGCTCCGCCTGGTGCAAAAATCCATACAAAGATAAGTCGTCTTCTTTTACGTGTAAATGAGTCCAAAGTTTTGTTGATGTATCTCCAATGCTTTTCATGGTCCCTGCAGCAAGGAAAATTTTATACCCCACCCCGCCCACATCCAAAACGATGTATTTCTCCCCCTTAAATATGATATTTCCCTCCAGGTGTCCGATCATATACAAATTATAACATAGTGCCCGTAAGGTATGTTTGGAGGCATGTTTGATGTGTGTTTATTACAAATACGTTAACGCAAATTGATACGATATATCGTACTGATAAGAAAATCAATAGGGAAAGATAAAAGAAATATAAAATTTCAACACATCATGGATAAAAAAGCCGCGGAACCCGTGGCTTTTTGGCTTATTTATTTTGAGATTTTTTCTCTAACTTCTATGCCTAATAACATGATGTCGTGAAGTCTTTTTCCATCTTCTGTGCCTTTTTTGACTTGATCTAAAATGTCACCAACGGTTGTCTCTCCATCAGAGTTAGCAAAAATAGCTTTTCCGCCTCGCTTTTTGGCTTCCTCCTCAAGACATTTTATAACTCTCGGATCGGGTTCCCACTTTTTGTCCATACTTCCTCCGCCTTGTTAAATGTCCAAATTGAGTATATAATACTATATAAAAAATGTCAATATTTAAATTTCATAGACCATATGAACCGGCGGGAGATCAGCCGAAGGCGATAGAAAAGCTGACCGGGCTATTAAAATCCGGTAATCGCGACCAGACTCTTTTGGGTGTCACGGGGAGCGGAAAAACTTTTACGATGGCGAATGTCATCGCCAATTTGGGGCGCCCCGCCTTGGTAATATCCCACAACAAAACATTAGCTGCGCAGCTTTACCAGGAATTTAAAAATTTCTTTCCTGAAAATGCCGTGCATTATTTTGTTTCTTACTACGATTATTACCAGCCCGAAGCATATATCCCCCACAGCGACACATATATAGAAAAAGACGCCAAGATAAATGATTTTATAGATGCGATGCGGCACGCGACGACCGCCACCGCCCTCACCAGAAAAGATTTTGTGATAGTGGCCTCTGTCTCCTGCATCTACGGCGTCGGTGATCCGGTCGAGTATGAAAAGGCGGCATTGGTTGTAAAAAATGGGATGAAAATTTCCCAAAAAACTTTTTTGAGACAGCTTGTTCAAATTCAGTATGAAAGAAATGATTATGAAAAAAGAGCCGGCGTCTTCGCTGTAAAAGGAGAAACAATAGAAATATTTTCTCCCGCCGGAAATTCCACGATAAAAATTGATTGGGATGGAAACGTGGTTGAAAAAATATCTGAGAACAATATAAATGCTGATTCGATCCGCATTTTCCCGACAAAACATTTCGTCACCCCGCAGGAAAAGCTTGACCTGGCGCTTCTGAATATTGAACTTGAATTGAAAGAAAGATTGGCAGAATTTAAAAAAGAAGGAAAAATATTGGAAGCGGAAAGGATCCGCCAACGCACAGATTTTGATTTGAAAATGATCCGGGAAACCGGATACACCCACGGCATAGAAAATTATTCCCGGCAATTATCTTTCAGGAAACCCGGTGAGCCGCCCTTTACTCTTTTGGATTACTTACCCGGAGATTTCGTAACTTTTATAGACGAATCACATATGACGATTCCGCAAATCCGTGGAATGTACGCGGGAGACCGCGCCCGAAAACAAACTTTGGTGGATTACGGATTTAGACTCCCCTCGGCAATAGACAACAGGCCGCTTCGGTTTGAAGAATTTTTGAAAAGAGTGGGAGAAACTGTTTATGTATCTGCCACTCCGGCGGAATACGAGCTCGAACTTAGCGGAGAAAAAAACATAGTTGAGCAAATCATCCGCCCCACAGGACTACTCGACCCGAAGCTGGAAGTAAGAAAAACAGAACGCCAAATGCAGGATGTAATTTCTGAAATCAAAAAACGTGTGGCAAGAAACGAAAGAGTGCTGGTAACAACTCTTACCAAAAGAATGGCGGAAGATTTAGCGGACTTTTTAAAGGATGGGGAAATTAA
>CAYRCJ010000017.1:7582-14722 GCA_964422785.1 uncultured Candidatus Saccharibacteria bacterium | reverse complement strand
CGCTGATGCTGGCCTCCGGAAAGCTGAGCCGGATACAAATTTGCTTTATCAGCGAGTTTAAACCGTTCCAAAAGCTCGAGAGCCCTTTGCTTATCTGTTTCGTAATTTCCTTCACCGGTTTTCATATATACTTGTTTGGCGGCGACCATCAAATTGTCGAGCACTGTGCGGTGGCGGAAAAGCGGATGGAATTGCGCTACAACTCCAACCTCTCCGCGCTTTACCGGCTTAAGCTCCTCGCCCAGTAAAACCTCTCCGCTGGTTGGGTGAGACAGGCCGGCGATAATTCTAAAGAGCTGAGTCTTTCCGATACCGGAGGGCCCAAGCAAACAAACCACTTGGCCTTGTTTTATTTCCGGATGGTCTGGCCGAACCACATCTTTAATCTCCGCGTTCACATTGCGAAGCACGGGCTTGCCGTCGAATTCCAAAGAAACATTATTTATTTTGAGAAGGGTCTGTTTGCGTAGAGATGCCATATGCATATGTTAATCCCTTTCCAAATCGAGAGCCGCATAAGGGCAATCGATGCTCTTTATGAAACTTATTAGACAATCTGACCCCATGCCGATGCAAAGAATCAGAAGCTGTATGGCAAAAACAGCGTTGAGGTTGAGATGTTTGTTTTCGTTTAGCAGCATCGCGCCAAGTCCGCCTTCGGAGCGCACGATACCCTCCACCATTGCGAGCATCATCCAACCGATCGCGGCGCTCTGCCGGAGCATTTCGTAGACTTGATCCTTTGTTCCCAAAACAACAACTTCATAAACCACCCGCCACTCGGACATTCCCAAAGTGCGCGCGTGGTCAAATTGTTCTTTTGGAATATTTTTAATGACCGCGGCCATCGCAGTAACAAAAAATACCGAGACCCCAAACACCATCAGTGATATTTTCAAAGTGTGCCCGCCGCCGATCATAACCGTGAAAAGAAATGTAAGACCGGTGAGTCCCAAAAATCTTCCCTTGGAAATCGCGTAGGCCACCGGGCGCATCAACGGCAATACTGTGGCGTAAGAAAAAAACAGCGTTATCACTGTTGAAATTAAAATCACTTCAGCATTGGTTAGCACGCTCGTTTTTAATTCAACGAACAACGCTTGGTTCTCGGCAAGATCGCCAAACGCGGATGCCGTTTCTCCCGGGCGAGGCACCAATGCCGACGGCCCGAAATTCCAGGCAAGCAACGCCAGTATCATCAGACAGCCGGCAACGAACCACCGGGTACTTTTTGACAAAACAGCATTTGGAGTTACTACCAAATAAAGTTCTTCCGCTCTCGTACTCATTCTTTTCCTCCTCTTTATTTATTTCAAGGGACTTCTTTCTTCTTTCAGGGCCCATCTTTTTAAAGGATAGGATCTGAAAAAAAAGCCCTCCGATGTCCATCGGAGGGCGATGAAAATTTCATCAAACTTACTAATTAAAAGAGATAATTTACCGGGCCACAGTGCCCAACTTGATTTCAACTCGGCGATTCTGGGCCTTGCCAGCGGGCGTAGAGTTGGAAGCAACCGGAACATCAGAACCATGGCCATGAACTTCAAACCGCTTTAGCGGAAAGTTTTTCGAACTCTGGTCGTGAAGATAATTCACGACCGCTTGAGCTCTTTTTTCCGACAAGCTTCGGTTGTATGCCGGGTCGCCATCGCTATCCGTATGGCCGTCGATTTGGACAGCCAAGTCCTTGGCAACCAGTAGGCCGTTCATAAGATCTTCGACCTGTATGTAAGCATCGGGAGTAAAATCCGCGCTGCCTGTTGCAAAATTAATTTTCCAAGATTTATCAGAAACCACTCGGTCAATGCCGGTCGATCCGGAAAAATTCGCAACGTCAGCGCTTTCCTTGAGATCAGACTTTGGCGCCCGAGCGGCAATGGCCTTGATAAAAGACGTGTCGAGAACCTCATCAAGCGGCGGATATGTCGGCATCAAATCTGGATAATTCAATTTCTGATAATTCCCAAAGGTGTTGTAAGTGGCCGCGAAAATATTCGCGCCGCCTTCGGAAAGTCCGTAAAGGAAAAGATTGTCAGTCAAATTATTTGCCTTGGATCCCCCAAGTTCAACTTCGAGGCCTTTCTTATCGAGCTCTTTCGCGCCCTTATAATACTTGACCCAATATTGAGGAGAGGTTCCCGGCTCTTTATAGATCGCGTTACTTACCTCGCCGGCAAAATTCAACGCTTCAGGATAGCGGGCAATTTGATCGGCGCCCTCGAAAGACGCCTCGAGCAAATTTTCGACAGCCTTGGGGTTGTCGCGTGTCCACTTTTTAATTCCGATAAGCCCGTGAGGCATCTGCCCGCTGTATTCTCGCGTTGAAGCGATGGGCACAATGCCGCCCTTCTTCTGGGCGACCACGACGTCTCCGGGAGTCCAGGTCACAACACAGTCCACGTGCACTGTCTTTGTCTCGCCGGTCTTCCGTCCGTTTTTCATAACAAGACGGTCTTCGGTGTAGCCACCAACATATTTTTCATCGGCATCGCCGAAAGATGACGTCCCAATCCAATTGATAGCATCCGGGTCGTATGTTTTTTCATTCGGATTATTTTTGATGTCGTTGTCGGAAGCCCACTTGATTGCGATATCCCAATCGCCATCGCGCAAGACTCCGGCACAAACTGATCCCTTGGCAAGCTTTGGATTGTCCACCCATTCAGGCGGGCCCATCAACTTATCTTCGCCGCGGGAATATCCAAACGAACCGACAATCACTGCTTGGTATTCATCGCCGAGTTTCTTCAAGCGCGGGTTAAGCCCCGCCAAAAAGGCCGGACCGCCATCTGCCATGATACCCACGAAGTGAGTACCGACGGACGGATTGGCATCGCCCTTTGAAAGCGCTTGAGCGAATTCAAACAAAGAATTTTGCATATCGCCGTAATCATCTTTGCGTTCGACAACGGCATTCACTTGCTTCTTTTCCGCGATACTGCCCTTGGTCGTCCTCGGGCCGCCTACCGCGTATAGGAATCCCATCTGGGCATTCCATGGAAGGATCTGAATATGCATCCGCGGTGTCGACAGGTGCGCCGGATCCTTGGAAGGAAGCGGGAGCTTGTCAACAACTTTGGAAAGAGCGCCTTGCTGAGCCTCATTGTCATCCACAGTAATGGTGGCAGTCTTCTTGAGCTCAACAGAGCCCTTGAAGATATTGCCGAGCCATCCGCTGTTGGCCGCGAAATTCAACGCAGCCAAGACGACAATCACTCCGAGTCCGCACAAAATCAGTTTCGGTCCTTTCTTCATATTAGGCATGGTCTTTTCCTTTCCTTTCTTTTGGTTTGGTCAGTTTTTGAAATAGTCGTCCATACTTACAGACGACTCGTTCTGGTTTTGTTTTACAGAAGTTGCGGGAACCGCGTGGTCATAAGGAACAGATTCGCTGTAAGACGCGTTGATGATGCCCTGCTTTTCGCCGGGGCCCAAAATCGCCGAATCAGCTCTCTTTTCCCATTCTTCAAGCATTTGCAAGGCATGATCATCAAAAACTCCGTTTTGCAAATCAACACTGTCAAAAAAGTTCTGGCTGACTCTCATAAATTCGGACATTTCGCCCACCGCTCCGGCAGTCCTGGTAGCAAGGGTTTCCATTGCCTGATCAAACATAGCTTTCTTTTTGGGATCGCCTTGTATGATTTTCATGGCAGCCCGAGTGGCTTCTTGGCCGGTGGAAAGCGCGGTATATTCTTTGATAGTCACATCGACTTCGCTTTCGGTATCTTGAATTGAAAAATCGCAATTCTCGCGCATCTTTTCAAGAACCTTTTTCACCATCTGCATTTTGGCCAAAAGCTGCTGCAAGGTCATATTGGAGCGTTCAAGCCGCCCCGCAATCCGACCCTGCAAAATCCGAGCCCTTTCCTTGCCCTCTTTAAGGGCTCTGCTCATTAATCCCAGACTCTCATCTTTTGCTTTTAAATTTTTGGCAATAAGACCGGTTAAATCAGCAATTTGTTGTGCCAAATTTTTTAACTGCTTATCAATCTCCTGAAGATTTTTTTTAAGCTCCGCAATATAATCCTTCAAAACCGCGACGGGAGACAAATCAATTATGAAATCTGAAAACCAGCGGATGCCGGCGCGAAACAAAAAACCGATGCTATTCCGAAAATCTTCGTTCATCACGAGCGCGATGATCGCAAAGAGCACCGCTCCGGTAATAACAATATTGAGAGTTGTAGCAAGCACGGTGGCAATGAAAGCCAGAATAGCGGGAAGATAAAAAATCACCCCCACTACCGCGGCCGCCGCTGCTCCTATGCCCAATGCTCCCAGCACAAGCTTCGCAATCTTGCCTTCCGGACGTGTCCAGAAAGCCTTGTCCATGAAATCAGTGAGACTCGGTGCTTTTAAATCTGCCATTTCTTTTTCTCCCCTTTCTAGGATTTGCCGCCGTATGAAGCAATTTTCTGCCGTTCGGCGGAGTATTTGCTACGTACAGCTGCCGCTGCAGCCGCAACTTTTTCTTTAACTTCAGTGACCTTTCTTTCTTCAACACCGACATCGTTTTGCTTGGTCTGCCGATCTTGAGAAAGTTTCGCCATATCCGCGGTAAGCTGCTGAATCTGTTTCTGCTTTTCAGCCATCTGCTGATCGATATCCCCAATTTCCCGGCGCCTGGCGCCGGCTGTTTTTTCAAGCTGATCAGGAATTGACCGCTCGAATTGTGAGACATGATCATCAATAGCTTTTAAAACAACGTCGAGCCCCCGAAGAATTTCATCAACGGGAAATCCCTTTCCATTTGCCGTAGCAAGCGCGGCGATATATTTATTTCTTTCATCCAGCGGAGTGGAAGCCAAAGCTTCCAAAAATCCTTTAAATTCGGAGTAGCTCCTTTGAGGAGCGGATTCCGCAACTTTGTTTATGCGATCGACAAACGCCGGATCAGCATTGCCGCCACCGTAAACCGGCGGCATATAGCTAGCCGGTCTTTGCGTGGCAGCAACCGTGTTCGCAGGCTGCCTTGTATCCACTACCGGCGGCTTACTTTGCTGCGCGGAATTAGAACCAGGCTCTTCTTCAAATATCAGATCTCTCCAACCCATTTCTGACCTCCAATCTTCGTTTATATCTCTTTTAAGTAGTCAAAGAACCTACCTTTTTACTGTATACATTCCTAGCATATCTAAAATTTTTTGTCAAGTGGCATTTTAATATAAAAACCCCGGCTAAACCGGGGCTTAAAACGTCATATTATGGGGTGTTTTTTTGAATAACTTTGGTAATTCCGCCGGGCAAAATATCATCTTTAAACTCTTCCACAAATTCCATTATTTCGTCGCTGTGATCCAAATCATGTTTCTGTTCGAATGTTTTTTTGATTGCATAAACAATATCCTCTTTGGTAACACCTGTGCCGGCTGTGGAATTTGCATCAATATCCCGATCAATGGCTGCGGAGCTTGTCTTATCAACAACCCCGGAAATCATTGCTCCGTTTATCAGATTGCAAAGATTAAAAGATTTATCGCCGTTCTTTGTTTTAATATCCCACAACTTATATCGGTCAGAATAAAATTCTTCAACGGCGTATCCCGCCGCTTCTTCAATGGATAACCCCCTGGCAATCAAAGTTTTTTCAAAATTCATTTTAAAAATTGTCGCCGCACCCACTCTGTCCGGACGCGGTATTTTAATGTGCCTATCAACGCGCTTATCGCGAATCACAGCAGGATCAAGCACCTTTGGTCGATTGGTTGCCAAAATAACTATGGGATTATAATCTCCTAGGCCATTCATTTCTCCAAGAAATGTATCTACGATGGATTTTTCTACGTCAGTACTTATGCCGCTGCCTCTTTTGGGAAGCAGCGCATCACACTCATCAATCGCGATAATGGCCGGATATCCATGCTTTTCTTCGTGCTTTCTTCCCAGCGCGAAAAGATTGCGGATATTTTTCTCAGCATTTCCAACAAGAGGCTCAAGTACTTCCGGACCTCTCACCAAAATAAATCCGCTCTCAGTGGCTTCAACGCCGTAAAGCTTAGCTACAGCCGTAGCTATCGCCTCAATAAACATAGTCTTGCCGCAACCCGGAGGCCCCCAAAGAAGCACTCCTCTGATTCTTGATTTTTTATAATCTTTATAGAGCTTGGGATATTTAAACGGCCATTCGAATGTTTCTATAAGTTCTTTCTTTGCGCTTTCAAGGCCGCCGATATCAGCCCAAGTAAGAGTCGGTTTAAAGCCGAGTTTAAATCTTTGATCGCCCTTTCCAAGCCGCGCAACAATTATCGATCCGGAGCTATCAAGAATAACCCGATCGTCAGCTTGGAGAGATTTTCCGAAAGTTCCGTTAAAAACAATCCGCACGGTACCTGCGCCATCAACTTCGCTGAAGCTTTCATCGACAACTCTTCGCACGGTTGAAACGCTTCCCACATCAAGCTCGACTGAGGCGTCGACAATCTGCCCGGTTACCGATGAAATTTTTACCGGACTGCCGACTTTCAAATCCACAGATTTCGGCAATGAGACCCAGGAAAGTTTTCCCTGGCAACTCACTACAGCCTCTCCGGATTCCTTATTTATGAAAATCACGGCACCAAGCCAAAACGGCGGCTCAACTACCGGCATTACGCGTTCAAGAAGTTGTTGTTGGCGGTTAATGATTTCTTGCGCTTGTTTTGGAGTTTCAGGTTTGGCGGATTTAACTTTAAGATATTCCTGCGATGCTCTCGTTAAAGAATCCCAAGCATTGCCAAGTTTCTCTTTGACGGTACTTTCGTCCATTGCTATTCCCTCCTTGTCCGCCTATGGCGGGCCTTTTTCAAAATTTCTTAAATTAGAATAGCACTTAAAAATAAGTTTGTCAAGCAGTTCTTATTGACAAAATATGTTTAAAATGCTATTAATATAGGTGGAAAAGGAGCTGAAAATGGCTGAAATGACGTATGTGATTACCGATCCTTGTATTGATGTAAAAGATACGGCTTGCGTAGACGCCTGCCCGGTGGATTGCATTCACCCCAGAAAAGATGAAGCGGAATTCGCAGACGCGCCAATGCTTTTCATTAATCCGGAAGAATGCATTAACTGCGGAGCCTGCGAACCTGCTTGCCCCGTAACGGCAATTTACACCAGCGACAACATGCCGGAGAGTCAGCAGGAGTTCGTTGAAATAAA
>CAYRCJ010000017.1:0-7482 GCA_964422785.1 uncultured Candidatus Saccharibacteria bacterium | reverse complement strand
CAATTTACACCAGCGACAACATGCCGGAGAGTCAGCAGGAGTTCGTTGAAATAAACGCATTGTATTTTGAAAATCCGGCCGCCGCGCTTGAGAAAATAAAAACGCACAGAGAAAAAGGAGAGCAATGATGCCATTCGCACCTCTAATGACAGAAATTCTGAAACGCCGGGAGAATCGCGACAACAAAGAAAATCATCCCGCTGATTATATTCGAGCCCGCGACCGGCGAGACACGATCTGGTTGCTGAATTCTATTGCCATCACACTTGCTTTTGCGATTTATATCGCAGGCCGGCAACCAGATATCAAAATCTTTCCGGCTGCCATTTTGTTTGTCCTAATGATTTTCTGTTTTTGGAAATTCCTTTCATCGTGTTTATATAAGTAAAAAATAAAATCCCCGGTATAATACCGGGGATTTTTTTAAAATATCTTTTTTCGATGATTTTTTGAACTTATTTTCTTGGTTTTAATTATATCCGGACATGCCGACCAAAGGCCGATATTGGCGTCTCTGGCGTCCTGCGAAGCTTTCAAAAAAAGTTTTTCGTATTTCACGTTGGGAGGAACGGTCTCCACCTGGGCATAACCCAGCTCAACCAAAGTCAGGTTGAGCATTTTTCCGTCTACCCAGACATATCTCAAGAGCCTTCCATATTTGTCGGTATCTCCGATATCTTTTTCCAGCCGCACCATGCGCCCCAAAACCAATTCTTTGGTTTTGGCGGAGGCTTCTTTGCCGAAGCACTCGACCGGCTTTCTGGGATCTACCGTCTCCGGAGTATCCATCCCTATTAGGCGAATTTTTTCTCCGCTCTCAATCTGGATTGTATCTCCGTCCACAACGCGGATGACTTTTGTCAATTCTTCAGAACTGTTATTTGTCTTTTTTTCAGAATATTTTTGGCCGGTCTTAACTCCGCCCCAAAACGTCAAACCAAAAACACCTAAAGCAAACAGAAATATGATAAAAATTTTGGTTGTGAGTTTCATTTTACTTTTCGTTTTTAAGAAGTAGCTTGCCTTCCAAAAAATTATGCCTGTCTTCGTGGCCGGCCACAGGATATTCAAGATTGAGTTCTTTGAGCTTTTCAATAATAATATTAGCAATAATCGCGCGCGCGAACCATTTGTGGTCTGCCGGAATGACATGCCACGGCGCGTATTTGGTGGAAGTGTGCCTGAAAATATTTTCGTACGCCTTGGTATACAATTTCCAATCCTGGCGCCTAAGAACATCGTCGAGCGTGAACTTCCAATTTTTCTCGCGCTGCTTTATCCGCTGAAGAAGCCTTCTTTTCTGTTCGCTTTTTGAAAGATGCAAGAAAAATTTTAGCACGGGAAAGCCGTTTCTTGCCAGATGTTTTTCCATTGCGTTAATGCTCTCAAAACGATTATCCCACATATCGGGCCCCATAGCCTCCGGCGGCAAATGCTGCTTTTGAAGCAATTCCGGCTTGATCCTAATGATTGTCGCCTCTTCGTAGTACGAGCGGTTAAAAATACCGATCGTCCCGCGCCTGGGCAAATATTTATAGCATCGCCACAGATAATCGTGCTCGAGTTCTTCGGATGACGGCGTCTTAAAATTTGTAACCGCGCACCAGTTTGGATTGGCTCCGGAAAAAATATGACTTACCGCGCCGTCTTTTCCTGAGGCATCCATCCCCTGCAGTATGACCAAGACGCCATACCGCTTTTGCGCGTACATCATATCCTGAAGCGGGCGCAATTTTCTAAGCTCTCTCCCAAGTTCGCGCTCCGCGGATTCTTTTGATTTAAAATCTCCTTTATAACCAGGGGGATAATCTTTGAGCCTGACTTTTTTGCCGGGCGGCACAACAAATCTGGAAAAATCCATCGTATGTCTCCTTTCGCTGAGTCAAAGTACCTGACAATCCTTTTGGATAATATCATAATAATAAAAAATGTCAAGCTAAATTAGAGCCCTTCCCTTTCCAAATCAGACAAAAGTTTTCTGGCGTGAGAAGAAATTTTCTTGGGGACTTTGGGCAAAAGCCTGATCAACAAATCTCCTCTTGTACTCCTGGATTTAAAAATTCCTTTTCCGCGGACTCTCAAATAATCCAGCGGCTTTGAAAGTTCCGGGATTTTGACGGAAATTTTTCCGTCGAGAGTTTCGATTGTTTCTTCTCCTCCCAAAATCATCCTGGTAGGCAAAAGCTCGAGATCCATTAAAAGATCGTTGCCCTCTCTTTTAAATATAGAATGCCGCATAACGTGAATTCTCACATACAAATCTCCGGGGGCGGCGTTGCTCACGGCTTCTCCGAGGCCGGTTAATTTTATCGCCTCTCCGTCCTGGATTCCCGGAGGAATTTCGATATCTATGCTTTCTCTCTTTTTCAAAACTCCCGCTCCTTTGCAAACCTTGCAGGGTTTATCGGGAATCTCGCCGCGGCCATGACATTTGTCACACTCTCTTAAAGAAGTGAACGCCCCGAAAATTGATTTTCTTGATTCTCTTACAGTGCCGGTGCCCTGGCAGGTGTCGCACTTATTTTTGGAAGTGCCGGGCTCCGCTCCCATGCCATCGCAAGCTTCACACGCGGAAGTTTTTTCCAAGATAACATTTCGTTTTGTTCCGAAAACGGAATCTGAAAAAGAAATATCTATGCCGATTGAAATATCGCTTCCGCGTTTTTGCCTTCCTCTCGCGCCTCTGAACCCGGAAAATCCTCCAAGAAAATCTTCGAAGATATCGCCGAGGTTGGACCCGCCAAATTCAAAACCGCCCCCGTCCGCGAAGCCGGAAAAATCCCAGCCCGGAGGAGCGCCGCCGCCTTGCGAGGAAAAAGTGGATCCAAATTGGTCGTATTGTTTTCTTTTTTGATCATCCCCCAATATCTGGTAGGCCTCGTTGATTTCTTTAAATTTATCTTCGTTCCCTCCGGCTTTGTCGGGATGATGCTGATGAGCCAATTTTCTGTACGCGCGCTTTATTTCCTCCTTCGAGGCATCTTTTGCGACACCCAATACAGAATAATAATCTTTACTCATGATGTTAATTTGATAACTGATTCTAAGACTACAGGCAATTCAAAAATGCCGTCTCCGCCTCCAAGATGGCCTTTGTTGTGCTCTATAATTATGTCTGCGCCTATTTTCTGCTTCCATGATTCCTGATTTTCCGGCAAAACAAACGGATCATTATCGGAAAAAATCGCTACCGATCTGTTGACAATCCTTCTGATCTTTTCGTCATCTCGCGGAGTATTTACCCAGGGACCAGCGATTCTTTTTTCTTCTTCAGTTTTCAGCTCACGCAAATTATACCAGCCGGCTACAAAAACAGCTCCGCCAATCTTAGTGCCTTCCGGCAAAGTTTCGAGATATCTGATAATAGTTTGACAACCGATGCTGTGACCGACAAAAAATGTTTCAGAATCCGGCACCCCGACCGATCTTCCCAAAAATGGAATCCAGGTTTCTATCTTGGGCTCGGTAGGATCCGGCATTGCCGGAACAAAAACATCAAACCCCCTGGCTTCAAGCTCTTTTTTCAACCATGGGAACCAACCCTCCTCAGGAGAGCCGTCCCACCCGTGAACTATAAATACTCTTTTCATCAAAATTTATTAATTTACGTCTTTTGATTCGGCGTCTTTAGCTTCGCGGGTTTTATCGTCCTGGTTCGGCTGCCCCGACGATTCTGTCGGAGTTGATTGATTTTTCTGCAAAGACTCTCCGATTTTGGAAAGCACCTGAGAAAGATTCGCCTCCGCGGATTTTATTTCCGAAATATTATCTCCATCTTTTACTTTTTTCAAAGCCTCAATGCTTTGTTCCACGGTTTCTTTTACAGATTTATCAAGTTTGTCTCCTGCGTCTCTTAAAGCTTTCTCTGAGGTATAAACCAACGTATCCGCGCCGTTTTTGGCGTCGATCAGTTCTCTTTTTTTCTTGTCTTCATCGGCGTGCATAGCCGCATCCTGCTTCATCTTTTCCACGTCTTCTTTTGAAAGACCGGTTGAAGCCTCGATCCTTATGGATTGTTCCTTGCCGCTGGTTTTATCTTTGGCTTTTACCGATAAAATCCCGTTTGCGTCAATATCGAAAGTCACTTCCACCTGGGGCATTCCTCTGGAAGACGGCGGGATGCCATCCAAAATAAATTTGCCCAAAGTTTTGTTGTTGGCGGCCATTTCGCGCTCTCCCTGAAGAACATGGATTTCAACCGATGTTTGATTATCAGCCGCGGTGGAGAAAATCTGCGAGCGCGATACCGGTACCGTGGTATTTTTTTCAATAATTTTTGTCATAACTCCGCCCAGAGTCTCAATGCCCAATGAAAGAGGTGTGACATCCAGAAGAAGAATATCTTTGACATCTCCCTGCAAAATTCCCCCTTCCACGGCCGCGCCCAATGCCACCACCTCATCCGGATTTATAGAAAGATTAGGATCTTTCCCGAACATTTTCTTAACTCCGGCCACCACCGCAGGCATTCTTGTCTGTCCGCCGACCAAAATGATTTCATCGATATCTTTCATCTCAAGATTCGCCGCCCTCACAGCTCGCTCTGTGATTTCAAAAGATTTTTGCAGAAAGTCTCCAACCAATTCTTCAAGTTTGGCGCGGGTTATTTTCATCACCAAATGGCGGGGTCCTGAAGTATCCGAAGTGATAAAAGGAATATTAACTTCGGATTCTATTGTGGTAGAAAGTTCGTGCTTTGTTTTTTCCGCCGCTTCCTTCAGACGCTGAAGCGCCAAAACATCTTTGGTGATATCCAGACCTGTTTCTTTTCTAAATTCGGAGGCGATATGCTGAATTATTCTCTGGTCAAAATCGTCCCCCCCCAAATGCGTATCGCCGTCCGTTGAACGGACTTCTATTGTGTCATCCCCGATCTCCAAAACCGAAATATCAAAAGTTCCTCCGCCGAAATCGTAGACTATGATTTTTTCGTTCTTCTTTTTGTTGAGTCCGTAAGCCAACGCCGCCGCGGTGGGCTCGTTTAAAATACGGCGGACCTTAAATCCGGCGATTTCTCCGGCGTTTTTGGTGGCCTGCCTTTGAGAGTCGTCAAAATAAGCGGGTACGGTAATAATCGCCTCTTCAATCTTCTCGCCTAGCTTCGCCTCGGCATCAGCTTTTAGTTTTCCTAAAATCATCGCGGAGATTTCTTCCGGGCGATACCATTTTTCATTAATTTTTACCTCCACTCCTCCGTTGGTGGATTCTTTGATTTCATACGGAAGCAGGGATCTGTCGCGCTGGACTTCGGAATCAGTAAATTTCCTTCCGATCAGACGCTTCACGGAAAAAATAGTATTTCTCGGATTGGTAACTGCCTGGCGCTTCGCCAAAAGCCCGATAAGCCTTTCTCCATTTTTGGAGAAAGCCACCATTGAAGGCGTGGTCCTGGCTCCCTCGTTGTTTTCCAAAATTTTTGGCAAGCCACCTTCCACCACCGACATCGCGGAGTTTGTAGTACCCAAATCTATTCCTAGTATTTTACTCATATGTTTATATATTAACTTTTATAATTACCTATTTTAACTTTCGACGCTCTTAAAATTTTATCCTGCGATTTGTACCCTTTTTGGAGCTCCTCTAAAATTATCCCGTCTTTTTCTTTGTCTTCAGTCTCCACTTCTCCCAGCGCCTCATGAAATTCCGGATTAAATTTCTGCCCCAGACATTCAACTGGAGTGACACCATGCCTCCGCAAAATTTCCTGAAACTGGCCGTAAATTTTTAAAGCTCCGTCATCTTTGGCGCTTTTGAAAAGCATATCAAATGAATCCGCCACGGACAAAAAGTCAGAAATCGTACCCGCCTCTATCATCTTTGCCAGCTCTCCAAATTTTTTCTCCTCATCCCTGCGGGCGTTTATAAAATCGGCCTTGGCCCTTTGCCATCCCGCCAGGTAATCATCGCGCTCTTTTTTGCAGATTTTCAAATCTTCTCTCAGCTTTTTTAATTTTTCCTGAAAACTATTTTCTTCTCCGTCTCCTCCGACGTCTTCATAAACCTCCTCATTATCTTCCATGTTTTTTTGTTTTTTTATTTTTAATGTCTTTTGCCGCGTATTTTAAAACCGATGTTGCCTTTTCATAATTCATCCGCTTGGGCCCCGCCAAAAAAAGGACGCATCTGCCCAAATCCTCATCTTCAAAAAATATTTTTACCGTCCCAAATCCGCCAAGGCTCACTTCGGGAGTTAAATCCAAATCCCGGGGGGCAGATTCCGCCAGCTCATCTTTAATATTTTCCACGTAATCCGCGAATTCCGCCGCTAAATTGTGTTCATCAAATTCCGGCTCTCTCAACACTTCCGAAAGCCCGTATCCAAAAAATTTGTCCCGATAATTTAAAGCCCCCGCTCCGCTAAAAAGTTTCAAATGATCCGCCAGAGTCCTGGACAGCTCTATAAACGAATTTTCTATTTCGTTCTTGAGACCGGATACAATTCTATCAAGATCCCGCTGGATTTGGCTGCTTGGATCCTTTAATTCCATCAGATTATCTACAAAATATCTATAACCCTTGTCTGTCGGAGCCCTCCCAGCGGAAGTATGCGGCTGATATAAAAAGCCATCTTCATTCAGCTCCAGCATAATGTTTCTTATTGTGGCCGGACTTGCGCCGGAAGCCTTTCTCGAAAAAACCCGCCCGGAAGAAACAGGCTCCGCGGTCTTTATAAAATCCCTGACAATAAAATCCAAAATATTCTCTTTTCTCTCGTCTATCCGCATAACGGCATTATATAAAAATTAGCACTCTCACGTCAAGAGTGCTAAACTTGCGTAAATGCTTACTGTGTGGTAGGTTAATTTTGCGGAGGTAACGCATATGGCAGGCAGAATCGCAGTAATCCTGGACGTTGAAAACTTGGTAATCAGAGCAAAAGGAGATCCTAAGAACCGTCTTAGAAAACATAGGATTGTGGAATTCTTGGGATCTTATCTGAAAGACCTGGCTCAAAAGCTCGGCGAAATGGACACGGGCAAATTATACGCCGCGATGTCTTTGATACCAAAGACTACCGACAGAAGCTCGGGCGGCAGGCGCGCTAAAACGCTTTTTTTGCAAGAAAGTTTAGTTGACGCCGGTTTTTCGGTAACATTGGTTCCAAAAGGCGAAGACGCGGCCGACGAAGCCCTTTACCAGCTTGGAAAAAATATTTTGAGAGACGATAGCATTACTTCGGTCATAGTGGCCACCGGCGACAGCAAGGGTCCATTGGCCAAGCTTATATTTGAATTACTTGAAGCCGGCAAAATAGTTCATTCGGTTCTCTACGAAAACAAGGCCATGGGACATCGGGACTTTGAATATAATTATGGCGAAAAAATAAAATTTTATTTTTTGAGATCAGACTTGCATCTTCACGCGGAAGAATTACAAAAGAAAACAGAAGAAATTCCGGCAGCAACGCCAGCGGCAGAAATCGCGCCAGTGGCTACGGCGGCAACAGTAAAAAAGGAAATGACTCTGAAAGAAATTTATTCG
>CAYRCJ010000016.1:14665-16251 GCA_964422785.1 uncultured Candidatus Saccharibacteria bacterium | reverse complement strand
TTTCTTTGACGATAAAGAGGCCGAGCGCATGAAACGTTCCGATAAAAGGCTCGGATGCCAACCCAAGTCTTTCTTTCATCTCCCCCGCCGCTTTGTTGGTGAAAGTAACCGCCAAAATAGACTTCGGATTTATCCCATTTGAGATTATTTTTTTTATTCTCTCGATAATTACCTTGGTTTTTCCGGCGCCCGCCCCGGCAATCACCAAAACCGGCCCCTCGGTTGTTTCTACGGCCTCTTTTTGTTTTAGGTTCAACTCCATATATCTATCCACAATCAATCCACAGCCCCCCTTTGTCAAGGTTGAATTTGGCCTCCGGAAGGGCTACCATTAGGGGGACGGTCGAACTGAAGCATGGCGGGCAATAAATGCATACAGAATAATGTTTTTTGCCCGCAAAGCATAGATTTAATTTAGACTTTTAGGCTTATTTTCGAAGAACCAACTATATCAAAAAAGGCGCTTTTTTTGTTTTTTACAGTCGTAATTTCCTCATTTATTACTGTTCTAAGCGTCGCCCGCCCGGCACATGCCGGTCTATTGTCGTTTTTTGATAATATTTTGGGCCAGGATACAAGCAAGCCTGTTTATAATTCCCAGAACATCCCGCTTTTAAACGCGCCGGCCACTTCGGACCAGCTTCCGGCCACCGGAGGCGCCTCGATGGATTTTGTTGAAAACTCTTCTATCTTGCCGGTTGTCGGCCCGATGGGCAGCCTTGCCGATGTTGATTCATACAAACTGGATCAGATCACGACCTATACTGTCCATTCCGGAGATACATTATCCAAGATAGCCGATATGTTCGGGGTGAGCGTCAGCACAATCTACTGGGCGAATAATATGAAACGAGGCGATCTTGTAAGTCCGGGAGATGTTTTGGTTATTCTGCCTATTTCCGGGATTCAATATAAAGTTAAAAAGGGAGATACGGTAAAATCTTTGGCCAAAAGATTTAAGAGCGACGCCGAAGAAATTATTTCTTACAATAACCTGCCTGCCGGCCAGGCAGGCGTTTCCGGAGATCTGGAAGAAGGAACAACCATAATAATTCCGGATGCGGAATTTTCTACTCCCGTTCAATCGCCGCTTAGTGTTCACACAAATCGTTACCGAGGAGGTTCGGGACCTGACTTGGGAAATTATTTCATGCGTCCTATAACAGGAGGCCGCAAAAGTCAGGGCATTCACGGGTTTAACGGAGTTGATCTCGCAGACAGCTGCGGGACTCCAATCTACGCTTCAGCCTCCGGGACTGTCATAATCGCGCGTGCCAACGGCTGGAACGGAGGGTATGGATGGTATATCGCCATCGCGCATCCCAACGGCACCCAAACTGTCTACGGCCATCTTTCGGCGGTGCTGGCCAGCGTGGGGCAATACGTCTCTCAGGGCGCTCAGATAGGAAATATCGGAAACTCGGGAAAATCAACCGGTTGCCATCTTCACTTCGAAATCCGCGGAGCAAAAAATCCTTTTTAAATTTCTCCGAAAAATAAAAAAACGCCCCGTCATCCGACAGGGCGTTTTAGTTTTGTGTTTTATTAAATTCCATTTGTTGTTTTTCTATGAGATCAAAAATCCA
>CAYRCJ010000016.1:0-14565 GCA_964422785.1 uncultured Candidatus Saccharibacteria bacterium | reverse complement strand
AGTTTTGTGTTTTATTAAATTCCATTTGTTGTTTTTCTATGAGATCAAAAATCCATGCTTCTTTGATGTCGGCGGCCGAAAATTCATATACCCATTTATCCGGCGCGCTTATTCTTTTCACCATTCCGGCTTTTTCGTATTCAAAGAGCTTGAGCAGCTGTTCGTTCGTAAGCCCGCTTGCCCCAGGCCATTCGATTTCAAAAATCATAGAGAATGACTCTTCACGCATCGCTTCAAAAAGACCGGTGTCCTCGAGATCGTCAGTATCGATCATGTTTTCCTCCTTTCTAGTTTATCGCGGCCGAAAGTTTTGATAAGACAGATTGCAATGCCAGGAGATGGCTTTGCTCGGAGTGAGGACAAACCAATTTGGATTTCGCGTCTGAATTTAGACGCCTTTCTTCAGCGCGGGCAAATAAGTTGTAGGCAAGTTTCATCTCCTCATTCGGCCTGAACGATAGAGACAAACTATTTATCATTATGTTTCCAAAGATTTTCAGTTTCTTTGCGGGAATTGCTTTCAACTCCAGCGTTTTCTTAACAAGATCAGGATTTCTTGCAAAAGCATGCGCTAAGGCGCAGCACTCCATCTTATCGAAATCTACGAGCCCCATTCCCAAAATGCCGGTTTTCATCGAAATGCCCATTTTCTTCTTTTCCAACTATATCATTTTTGGTCTATATTGTAAAGCCTCCAAAAGATGTTCTTTCTTTATTTCTTTGCTTTGTTCGAGATCCGCGATTGTGCGGGCGAGTTTTATGACCCGATGGTATGATCTGGGCGAAAGATCGAGTTTCATCGCCGCCTGCTGGAGGATTGATTTTGATTCACTGTCCAGAGAGCAGTACTTTTTTATGTCTCTCACAGACATCTCCGCGTTGGTTAAAATTTTGCTGTCGCTAAATCTTTTCTTTTGGATTTCTCTGGCACGTTCAACCCTGGAGCGTATTTTCATAGAGCTTTCTCCGGAGGCGCGGTCATCTTCCAATTTTTTGTGTTCGATCCCATAAACTCCGAGCCAAAGATCTATTCTGTCGATGATGGGTCCGGATATTTTTCTTTGATACCTGTTTACTGTGGATGTTGTGCAAATGCACGCTTTTTGGGAGCCTAAGTTTCCGCATGGGCATGGGTTCATAGCCAAGATAAGCATTATCTGCGCGGGGAAATTTAGCGTAGCTCGAGCGCGGGAGACTGTTATAACCTTATCTTCCAGCGGCTGGCGGAGCGCTTCTATTACGCGGCGTTCAAACTCAGCGAATTCATCCAAAAACAAAACTCCGCGGTGCGCCAGGGTGATTTCTCCGGGCTTGGGATATGACCCGCCGCCGACCAACGAAACATAGGACGAAGTATGATGAGGATTTCTGAACGGCCGTTCTTTTAAAATCGCCAGGTCTTCTTTCATTGTGCCGGAAATAGAATGTATTTTCGTAACTTCTAATGCCTCTTCTTTTGAAAGAGGAGGAAGAATTGAGGAAAACGCTTTGGCCAGCATTGTTTTCCCGGTGCCGGGAGGGCCGATCATCAAGGCGTTGTGCGCGCCGGCGGCGGCGATTTCCAATCCTCTTTTCGCGGATTCCTGGCCGCGCACATCCGAAAAATCAGTTGAATAAACAGATTCGCTCAAAGAAAATTTAGTCCTTGGCTGCTCGGATATCAAAACCTTTCCTTCTAGGTGCTCGACGATATCTTCCAGGGAAGATGCTTCGAATACTTTTATGCCGTCTATGAGAGCGGCTTCCGCCCCGTTTCCCTTTGGGACAAACATTTCATCAAAGCCTTTATTTTTGATTTCTTCCGCAAGCGCCAAGATTCCTCTTATCGGGCGAAGCGTGCCGTCGAGCGCCAGTTCTCCCAGGAAAATTTTTCCTTTTGGATTAAACTCCGTTTGTTTTGAGGCAAGAAGATAAGACAAGGCAATGGCCAAATCAAAAACCGGGCCTTCTTTTTTGAGATCCGCCGGAGCCAGAGAAATTATTACTCTTTGATTTTTCTTTTGAGGAGATCTGGCGCCCAAACTTTTTATCGCCGCCGAAACGCGCTCTTTGGATTCAGCCACGGCTTTATCCGCCAGCCCGACAATCGCGAAACTGAACAAACCGGGCGAAAGGTCGATCTCAACGTCTATTATTTTTGCGCCGATTCCTACAATTTCCGCCGAATGAAGTTTGGTTGCCATACTTGAGGACTTTAGCAACTCCATATAAAAAAGAAAGCCCCCCGATGGCCATCGGGGGGCTAGTTTTTATATATTTTAGCTTTTTTCCATAAGCTCGGCCGGCAGTTCAAAAACACAATTCGATCCGTCCAGTGCTTCTTCGCAAAATGGGCAGTAGTTGAAAAGCCCCGGGACTTCAACAACTTCTTTGATTACGGGGCATTTAAATTCAACTGAAACCCCATTGGCGTTTTCCGAGAATTTTTGGCTATGCGGCATCGCTTTCCCTCCAAATTTTCTTCCTATATTATATATGTTTTAAAAATAAATGTCAAGCTTAAAACATTGCATCCGGGTCGTCGCTTAATTCCGTTAAACTTCCGTCACTATTTTCCAAGTATCCCCGATGACAATTTGGGCACTCCCAGAATTTATGATTGCTGTCGGTATTTGATTTTTCCAAAAAATGTTTGCAAAAAGTGCAACTTGGGCTGTCTGCCAAGCATTCGTTCATATCGCCTCCGGATAAACAAGGTCCAGACTAGTTATAACCCGCCCGGTTTGCCAGAGTCAATATTATTTTTCTATTTCCATTTTCCAATTTCCACGCCAAAGATTTCCATAGAAATGCATAGTTTTTCCCCTCCAACCAGCCATATATTGACGCCAACCCATTTTAAATGTGTCTATAATTAAAACTATTGTCGCTGTCCAAAAAATTATCTGCGAAATTACGAGCGGCAACGCAGTCCTAAAAAACGCAGGTATTATCGCGGAGATCAAAAGTACTGTTAAAAAAGACAAAAAACGTCTTCTGCTGCGGAGAGTGTATGCGTATGTAGTTTCTGATTCAGAGCAGTTATAAAATATCATTTTGTTTTTTTATTTTAATTCTTTGTAAACCTTGCCGGCTTTTTTGATTGAAGGCTCAAGAGTTTTCTCGCCTTCGTCCCAGCTGGCCGGGCAAACTTTACCCGGATTGTCTCTTACAAAATTCAAAGCTTTAACTTGACGCAAAATTTCTCCGGCGGATCTGCCTATCGCGTCTCCGACAATTTCGACAGACCGCAAAATCCCTTCCGGGTCAATAATGAACACCGCGCGCTGGGCCATGCCATTTTCTTCATCGTATACTTCGAGTTCTTTGGAAAATTTTCCATTGTGATCCGCCGCCATTGGATATCGAAGACCTTTCAAGAGTTCTTCCATTTCAATCCAGGCTTTGTGGGTGTAGACCGTATCCGTGCTTGCAGCGAGCAATTCCGTTTTGTGTTTTTTAAATTCATCATATCTTTTATTGAGGTCCAAAAGTTCAGTCGGGCAGACAAAGGTAAAATCCGCTGGGTAAAAAAATAGTACCAGCCATGAGCCGGAAAAATCTGCTAAAGAAATTTTTGTAATTTCGTCTTTAGACGGATTATAAGCCTCGAGTGAAAAACCGGGAAATTTTTTGTCTACCCTAAACATTTTCATGTTTTATGCAATTCCGCGCCGCGGGATTTGCGCGCAGCCTTTCTTCGTCAATCGCCTCTCCTCCAACTTTGCACACTCCAAAAGTTTTTTTCTCTATTCTTTCCAGGGCATCGTTTATATCCCGGAGGCGGGCTTCCAGACCGATTTCCAAGCTGGCTCTATTTTCATAGGCCTCTTCCTGGTCCGCGATTTCTTCTTTGGCGGCCGGCATAACGTTTAGGTCCGGATAATTAACCTGCCAATCCTCAGGCGCGTCCGGATTTCTGTGCGCGATGGTTGAGAGCTCCCGCTCCAGCTTTGTTTTTTCTTCCCCTAATTTTTCTTTATAGTAATTTAAATCTATTGCCATGCGGAAATTATACACGAATTTTATTTAGGCGGCAATGATATCAATCTTTTTAAAACAAATCCCAAAGATTCGCGCGATGTTGATATTACCAGAAATTTTTTATTGAAAATCGCGTATCCCAATATCGCGCGGTTGTTTTTCAATATTCTGGCATCCTGATTTTGCACCACCTCGTCTTTGAACGAAAACTCTGGGATGTTCAAGACATCATTGTCGGATAAGAATTGTTTCCAGTCCCGCCACATTGCCGGTTCCCATTCGAGCGTTGACAATAAGCCTTTTTCAAAATCCTGAATTTCAAATACAACCGCTATGTCGCTTTTGTTTTCGGTGTAAACTCCCAATATATTAAAATTTGGTTCAACATTTTCCAAAAAAGATTTTGGCGGATTCCATCCCATGAAATTCATAAATTCAAGCGATGTTAATGAGGTGTTAAAATAAACAATTGTATCGCCGGGGAAATTTTTACCAAGTTCATTTTTTAAAGAATCAGTCAGCGATCCCGGATTTATTTTCTGGAAAGTTAAGGATTTTTGAGCCTCAACCGCCACAAAAGGTTTAAACGTTTTTACCGGAGCTGTCGGCGAAGGAGCGGTTATCTTGCCGGCCAAAAAATAATTTGCATATAAGTAGATTCCCGCAGAAATGGCAAGCGCGGCAAAACAGATTATGATGATTTTTTTAACGCCAAAAGCCTTTCCTGTTTTTTGGAATTTATTTTCCCTCAAGATGTAAGACTGGGAGGCGATATCCAGCGAGGAGATTTTTTTGTCTTTCATAAAAATTTCCGCGTCGGATTTATAGGTTCTTATTTTAGGAATCCCGTTTTCGTTGTCATCCATTTGTAATTAGTTTAGCATAAAGTTGTGAAACTATTAATTTTTGGAGACGTAGTCGGAAAATTAGGAAGAGCCGGGGTGAAACATGTTTTGCCGGAGTGGAACAAAAAATTTTCTCCGGATATTGTCGTTGCCAACATAGAAAACATCGCTCACGGGAAAGGGATCGGAGAGACGCAAATTAAAGAATTAAAAGCCGCGGGCGTTGATATTTTTACCGGCGGCAACCATAGCATTGAAGGAAAAGATGCCGGCAAAATTTTGGCGGATGAAACAATTCCCATACTTCGCCCGGCAAATATGTCCCCCGGTATCGCCGGCAGGGGAGCGTTATTTTACAAAAATATTTTGGCGATAAATTTAATAGGCCAGGTGCATATGAAACAAAGTTATGATTCCCCTTTTCGCGCGGCTGATAAAATTTTGGAAGAAAATAAAAATGAAACACCTTTTAAAATTGTAGATTGGCATTCGGAGGCAACTTCAGAAAAATCCGTGATGGGCTGGTATTTGGACGGAAAGGTCTCGGCAGTCTTTGGGACTCACACGCACGTGCCGACGGCCGATGCTAAAATTTTACCCAAGGGAACGGCTTTTATTTCTGACATAGGAATGGTCGGTCCGTATAATTCCATAATCGGAGTCGATATTGAAACTTCGCTCACAAGATTTAAAAATCAAATCACGACTCCGATGAATGTGGTGGAGAGTGGCCCTATCGAAGTCAACGCAATTTTTTTGGAGTTGGGTGGCAACGGCAAGGCTGTGGATATCAAACATTTGCGGGAAATTATCGAGGAATATAGAATGTGAACATGAATAAATCACAGTTAGCCGAAAAGGTTTACGAAATGCACACCAAGAAAGGTGTAGATACCTCCAAAAAACATTCGGAGGAAGTAGTAGACTTTGTTTTTGATACGATTACCAACGCCCTAGGTAAGGGAGATGAGGTTGCGATTTCGGGTTTCGGATCCTTTGTGGTAAAACACCGCAAGGCCCGCATGGCCAGAAATCCAAAGACGGGAGAGATGGTCCAGGTCGCGGCAAAGAAGGTTCCCAAATTTAAAGCCGCGCTGGCTCTCAAGAAAGCAGTAGACTAAATTTCGCGACAAACAACCCCGACGTGACGTCGGGGTTGTTTTAGTTTATGATTAGCCAAGAACAAAATTCCCGACTGCCGCCTGGCGGCAAGTCAGAAAAATGGTGAATCCTTGAAAGAATGGTTAAGGGAGGGCCGGGTACGATTTGCCGTTTTTGTTTTTTTGTGCAACACGGAAGCGATTTCATTTGTTTTAAAATTATTTTTTGGGCTGAGCGGTTTGTCGCTGAAGATTCCAATTTGTATTTTGGCAGTTTCCGAAACTATCTGGTGGTATTATTTTTCCGGATGGGTTTTAAAAAGAATAAAAAAAACCGGGGCGGCAAGAGAGGGTTTTTCAATCGCCAAAAATGCCGTGTCGGAAGTTGAGGACTCCAGGTTTTTGACAAGAGGAGAGTATTGGGTAAAAAAATACATAATAGATCCGTTCAATTCCGCGCACAATGAAAAAAAGATCTTTTGGGTTTTAAAATTTTGCGGAGAGTATATAGGCATCGCTTTATTTTTTTTCCTGGGATTACTCCCCGGGATGGAGGCTGTAGGCATACCGGTCCTGCGCCTTAAAAAATGGAATGCCGGATTTGCGGCTCTTATCGCCGGAAATTTAGTAAAAAATATAGGGCTCACTACCCTTTTGGATTTTCTTTGGAAATTTTTTAAATAAATTCCCCCTCCGACGGATATCGGAGGGGGTTTTAATTTTGGCTAAAATTTTATAGAATGATAGTTGCTTAAGCGACTTTAGCGGGCCATGCCTACCGGCAGGCAGGCTTGCCCGCCGAAGGTCGCAGGAGCGACCGAAGGCGGGATTAGTTTAATGGCAGAACATCAGTTTTCCAAACTGATGGCACCGGTCCGATTCCGGTATCCCGCACACTATTTATTCGCGACTTGGCCGGCCGGAGGCCTGGGAGTTCTTTCTTTTTCCGGGAGCTTAGATCGGTCGAGCGGGAGTTTTGAATCGTCATAGCGTGAATCAAGTAACGTGCTCTCTATTTTGTATCTCCATACTTTAAAACCGGAATCCCGAAGATTTTTTACCAAATTTAACATTCTGGTTTTAATATCGGAATAGGAAATGCTCCTTCCGGTACAGAATGAATCATTTGAAGATCTTTCCGGGACATCTTCAGTTCTCTTTCTCATCAGCAGCTCCGCCACTCTGAAATCAAATTTCCCCGACACTTCTTTGAATTCTTTAAGTCTTTCCTCAAACACAGGCTCAATTGTGATGTGAGCTTCATAATAATGTCTTTCTCTTTGTTTGCTTTCTACCTTGGCGGTAGCTTCTTTAAGCAATTCATCGAGATCCCATCCTTGGTTCCTGGCTAAAGCTATAAGCGCAAAAAGCATATCTCCGGCTTTACGCCTGACATTAACTTGGGTAAGCTCATCTTTCATAATTTCGAGCGCAGACTCAAGCACGTCCACACTTTGTTCCAATGAAATATTTCCGAAATACTCTTTATCAACGAACCGGGCTCTTTCAACATTTTCTTTTTTCATTTTCTTCTACTCCCCTTTTGCCGGACTCCCAGCTTTTATTACCATTGTTTAAGTAAAAAGTAAATTATAGATTGACTCGCGGCCACGCATTTGCTAAAGTTTTTTGAGGTTTAAAAATCAGAAAGGAACCTTATGAGCCGTGGCAGATGGCCGACTAACCGGGCAAGGCGTGAGCTGGAGCGGATGAGAAAGTTTCGCAAAGAAGCCAGGTGGGTTATAGGGAAAAGGAAAAATCAAAGAGGCAAATCCGTAGAGAAAGCGGCCAATAAACTGCTCCTGAAAATGACGGAGCTTAAAAAAATCAACAAAGTAGTTTTCGTCAGCAGATGCAGCTGGATGGACTTTGTCTGGAAAACCGATGTTATTGTTGAAAATATTCACGGTAAAAATGTTCCGATTCAGATAAAAAGCTCTAATTTAGACGTCGAGGAGTTTATAAGGAGACACAAAAGATTTTTTGAAAAAAAATTCGGCTCGCTTCCGGTTATATTTCTTTTGCGCGTCGACGACAGCGGAGAAAATCAAATTCAAAGCCTTGCAGACAAGATAAATAACTGGAAAGGCCATTTTAAATACAAGGAAGGCCACCTAAGATACACAGAGTTTTTTGATCTCACCAAGCACACTCATTTGGGGAATTCCCGAAAACTGAGAGTGGATGCGTTTTTCCAATGGATAAAAGATAAAGAAAATCGAAGGCGAAGCAATGAGTCGCCTCAACCCCCAGCTTAATAAAGTTGGGGGTTTACTTGTCGGGCTGCTGGGAATTGAACCCAGTCCTCGTGTTCCCAAAACACGTGTACTGCCGGTATACTACAGCCCGATATTGGCTATACCCTATCACGGTTTTTGATTAAAAAAAAGCCCTCCGGTGGCCACCGGAGGGTAAATTTTATGCACGATTTAGAAAATATTCTCTCATTCCATCGAAGGCCTTGTAGTATGTTTCAAATTTGTCCTCGCTTGTAAATATAAATGGTTCCAAACCAAAATACTTGAATAAATACCAGACAAGCAATCTCGAGGTTCGCCCATTTCCATCTACAAACGGATGAATTGTCAAAAACTCCAAATGAAAATCAGCAATTTTGTTAACAATATCACCTTTATTATTTAGAACTTTCTCTTTCTTTTGAAGATAATTTATTTCTTCAACTAAGCCGGCCATGCATATCGGCACAGCTTGTGGCGGCATACATCGTTTGTCCCCGACAAATTCTCCGCAATCACGATAATATCCGATATGGCGGCCGCTGATAATGTTTTCCGGATGCAAATTTAAGGAATTTTGTTCTCTGATAATCATCGCTTGCCAATCGCAAACCATCATTTCGGTCAACAACTTATTACCGGCCGCGATAATATCTGCTGATAACAATGCGCCGGCGTGTCCACTGTGTGGATCTTTTGGGTCGCCACATCCTAATTGTACCCAGATTGTTTGAAGCGGGATATCAATATTTTCAATTAAGTTAGATTCTTGTATAAACTTTGCCGCAAGCATTAACTTATCAGACTCCTCTTTGCTTCTCACTTTCCCCTCCTAGCTTAAAAGAACATTCTCAACCATCCTTATCTTGGCTTTTTTGTTCTCAAAGTCAAGAAAAACCGCCAATACGTCTATTTGAAATTCCTGATCGTCCCCTATTTTTTTATCCAAAAAGTAGGTTTTAATAGCCCTACTTAGCCGTTGTTTTTTCCAAAGGCGAACATTGTCTTCCGGCATATACTTATGTGTAAAACGTGAAACACTATTAGCCTTTACCTCTATAAAATGAAGCATATCGTCTTTCTCGGCTATAATATCTATCTCTCCCCATTTTTTACGGTAGTTTCTATCGTTTATCCGATATCCATTTGACTGAAGAAATCTTGAAGCTAATTCCTCGCCTATTTGGCCGACTCTTTGTTTCACGCTTTTCATGAAACTCTATAGTATTTCTAATATTCGTTTTGGGAGACCGTCAAACCCTCGGCATGACATTATGACTATTACATCACCGGGCCTAGAATCTTGTTTCATATGAAACATCATTTTGTCTAAATCGTCGAAGTTCTTTGCCATGGTACCGGATTTGTTTATATTTCGTGAAACACTAAGACCGGAAAACACTTCATTCTTGCTCATTTGTTCCACGTGAAACGGCTTATAAATATAAGCTAAATCTGCGCATTTAAACGCTCTCGCATATTCATTCTCAAAGATCTTTCTCTTTGAAGATGCAGATCCAGGCTCGAAAACTACGAATAAACGTTTCATGGGAAACATTAATCTTATAGAGTCCAAGGTCTTTACTACAGCTGTAGGATGATGAGCGTAGTCGTTTATTACTATTTTATCGTTTTTCTCTCCTATTATCTCGCACCGACGTTTCACGCTTTTAAATGTTTCTATGGCTCTAACGATCTTTGAATTAGAAATCTTTAGGAAAGACGCTATGGCGAATGCGCCAAGAATGTTTGATATATTATGTTCACCGCCAAGACCGGTTGAAATATACGATATAAATTTTCCTTTATTAAAAATTTTGAATTTAGTGCCGGTCTTCGAGAACTCGATATCTTTAGCCGTAAAATCCCCGGATTTTAAACCGAAAGTAGAGATGGGGGACTTGTTTTTTCCTAAAACCAGACCATATGAATTTTTATCTTCTCTATTTACTACCAAGAGGCCATTTTTGGGTATTAAATTTATAAATCTTGAAAATGAAAATTTAACCGCATCAAGATCGCGATATATATCGACATGATCCAACTCGATATTGTTTACCAAGCCAATATATGGGCGATAATGCCAAAATTTCGGTCCTTTATCGAAAAAGGCAGTGTCATATTCGTCTCCTTCGATGACTATATGTTTTCCTTTTCCTAATTTAAAACTCGAGTTAAAGTTTCCCGTGAAACCTCCCACAAACACAGTCGGATCTAATCCGGCGGATTCAAGTATCCAGGCTACCAAGGCTGTTGTTGTGGTTTTCCCGTGAGTTCCGGCAATGACTATTGATTTTTTCCCCTCAATAAATTCCTTTTTCAATATTTCCGGCAATGACCGATATGTTTGTCCGTTAGAAAGGACATATTCTAGTTCCGGATTTCCTCTGCCTATTGCATTTCCCACAATGACTACATCCGGCGCATAACGTTTCACATGAAACTCGCTGTATGGAGAAAAGACTTTTATTTTTAAATCTTTAAGCATATCGGACATCGGTGGATACATTTCCTTATCGGACCCGGCAACTTCGTGTCCCATTTTTTTGAGGAGTCCAGCCAGGCTTGCCATCGCCACTCCGGCGATTCCTATTAAATAATATTTTTTCTTTTTCATAATTTTTATAATGCAATATTAGCACATAAAGAAAGCCCTCCGATGGCCATCGGAGGGGATAATTTTATTGTTTACTACTTTCAAATAATTCCAACGATTTTAATAAATAATTTGTAGAAGCGGCAATGTTTAGCGAGTCGTCTTCTTTATTGCGGAGCTTGCCTTCGGCGTCGATGCATAAGTTTGGAAAATCTTTTACGAGAGGCTCCAGAATACCCAAAGAGGATGGGCTTAGGCCTCCGGCAACGCCAACACCGATATCTATTTTTTCTTTGAAAATTGCCTCCAAATAGGGCCTTATTTTTTCCGGGTCGAATTCTTTTCCAAGCCCGCCACTGGGGTCGAGCAAAACATAGTCAATTGTTTCGGAGTATCTTTCAATATGGTTAGCCAAAACTGTAGGGGAATTCATTATAAATTCGAAAGCCATACCGCCAACCTGCAAAATAATCTGCTTTCCCGGGTTCATCTTTTTGTATCTTTCTATCGTCTTCTTGGGCGGCCAAGCCATATTTAGCTGAAAGCCGTTGAGATATGGGCCGCCAAATTCCGTCATTTTTAAAAGCTGATCTAACAGCGAATCAGGCTCCTTTGAATTATAATGAATCAGGTTCAGCGCCACGGGATCATCGATAAAGATGTTTTTAATCTCTTCGACTTTCGGATATCTTCCGGGCCATTTGTTTGTTTCTCCGCGGAGACTTTTTAGCCCGGCCAATACCCCGATCATAACTTTTCGTTTTACATCTGATGGGAAAGAATTCAAGACCAGCTTAACTTCAAAAGATGTCATAAATCCGGTTATTCCTATGTAAGGAACTTTCATTTGGCCTCCTTTCGAGTTTGTCTATATTAGCATAAATAAAAAACAATATCAAGCCTATTATAAAGAATAAAAAAGAATATAATTAAATTAAATATGAACAAAGTTACAATGTACACAACGCCATCATGCGTTTATTGCAAAATGGCCAAAGCATTTTTTCAACAAAACTCTGTGGATTACGAAGAAAAAGACGTGGCCAGCGATCTAAAAGCCAGAGAAAATATGATTCAGCGCTCCGGACAAATGGGCGTGCCTGTTTTTGAAGTTGGCGGGAAAGTTGTGGTCGGTTTCGACAGGCCTAAATTAATTGAACTCATCGGAATAAAAAAATAGTGTTTGAATCAATCAAAAAAGTTAAAGAACAGCTTTTGTGGAATCCGGAAATAAGCGGCCCGGCCATACGGCTCGATTTTAAAAAAATTATTGTCTGCGGGATGGGCGGGAGCAATATCGCGGGTGGTTTTTTGGGGATTTTGAGGCCGGATTTGGAGATTGTATCTCACAGAACCTACGGCCTGCCTGCGCAGGCAGGCCTGCCGGAAAACGCTTCAAAAGATGATCTGATAATAATAAGTTCGTATTCCGGAAATACGGAAGAAGCCCTGGATTCGTTTGAAAAAGCGATTGCGGGCGGATTTAAGACAATTGCTATTTCCACAGGAGGCGAGTTATTAAAAAGAGCTCTGGAAACAGGAGCGGCATTTATTAAAATTCCGGATACCGGGATTGAGCCCAGAATGGCATTGGGGTTTAGTTTTCTCGCGGTATTAAAGGCCATCGGCGACGAAAAAAACCTGGAAAATGCCGGGGAATTCGGAAAAATTTTTGATCCGGAAAAATTTGAGGAGGAGGGGAGGGGGATTGCGGAAAAGTTAGAAAATAAAGTTCCCATTATTTATTCTTCCTGGAATAATAAGGCCATCGCCTACGCTTGGAAAATAAAACTCAATGAGACCGCCAAAACTCCGTCTTTTTTTAACGTATTTCCGGAGATCAATCACAATGAGATGGTGGGCTTTGAAAAAAGCGGCTCAATGAAAAGCTTATCGGACAATTTTTATTTTGTTTTTATAAAAAGCGGCCAAGATCACGCGAAAATACAAAAAAGAATGGAAATAACCAAGAATATTTTCGAAGAGAAAAATTATCCTTGTTATTCACATGAATTATCCGGTTTAAACCGCATCGCCGAAATATTCAATTCTCTGGCCGTGGCCGATTGGACTTCTTATTATCTGGCGAAATATTACGGAGTTGATCCGGAAAATATTTCTCTGGTGGAAGAATTTAAAAAGAAAATGAGAGATTAAAAAGCCGCCCCGATGACCATCGGGGCGGAGATATTTATACTAATCACGGATTCTTTCGGCGCCTTCCCACGGATCGTCTTTTTCCAATGGGTGGTTAAAATATATTCTGGCGCTGGCCACATCGGCTCTATGACAAAGTGCCGCTAACGGCCCCATCATCCGTCTTTTATTTGTGTAGTCATCAAATTCGCCTTCTACGTATTTCATCGCGTTTTTTTGATCTTCTGAAAGAATGATTCCATATTCTTTGAGTTTTTGGGCCCGAAATTCGTGCTGTGCCTTTTTAGTTATTAAGGCTTCAATCCGCTGTACTTCTCCACCCGGACCGATTTCAAACGCCCAGGGCTTCTCAATATCATGAAGGAAAAAAGTTAGAAGTCCGTCAGAAAGAGAAAACGGCAACGGCCGAAGAGAATCCAACAGTATGTAATCAACAATCACCAAATTCATTCCATCCTGAACGTGGTCATAATATCCTCCCGGCCAAGCCTGATGATTATGAGTCGACCCTTGAACTTTTTGAAAGAGCTCGCGATTTTCGGAAAGTATCTTCGCGCACGCAAAGCGGTTCGGCTCATCGATCATTTTGATCATTTGTTCAATACGGCGGTATATTGGCTTCATCTGTTCCTCCTTGGTTTAAAGTGCCGCCAAAAGAATTTTAGCAGGAAGTTGGAAAAAGTCAATTTATTTGCCAAGTTTCTGAAAAATTATATACTGAAGCCAATGGACCAAGCCGGCATAAAAAAATTCTGGTTTCATCGCTCGGTATTTATTACGAGTTATTTTGACGCGTCTTCGGTGGTTATCCCTGAGGGCGAGCGGTTTGTAATTGCTTCGGCGGAAAAAGTTCTTGGCCGGATACGAGATCAGGAACTTGCCGAAAGAGCGGCAACCCTCCTCCATGAGGAGGGCGCTCACGCGCGGGTGCACGACGCATACAACCTCATGCTTGCCCGTGAGGGATATAGTTTGAAGTACTCGAGAGTCGGTCCGCGTTTATTTAATTGGATGAAGCGATATCTTTCGGATACTACAAATGTGGGAATCAGTATGTGTACAGAATATTTTACCCTGCTTTTTTCCAAAGCTGTCCTCGAACATGGCGTTCTTGGCGAAGTGGGAGTGGATCCGAGGCTCGCCCGCCTTTGGACCTGGCACAGCATGGAAGAGATAGAACACCGGTCAGCGTGTTTTGACATTTTTGTTCACATCAAAGGAGGCTATTTTCGCAGGGTATGCGCGATGTTAATTGCCGCCCCATCTTTTTTATTTATCACGCACATTAGCCATCTTTCATTACTGTGGCAAAATGGCGGATTATTTAGGCCGAGAGTGCTCTGGAACGGAATGGGATTTTTCTTCGGCAAAAATGGCATATACAGCCACTTGCTCGGCAATTGGTTAAAATTTTTTAGGACTGATTTTCATCCGTCGCAGATTGCCATCGCGCCTTCCATTCAAAAAGATTTGTATCACCATCACATTGAAGATGAATTAGTGGCCTATTTTTCATAGACCGGTTTTCTTTGTGGTGTCATTATAGCATTTGCTCGAACTTTTTTTGAGCGAGAATGAATCGTTCCGCCACCCGCCTCGCGGACTCGGCGGAAACCCCGAAAGAAAAAACACTCCTTGCATTTCTGATTTGGCGGGGGTGAAATTTC
>CAYRCJ010000015.1:0-16367 GCA_964422785.1 uncultured Candidatus Saccharibacteria bacterium | reverse complement strand
AGCTTTTAACTTGGCATTTCGCGGGGGAGCTGTGACAGGATTTTTGGTGGTTGGCTTGGGGCTTTTGGTTGTTACAATTTTTTGGAAACTAACCCACGACTTATCGGCGCTCATCGGCGTGGGATTCGGCGGATCTTTGATTTCTGTTTTTTCCAGATTGGGAGGGGGAATTTATACCAAAGCCGCGGACGTGGGCGCTGATTTGGTTGGAAAAGTTGAGGCGGGAATTCCGGAGGATGATCCAAGAAACCCGGCTGTCATCGCTGACAACGTGGGAGATAATGTCGGAGATTGCGCCGGAATGGCCGCTGATCTTTTTGAAACATACGCCATCACCCTGATCGCGGGAATGCTTTTGGGAAACGCGATATTTGTCGGAGCGGGCGCCGCGATTCTTCTTCCTATATTAATGGGCGCCTCGGCAATATGGGCTTCTATTATAGGTTTTTGGTTTGTGAGAGTGGCGGGAGATAAAATCATGCTCGGCCTCTATAAAGGCTTGGTCGCGTCCGGAATCATCGCGGCGGCATCTTTCTACTGGATAATAAAAAATCTGGTGGTGAGTCCGGGCAGCCAGGCAACTCAATGGTTTTCAAATATAGTTAAAATCCCCGGCCTGTCGTTCAGATATTTTTTGGCCTCTTTGGTGGGCCTCCTGATAACGCTGCTGATGGTTTTGATAACGGAATATTACACCTCAAAAAATTTCCGGCCTGTAAAATCTATTGCTGAAAGTTCAAAATCCGGTCACGGCACAAATATTATCATGGGGCTGGCCATTTCTCTCGAATCCGTCAGTCTTCCGGCGGTAATCATTTCTCTCGGGGCTTTTGCGGCCTTTGAACTCGCCGGACTCTACGGGATCGCCATCGCTTCCGTAGCAATGCTCTCGATGGCGGGGATGATAGTGGCGATAGATTCTTTTGGTCCGATTACCGACAACGCGGGAGGAATTGCGGAAATGGCCGGACTTCCAAAAAACGTCCGCGAAATCACAGATCCGTTGGATGCCGTCGGCAACACAACCAAAGCTATAACCAAAGGTTATGCGATTGCTTCCGCCGGTCTTGCGGCGATGGTGCTTTTTGCATCTTACGTATCCGAACTTCAAAGTCTGGGAAGAACCGTGGCCTTTGAATTATCTGACCCATTGGTCGTCGCCGGAATTTTTATTGGAGGAATGATTCCTTATATATTCGGATCTTTGGCGATGAGAGCAGTCGGCAAAAGCGCGGAAAGCGTTGTGGTGGAAGTACGCAGACAATTTAAAGAAATAAAAGGAATTATGGAACGGACCGCGAAGCCGGATTACGCGCGCACGGTAGACATCGTAACAAAAGCCGCGCTCCGCCAAATGATAGCTCCGGCGATTCTTCCGATTTTAATAACACTCGCTGTGGCATTTCTGCTGGGAAATAAAGCCTTGGGCGGACTTCTGATTGGAGTGATTGTCACCGGGTTATTCTTGGCAATCTCAATGACATCCGGAGGCGCCGCGTGGGATAACGCCAAAAAATACATTGAAGAAGGAAATTTCGGAGGCAAGGGTTCGCCCGCTCACCAAGCGGCGGTAACCGGAGACACCGTAGGTGATCCTTACAAAGACACCGCCGGCCCGGCAATCAATCCGATGATAAAAGTGGTAAATATCGTAGCGCTTTTGGCGGTCAAATTTTTGCTCTAGATAAAATTGACTTTTATTGTCAAAGTTATATAACTAAAAAAGAAATATTTGATAAGCCCTTCGATATTACTCAGGGCAAAGAGGTGGTTATGACCGGCGGCCCTAAGCCTTATGTCTATGAAAAAATAGTGCTCGACCAGGAAATGAGAAGCCCCGAGGTTCTCGATTTTGAGCGCAGGCTAAGCGGAAAAGTAATCGGCCAGGATCGCGCGGTGCGTAGAATTGTAAATATGTACCAAATATATCTGGCCGGGATGAGCATGCCGGGACGCCCAATAGGCAATTTGCTTTTTTTGGGTCCGACAGGCTCCGGCAAAACCAGGGTAGTGGAGGCCTCTGCTGAAATTTTATTTGGGAGTCCGCGCGCTTTTATAAAAATAGATTGCGGAGAATTTCAACATAGCCATGAAATCGCAAAATTGATCGGATCACCTCCCGGCTATCTCGGACATCGCGAGACCCCGCCGATCCTAACCCAGGAAGCGATTGATCAATACCACACCGACAGAATCAGAATGGGTTTTATACTATTTGATGAAATAGAAAAAGCCAACGAAGCCTTGTGGCAACTTCTTCTGGGTGTTCTCGACAGAGCCACTCTCACTCTGGGAGATAATCGGAGGGTTGATTTGTCGAGATCTATAATAATAATGACCTCAAACCTTGGCGCTGTTGAAATGGCTGAATTATTTAACGGAGGAATCGGATTTACGTCCGGAGTTAAATTAGACGAATCCAATCTGCCGGATATAGACCAAAAAATATATCGTACGGCCACCGATGTGGCAAAACGAAAATTTTCTCCGGAGTTTATGAATAGAATCGATAAAGTGGTCGTCTTTCGCACTTTGAACAGACAGCATCTGCAAAAAGTATTGGAAATAGAGCTCAACGAAGTTCAAAACAGAATTATGGCTTCGCAATCCGACAGGCAATTTATTTTCAGATGCGCCGCGGAAGTAAAGGAATTTCTCCTCCAAGAAGGAACGGATTTAAAATACGGCGCGCGCCACTTGAAACGCACGATTGAAAAATATCTTGTTTATCCGATGTCCAACCTGATAGCCACAGGGCAAATAGGCTTGGGGGACATTATAAGAGTGGACCTTAATGAAGACCGTGAAAACTTTATATTCTCAAAAGAAAGAGTAGTTAAAGAAAATCTAATATAAAAAGCCCCATGAGGGGCTTTTATCCTCAATTTAATGTACAACATAAAAAAAATATCAGACTCCCTGCCTGCCGGTCAGGCAGGAAAACTGGAAATAGAAGTAAAATTGGAAACTCAAGAATTTGAGCCGTTTTTAAATTTGGCCATAAAAAATATAAAAAACGATGTTGAACTCCCGGGATTCAGGAAGGGAGCGGTACCCGAAAAAATAATTTTGGAAAAAATAGGTGATGCCAAGATTTTAGAAGAAGCGGTGGAGCTCGCGGTCAGGGACTCGTGGCTTAAAATTATAAAAGAAGAGAAACTCGAACCCATCGGACGGCCGGAAATCTCTATTACAAAAATCGCGCGCGGAAATCCGCTGGAATTTAAAATATCTGCAATAATCCTCGGGGATATAAAACTGCCGGATTACAAAAAAATCGCGCGGGAAATTATTGAAGATACTGAAAAATCAAAAGGTGAACTTTCAGCCACGGAAGAAGAAGTGTCAAAGGCTCTGGAATATGTCAAAAAAAACAACTCCTCGTACAACGGCTCCAACGAAGAAGAGTTAAAAAAACTTATAGCTGAAAACATAGTTTATGAAAAACAGATGAAAGCCCAGAGCGATCAAAGAGTAAAGATTATTGAAAAAATAAATTCCTCTTCAAAGATGGAAATCCCGAGAATTTTAATAGAAAATGAAAAAGAAAAAATGCTAGGTGAATACAAGTCCTCCCTTGGAGATATGGGACTAAAATGGGAAGATTATTTGGCGCATATTAAAAAAACTGAGGATGATTTAAGAAAAGATTGGGAAGACCAGTCTTTGAAACGCGCCAGGTTCGGATTGATCCTCCGGGAGATCGCCAAAAAAGAAAGCCTCAGCCCGAGCATGGCAAAGCTGGAGGAAGAAACTGATAAAATCTTGCGCAGTTTAAAAGAGGAGGAACGGCGCAATGCTTCGCCGGAGGCAATCCGCGATTACCTTTTCGGCAGGCTTCAAAATGAGATGGTTTTTGACTTTTTGGAAAAAAATTAATAACATTAAATAAATGGATGACGACATGTACAACAACTATTTAATCCCGACTGTTATCGAAAAAGAACAGTTTGGGGAACGCGCCTACGATATTTATTCAAGACTCCTTAAAGATAGGATAGTTTTTTTGAGCGGCCCGATTATCGACCCTGTAGCGAATACTATCATAGCCCAGCTCCTTTTTTTGGAGCTTCAAGACCCCAAAAAAGATATTTTTCTATACATAAACTCCCCCGGCGGATCGGTGTCCGCGACTTTGGCAATTTATGACACAATGCAACACATCAAACCGGATGTGGCGACTCTTTGCGTCGGGTTTGCGGCTTCGGGTGCTGCGATTTTGCTCGCCGGAGGAGCGGGCGGAAAAAGATACGCCCTTCCCAATTCAGAAGTTATGATTCACCAAGTTTTGGGCGGAACGGAAGGACAGGCCAGCGACATCGCAATCGACGCCAGGCACATTGTGCACGTAAAAGATAAGATAAATAAAATTTTGGCATATCACACCAAGCAGTCTCTTTCGCATATTGAGCGCGATGCCGATAGAAATTTTTATATGGATCCGGAGGAAGCCAAAAAATATGGAATAGTGGATGAAATTGTAAAATCTAAAAACCATACAAACAAAAACGGCTCCGCCAAAGCCAATGGGAAAAAGTAATTTAAATAATCTTCGGCAAAATATTAATGCCGGTCATATCGGGTGACTTGGGAATATCCAAAAGCCCGAGAACGGTAGGGGCAACGTCCGTTAAAACGCCTTTAACTTCTTTGTACTTAGATAAAATCTCTTGGTCTGTTTTTGGTTGTTCACTTTTTAAATCTCTTGAAATAACAAAAATCGGCACCGGATTCATAGTATGCTTTGTTCTCTTTTCTCCGGAAATCGGATAAATTTTTTCCTCCGCGTTTCCATGGTCGGCAGTTAAAATAACAACTCCGCCAATTTCCAAAACTTTTGATAAAATTTTCCCGATTGAAAAATCCAACACTTCCAGAGCTTTAACAGTCGCCTGGAAATTGCCCGTATGCCCCACCATGTCGGCATTGGAAAAATTAACCAATATAAAATCGTATTTTTCTAAATTTAAAATAACAGTATCCGCGATTTTCTCCGCAGACATTTCCGGCGTTTCGTCAAAATGAGCGGTGGCCGGAGATGGAATCAAAATACGATCTTCGCCCTTGAAGGGTTTCTCAGCGCCTCCGTTAAAAAAATAGGTTACGTGAGCATATTTTTCAGTTTCGGCAATGTGAAGCTGCCGCAAAGAGTTGTCGGAAATTACTTTGGCCAAGGGCTCGGTTACATCAAGCGGGGGAAACGCGACTTTGACCGGAAAATTTTTGTCGTACTCCGTCATTGTGACGAAAAACAAATTTTCTATTTTACTTCTTGAAAAACCGGCAAAATTGTCCGAAACAAAAGCGGAAACCAATTCTCTGACAGAATCCTCCCTATAATTATAGAAAATGACGGCGTCACCTGTTTTTATTCTCCCCTCTCCCGACTCAAGCACGGCCGGCTCAATAAATTCATCTGAAAGATTTTTTTTGTAAGATTTTTCAATATACTCTGAGGCCTTTGAGAAAATTTCTCCGGTGCCAGATGTTAAGCAATTGTAAACTTTTTCAATCCTATCCCAATGTCCGTCGCGGTCCATCGCGAAAACTCTCCCAAAAACAGAGGCAATTTTAGCAAAAGGATAAAGGCCGGAAATTCTTTCTTCGATCTGCCTGACGAATAAAGCGCTTTCTTCTATCGGCGCGTCGCGGCCATCGGTGATAATATGCAAATAAACTTTGGCGATATTTTCTTTTTTACAAAATTCCAAAAGCGCGTAAAGGTGTTCCGCGTAAGCGTGAACAGAGCCGGAAGAAAACAGCCCCATTAAATGCATTGCTGCTCCGCTTTTTTTTATGAAATTAGCGGCATCCAAAAAAGCGGGATTTTTGAAAAAAGAACCGTCGTGTATAGACATTATGATTCTGGGAAGATGATGGTACAACGCCTTCCCCGCGCCCATCGTAAGGTGCCCCACTTCTGAATTTCCTTCCTCGCCCCAGGGAAGTCCCACGGCAGTACCGGAGGCCTGAAGCGTGGTAAAAGGGAAAAATTTTTCTAAGTTGCGGATAACCGGCATATTGGCATATTTCCAGGTTGATTGAGGGTCTTTCACGCTGACTCCAAATCCGTCGAGGACCGCCAAAACCGCAGGTTTGTATCGTTTTGCCATAAAATAATTTTATGCTAAAGTGGTTAAAGTTTAAATAGCACCTTGAGAGGTAAAATGAGAAACTTAAATAAAGAGCTGGAAGAAATTTCGGAGTTAAAAAAAGAGGAAGAGGCCAGAAATGGTTCGGCCAGAAGCATAAAAAAAGAGGCCGGACGCAAAATGGAAAAAATCCGCCAATGCATCAGAGAAGGAGAAACCACAGGAGACCGCATCCGCGATTTTGTGATTGTGGCGCGTGGCGCGCCGAATCCTGAAACGGAAAACATTTACCGGGAACTCGAGGCGAAAATTGCAAAGCACGATGGAGAATTTATTTTGCTGGTGGGGAGGAGTTACGAATTCCACGGATGCACGGGATTTGGGCATACGCCTCAGCCGCATGAGTATGTATTAGAAACGAATATTTGTTTGGGCATCTTAAACGGCAAAGAGATAATTTTTAACTTTGAAGACCACCCGAACTGTGAGATTCCTACCTCCAAATACGCGAGACCGTGGGGAGGAGTTCGGGAAGAAATGAAAGTTGAAAAAGAAAATATTAAAGATAGCACGATAGGAGTTTTGGGTTTATATTGGAGCATTTTGGAACTAGGCAAGCCGGCAAAGATTGTAACACAGTTTGGCCGAAGCATCGATCCGCCGGTAGATTCGATGGAGGCATTCAACGGATGGAGGCCGGAGCAAAATCCGAAATTAGAAATTAAAATCGGTGATGTTGAAGTTGACGCCTGGTTTAAAGCAAATAAGCGGTACGAAAAAACGTACGGGAAAATGCAAAAGGCTTTGGAAAGGATCGCGCAGGAGACTCCGGAAATAAAAGAAAGACAGGAACAAATAATTAAAGAAATCTCCGAACTGACAAAAAGATACCGCAATCTTTGGGCAGAAACCGAAAAAATCGCAAACGCAATGGTGTTTAAAGAAGACAAGCACGGCATAGTGGAATTTCTTTTTACAACCAGAAATATTTCCGGCAGATTTCCGGAAATAGTGCCGGAACTTAACTCAACCAGAAATCTGATTATTGAAAAAATCGCCCAGGCAGAAGAATTGGGCTTAAATATCGAATCCATTAAAGATCGTCCGGTTTAGCAAAAATCCCCCGCCAATGGCGGGGTTTTTATTTTTGTTACTTGACTCAAACATAATTCGTTGATAGAGTGTAAGCATTCGCTTATTTTATTAACCATGAACTTAATTCTACAAATAAATTATGTTAACACTTACGCTAATCAAAGCGGCGGCCGCTCTGGGCGCGGGCGTCATTTTGGGATATTTTCTAAGGCAGCTTATAGCCCAGCAGAGGAAAGAAACTTTAGAGCTTAAAGCCAAACAAATCGTTCTAGACGCGAAAGAATCCGCCCAAAAAACCCTGGACGAAGCAAAAGGCCGCGCGGAAAAAATTCTCGAAGAGGCCAAAGAAGAACAAAAAGAGCGTGAACGCGATCTAAGAAAGCTGGAAGAAAGGCTTGCCGGCAAAGATGAGAGCATCGATAAAAAAGCCAGAGAACTGGACAAGGAAGAAGAAAAACTTAAATCCGATCTGGAAAAGATAAAAACCAAAAAAGAGGAGTTGGAAAATATTGAAGTTAAAAAAAGAGATGAGCTTTCTAAGATAGCCAACTTAACGGAAGAAGAGGCTAAAGCCAAATTAATCGAACAAATAGAAAAAAGAAGCGAGGAAGATTTGCTTGGCCGTGTTCAAAAACTTGAAAGATTCGGCCTCGAGGAGCTCGAGAGAAAGGCCAGAGATATTTTGGCCTCTACGATTCAAAGACTGGCCTCAGCAACTACTTCGGAGGTAACTGTAACTTCGGTGACAATCCCCTCTGACGATCTCAAGGGAAAAATAATCGGTAAAGAAGGAAGAAATATCCGGGCCTTGGAGCGGGCCGCCGGAGTGGAGATAATCGTGGACGATACCCCGGGAATGATTTTGATTTCCAGCTTCGATCCGGTCCGAAGACAGATTGCCAGAGTGGCTCTTGAAAATCTTATTTTGGATGGCCGCATCCAGCCGGCAAAAATCGAAGAGACCGTGGAAAAAGCAAAAATAGAGATAGAAAAAATAATCAAAGATGCCGGAGAAAAAGCCGCTTACGAAGTCGGGGCCTTTGATATCGACCCCAGGCTTCTTATGCTTTTGGGCCGCTTAAAATTTAGAACCTCGTACGGGCAAAACGTAATGCAGCACTCAATTGAAATGGCGCATGTCTCGGGAATGCTCGCCAGCGAACTCGGAGCCGATGTCGCTATCGCCAAAAAAGGAGCGCTGCTCCATGACATTGGAAAAGCGGTGGATCATGAGATTCAGGGCACTCACGTGGAAATCGGACGACGCATACTCCAGAAATTCAATGTGGACCACAGGATAATTCAGGCGATGCAATCGCACCACGAAGAATATCCGTATGAAACATTGGAATCAATAATCGTGCAAACCGCGGATGCCATTTCCGCATCCCGCCCAGGAGCGAGAAGAGACTCCGTTGAAAATTATATAAAACGATTGCAGGATCTTGAGGGAATAGCCACATCCTTTAAGGGAGTGGAAAAGGCCTACGCAATTCAGGCCGGACGCGAAATAAGAATATTCGTAACTCCGGAGGCGGTCTCGGATATGGAAGCCAGAAAAATAGCCCGCGAAATTGCGGATAGAGTGGAAAACGAGCTAAAATATCCCGGGGAAATCAAAGTAAACGTCATCCGGGAATCGAGGTCAATCGAATATGCCAGATAGTGAAAATTTGTACTCCGAAAGTTACGGGAGCGGGAAACCCATTCTTTTTATTCATGGCCTGGGAGCGAATCTTTTTTCTTGGAAACAATTGGTTCCGTACTTAGAAGATAAATATATGCTGGTTCTTCTGGATCTCAAAGGCTTTGGCAAATCGCCAAAGCCTTTTGACGGGCGCTACTCTATCTATGATCACGCGGATTGCATTTTGAAATTTATTAAGCATCACAACCTCCGGAATTTAACTATTGTCGGCAATTCCATGGGAGGAGGGTTGGCCTTAATTGTCGCGGAAAAATTGCAACATGAAAGCGGGGCCCTGAGAGGCCTGGTGCTTATAGACAGCATAGGATACAGGCAAGAGCTCCCCTGGCTGGTGGAGCTTATGAAGATCCCTCTCCTGGGGCTTATATTTTTATTTCTGCCGGCAGGCCCGATGGTTAAAATGGCGATAAGCGATATTTTTTACGACAAAAGAAAAATACACCGGTCTGAATTTAAAAAATATTCGGAGCAGTTTCTAAACTGGAGGGCCAGATACGCCCTGAGGCAAACAGCAAAAGGCCTGCCGCCCCCGGACGCGGACAAACTTGAGAAAAGTTATAAAAATATTTCTGTGCCGACTTTAATAATATGGGGAGAGAAAGACAAATTGGTGCCGCTGGAACTGGGCAAAAGATTCCACAAAGAAATTAAGAATTCCAAAATAGTCGTATTTGAAAATTGCGGGCATGTCCCCCAGGAAGAAAAACCGAAAGAAACCGCGGAGGAGATCCTCAAATTTCTGGAAAAAATATAAAAGTAAAATGCCCCGGCTTATGCCGGGGCATTTTGATCTTTTTGGCCCTCTAAATTCCCGCTGTGTTCCTTTTCGGCCTCCAGTTTTCTTTTTTCAGAATCCGCGACATCAAGAAAAAAGTACCTTCTATTCTTCAAAAGAGACATCGCGTACCAGGTTTTTCTTCTTATCCACCAATCTTCGGTAAATAAAATTTTAAACCCGCAAACACAATATGAGATCAGAAAATAAAAAATAGGGAATAAAATCTCTCCTTCGCCTCTAAATTTTAACAAAGCGTATACGGCAGGCGATTCTATCAGACTCCAAATTACGGCGCTTCTTCCAATCATTTTCCATGCTTCGCGCGCGGCGATCAGATCAAGTTCTTTGATCTGCCCGTACGAATAGTTTGTCGTGTTTTTCTTGAAACTGAAAGAAAATTGAGACTGCAAAATTTTCGACAGCGCTTTATAATATTTTTCCAGCTTGCAACTAATCTGCTCTTCTTTGTCTCTTTGACGGCACAGAACTTTATTGCGCTCGCCTTCTTTTCTGGCATCCAAAAGTTCTTTTACAACCTCATCCCGTGTTGAAAGTTTTACCAGATTTTCCTCAGGCATTGATTTTATCCTTATTGTAAATCTAATCTATCCGTAACATAAATAGTCATTGCCGTCAACTCCCGGGATTTAGATTCTTTGTATCTCTGTAAATAAAATTCACCGCCATCGGCGGTGAATTATTTTATAGTATTTAATAGCAACCTTTTTCGATTAAGATCTCTATAATCAGTTCCCTTCTTTCGGGCGTCAATCTTTCCCATATTGCCTTTGCGGCGGCGTCAGGATCTTGCCTGTTCCTTAAACATAAACCGGTAAAAGAATTGGGATCATCTTCGTCGATACCCTTGCCGTCAGGGAAAAAATAAAGAGAGGCGTCCGTAACCATCTCTAAATTTTTCACCGTTAAAGCGTGCTTTGCCCGCTCTATAATTCTTTTGTCGAGCAGGGGAAGATTGGACACGAAATATGTACTGGCGCCTTGCATGAAGTCTCCTTTTTTTTTGGGGGGTGAGATTGTTTTTGTACTTCTTACCGTCTAGTAAAGAGTATATATGATTTACAGAATATGTCAATAGCTATCTTCTTCCGCGGAATCCGCCTCCTCCTCGGCCCTGATCTCTCCGTTCGCGAGCCTCCTGCTCTTTGCGCGCTTCCTCGGCACCCCTTTTTTGTTCCTCGGGAGATTTTAATTCCAAAGATTTTACAGCTTTGATTGAAAGATTTATTCTTCCCTGGTCATCAATACCCACAACTTTTACCGGAACTTCGTCTCCCGGGGTCACCACATCCGTCACTTGGTTTACCCTAAACGGCGCGAGCTCAGAAATATGAACCAACCCTTCCTGCCCCGGGGCGACTTCCACCATCGCTCCGAACGGAAAAATTCTGGTAACTCTGCCCATGAAAGTTTCCCCTATTTCAAATTCCTTGGTGAGCATTTTTATTTTTTCGTATGCCTGCTTCAAATTTTCTTCCCGCAGAGCCGTGATGAAAATAGATCCGTCTTGTTCAATGTCTATTTCGGCGCCGGTTTCGGCAATAATAGAATTTATCATTTTCCCGCCGGGACCGATTACATCGCGGATTTTATCCGGATCGATTTGCATAGTCAAAATCCTCGGAGCGAAAGGGCTTAACTCTTTTTTCGGAGCCGGGAGTTCTGAAGTTATTACATCCAAAATTTTGAGCCTTGCTTCCAGCGTCTGATAAAAAGCTTCTTCCAAAATTTTCATCGGAATTCCGTCCACCTTAACATCCATCTGCACCGCGGTGATCCCGTCTTTTGTGCCGGCAACTTTAAAATCCATGTCTCCGTGATGATCTTCCGGACCCTGGATATCCGTAAGCACTTTGTAATGTTTATCGTCTTTCATCATTAATCCCATTGCAATGCCCCCAACCGGAGCTTTAATAGGAACTCCCGCATCCATCAATGCCAAGATAGAAGCGCAAACAGACGCCATTGAAGTGGAGCCATTTGAAGAAAGGGTTTCGGAAACCACGCGAATTGTATATGGAAAATCTTTTGCGTCCGGTATTACCGCTGAAAGCGCCCGCTCAGCAAGCGCGCCATGGCCGATCTCGCGCCTTCCCGGCCCCCGCATCGGCTTGGTTTCTCCCGAAGAAAATGCGGGAAAGTTGTAGTGATGCATAAATCTTTTTTTTGTGCGCACTTCCATTCCCTCGATAAGCTGTACATCGGACGGCGCGCCCAAAGTAACTACCGAAAGAACGTGCGTTTCTCCGCGGTAAAAAAGTCCTGATCCGTGGGCCCGCGGGAGCGGATGAGCTTTTGCGATAAGGGTTCTTAGCTCTTTTGTTCCCCTTCCATCGGGCCTTTTTTCTTTTTCTATGATGTTTTTATGAACTATATCGTTTATCGCTTCTTCGAACAAAGTGTCGGAAACGCCTCTGGGCATATCCGGAAAATCCTCAGCGGCTCGAACTTCCCACTCCCGCTTGAGATTATTCATAGTCTCATAGCGATTGTGTTTTTCTTTCAGATAAATAGATTCTTCCAGGCCTGGCAAAATACTTTTTTCAAAAGTTTTTTTCATTTCTTCCGACGGCTCTATGATTTGAGGCTTAAATTTCTTCTTCCCGATTTCGTCTATAATATCCTGCTGAAATTTACAAAGTTTATTTATTTCGAGAACAGCGAATTTCAAAGCTTCCACCATATCTTTTTCGGAAATTTCTTTAGCTCCGGCTTCGATCATATTTATTTTTCCGTCTTTTCCACAAACAACAATATCCACAGTCGATTCTTCACGATCTTTGTATGTGGGATTTAAAACAAATTTGTCTCCAACTTTTCCTACCCGCACCGCGCCCAGCGGCCCGGCCCAAGTTATATCTGAGGTCCCCAACGCAAGAGAGGCCGCCAAAATTGCAGCCACGTCCGGATCATTTTCTTCGTCTACCGAAAGAACCATCACCACGATCTGAACTTCATTTCGCGTTTTTTGGCTAAAAAGCGGGCGAATCCCACGGTCGATTAAACGCGATACCAAAATTGCTTCGTCAGAAGCCTTTCCCTCTCTTCGCATAAATCGGGAGCCCAAGATCATTCCCGCCGCGTAAAATTTTTCTTCGTAATCCACAGTGAGCGGGAAAAAATCTATCCCCTCACGGGCTGTTTTATTTTGCACAGCCGTTGCCAAAACAACGGTCCCACCCAAAGTTAAAAGGCAGGAACCGTTTGCCTGCTCCGCCCAATTGGTAAATTCAGCGGTTAAATTTTTACCGCCGACTTCCGTCGTAAATTTTTTACTTGTCATAAAGTATTTTTTAAGTCGATCTTCAGATTTTAGTCTACCAATCTCCTTGGTAAGCTATCTATCTAAAGACCGGCCGATTAACCGATAATTTATAGATATTAGCGCATCTCCCTAAAATTAGCAAGTCCATATTGACACCTTTCTAAAAAGATGCTTTCATTGAAAACAGTCTCGTGAAAAGGAATTCTTTGAAAATGGAAGACAACACAAATAATATTCTTTGTTCTATGGGCTCGTCGGCGAAGTCGCATATTATTAGAACTTTATCTTTGGATGAAGTGAGGCGTATCGCGTCAATTTCCGGCTTTGAGGGAGTTAACACAACTTTAAATAGTGGACTTGCGACCAGGAAAAATATCAAAAAACTGGCAAAACTATCCATTCCTTCGATGATAAACACAATGTGGGTAAGTATCACCAAGCTTATCATACAAAAAAAGAAATGCGTATTGTGGGACTTTGGAACATTTGAGCTCTCCAAAACGGAATCTCACACCATCATTCTTTTTGAACCAGGCTTCGTTTTAAAATCTGGATATCCTGTCCCATCTGGGCAAGCAATTGATCTTCTGCTCCCTCTGTGGCGCTTTGGCCCTCTTGACCCGGACTCCGGTTTTCCATTTCATCTGGTGTGGAAAAGCTCTTTTTTGAACAGTGCCGAAACACGGTATGAGCAAGAAGAAAATTACTTCGGATCACTGCAAAAAAAATTGCGAAAATCTCTTTCAACCGCTTTTGAAATCCTAAAAAATCCTACCGATGAAAACGGATTAAAAGATTTTTATGAACATATGGCAAAGTCTGTAAAAAAAATTTCTATCTTCGATATTTACGCTCACTATATTTCCATTTGCGCATATTGGTCATATCTTTCGATACTTCAAAATGCCCTTAAGCCAAAAACCGGAATTTCCATAAGAAATATGGGAATTTTGACAAGGCTTGAATGTTGCAAATTCTCGTTTAGCGCCGATCAAAGTTTAATCAAACTTATTGAAGCAAATACTGAAGCACCAATAAAGGAGGAAAACGATGCAAAAAAGACAGGATGAGGTCCGAGATATTCTCGAGCGCGTTGAAGAAACAAACCATCCGGCATTCTTTGAACTCAAAGAAAAGATTCGCAATCCCAAATATGAGTTTTCTGACAGTGGCGTAAAAAACACGCTCAAATCTTATGGATTACTTGATGAAAGAGAAGAGGTGGCCCAGTCTGTAAAGGAAATTATTCAGATCTAAATAAAAACAACTCCCGATAAAAATCGGGGTTATTTTTTTATGATGTATTTCGCGGCCTCCTCGCCCATATCTATGAAATCATCAACGATTTCTTTGAGTTTGCCGGAGGCAGATCGCCCGAAGGCCATCAACTCTACGCGGCGGCCATGGTTTTGCAAATATTCAACCAGAGGAATAAAATCTCCGTCGCCGGAGGCAAGCACGATCGTGTCCACCAGCTCGGCGGTTCGGATTGCGTCCACCGCAATCCCCACATCCCAGTCTCCCTTTTTGGCGCCGCCAAAAAATTCCTGCAAATCTTTAACTCTTATCTCGATTCCCAATTTTGTAAGCGCCTCCAAAAATGCTTTTTCTTCGCCGGTTTTTGTTTTGATTACATATCCGAACGCCCGGACAAGCTGACGGCCGGCGACGGCGGTAGTAAGTAAACTTTTAAAATTAAGCCGCCCGCCAAAAAGACTCCTGGCGGAATGGTACATATTTTGGGCATCAATAAAAACCGTGACCCGCTGATTTTTGTGTTTTAAGTCCGCCATTAGATTATTTTCTTAATCCGAGCTTCTTGATTAAAGAGGCGTAGTTTTTCGGATTTTTCTTGGACAAATAAGTAAGAAGTTTTTTTCTTTTGGAAACCATCCTCAAGAGGCCGCGCCTTGAGTGAGTATCTTTGGGGTGCTTTTTTAGGTGATCAGTCAATACATCGATTTGTTTGGATAACAAACCAATCTGAACCTCGCTGGATCCGGTATCTTTCTCATGAGTCTTAACAGACTCGATTATTTTGTGTTTTATTTTTGTTTTTAACATTGATAGTAAGTTTAACATAAATATCGAAATAATGCAAAGCGTCGCAAAACGTAGTAAAATGAGGCCATGAATAGACTGGAAAATCTCAAAAAAGAATTTTTGGAACATTTGGAAATAGAAAAAGGCCGGAGCCTCAAAACTGTGGAAAATTACGATAGATACTTGAAGCGTTTTTTGAATTTTGCCGGAGTAAGCGACCCGAAAGGTGTCACAGAAGACTTGGTAAGGAAGTATCGTCTTTGGCTCAATAGGTTCAAGGACGCGAATGAAGATGAGCTTAAAAAAGCTACCCAAAATTATTATATTATTGCCCTCCGCTCATTTTTAAAATATCTTTCCAAAAGAAATATTGAATCGCTCGACGCGGAAAAAATTGAATTGGCAAAACTTCCGGCCAGAGAGCTGGACCTCTTGGATATTTCGGATTTGGAAAGATTGCTTTCCGCCCCCACCTCCGCTAAAGCTTCGGCGGGCAAGCCGGAAAACCTGCGGGACAAAGCAATTTTGGAAATGTTTTTTTCGACCGGGCTTAGAGTCTCCGAGCTTGCCAATCTGAAAAAAGACCATGTCGATCTCAAAAAAAATGAATTTTCTGTGCGAGGCAAAGGAGAAAAGATAAGAGTTGTCTTTTTATCCGATAGAGCGAAGAGCGCTGTAAAAAAATACTTAGAGAAAGAAAACATCGGGTTGGCGACAAGTGAATTATTATTTCCGGTGACTCCCCGCTCAATTCAACGGATGATAAAAAAATGCGCCATAAAAGCGGGGATTACCAAAAAAGTTACTCCGCATATTTTGCGCCATGCTTTTGCAACAGACCTATTGCAAAACGGAGCCGATCTCCGCTCAGTACAAGCACTTTTGGGACATGCCAATATTTCAACAACCCAAATTTATACTCACTTCACAGACAAACAATTGGGTGAGGTTCATAAGGCATTTCATGGGAAGCAAAGAAAATAAAATGAATCACCCCCCGGTATCCGCCGGGGGGCTTTTTACTACTGCGAGACTTTTCTCCTCTTGTCGGCGCGGTCTGCGATGAAACCACCACCGAACAAGAAAACTATCGCGAAGACTACAAAACTGTAATCCATAAACGTCTCCTCTCCTTACGAAACTACGAAACGGTAAAGTTTAAATCTTTGGGAAGCCTTTGGCGCAAGGCGTTGATCGCGGCGTCCGCCGAGACACCATTCTCCCAAACTTCGGGAGCTCCTAGAACGTACGCGCAAAAATCATTTGAGCCCGAGCGCTTAAAGGCCGTGATCCTGATTGGTTCTTTTTTCCATGGGCGCTGGCTCCAAAGCCAAGGCCCGATAACAATCAAAACTGCAAAAAGACAAA
>CAYRCJ010000014.1:0-16378 GCA_964422785.1 uncultured Candidatus Saccharibacteria bacterium | reverse complement strand
AAAATGCTCACCAATCCTTTTTACTACGGCTGGTATCAATGGAAAAACGCTGAAACCGGCATAAAGGAATGGGTAAAAGGAAATCATGAACCAATAATAACCGAGGCCGACTATGACAGAATCCAATTTCTTTTGGGAAGAAAAGGAAGGCCACGCCCTAAAACACATAAGTTTGCTTTCACCGGTTTAATGAATTGTGGTTTTTGTGGTGCGGCTGTAACGTGTGAAGAAAAATTTAAAAAACAAAAGAATGGCAATGTTCACCATTATATTTATTACCACTGCACAAGGAAAATAAATCCTGCATGTGCGGAAAAAGCGATTGAAGTAAAAGAGTTGAGCAAACAAATTGATGGCATCCTGTCTAAACTAACTATTTCAGAGAAATTTCAAAAGTGGGCGTTGTATTATCTTCACGAGATAAGAAAAAACGAAGCAAATGCACGGGAATCAACTGTAGAGTCTAAACATAAAGAGTACGAGCGTGCTACCGCCCAGTTAGATAATCTGCTTTTAAAATACACTTCGCCAGAAAATACCAATGGGCAACTGATGTCGGAACATGAATATGCAAATCTGCGTTCAAAGCTACTCAAAACAAAATCTGCATTAGAAGAAGATTTTAACGCTCGTGGTAAGGAAATTGAAGAATGGGTTGAGCTGTCAGAAAAAACATTTAACTTTGCTCGCTACGCTCGTATGTGGTTTGCAAAAGGAGATTTGGATACAAAGCGAGCAATCTTTGCGTGCATCGGTTCGCACCTCATCCTCAAAGACCAAAAAGCGTTGGTAGATATGAGAAAACCATTCAAATTGATTTTTGACGCAGCTCCTGAAATAGAAAAAGAATTGGCGAGGTTAGAACCTGTCAAAATCGCCTTCAATAAAGGGGAAATTGAGTTTTTTGCCTCCAAATTTCCCATTCTGTGCGGCCAAGGGGAATTGAACCCCTTTCTCCGCCTTGGCAAGGCGGCATAATACCGGTATACGATGGCCGCAAATTTTATGTTAAATATTACTAGCAAACCCTTTTATTTCTCCGTCAGCAACAATCCTTTCAATAATATCTCTATTCTTTAATTTTTTTAGATTTTTTTCAACTTTACGCGCATCACCCAATGAAGCATATTCTTTTTTAAAAACCAACTTCATTGGCCTAAGATAAAGGAGCGATTTGGTTTTCCCGGAATTATGTTCCAACAATCGACGCTCCATATTATTGGTACTACCGATATAATATCTTCCATTTTTCTCACTCTGTAAAATATAAACGATATTCATATTATTTGAACTCCCGTCTTCCCGATGGCCATCGGGACATAATACCGGTATACGATGGCCGCATATAAAGTGCTGGGGGGGAGACTTGAACTCCCATGGGATTTCTCCCGCTAGCTCCTAAAGCTAGTGCGTCTGCCAATTTCGCCACCCCAGCCCGCCAGCCCATGAAAGGCTTTTAAAACCTTCTCCACAGCATAAGTATAAATTTAAACCAAAATAGGCATAATGGCAATAAAAGATGGAGAATTGACTGACGCCATACTTGTATCCTACGATTGGGGTAGATTTTGACATCAAAGGGCGGTGATTATAATTGCCTCATCCGAAATTCGGGAAAATAGGCTTCGTGCTGGGCGGCGGAGGCTGCGCTGAAGGCCTGCCGCAGGCAGTACAGCTTAGAGCATTCTATGTAAACGGGATCACCCCGGATTATATAATTGCCGTATCTGTCGGCGCGTATAACGCCATTACCTACAAAAATTCTCTCGCGGTATGGCAAAAATATATAAAATCTCCGGATGCGATTTACAAAATAAACCCTGAGCTTAAAAAAATTTTTGAAGAAAAAATAAAGCTTTTGCCGCATTCTCCGTTTCATCACCATGAAACATGGAAAGATCTGGCATCCGACTTTTTTAATCAAGGGAAGCATTTAACCCAATTTGTAAAACAGATTCTGGCATTTGGCTCGCGCGCCATAAAAAGTTTTCCGTATATTCAAATCGGTGACGAGCCTCACCCCAAACATTTCTCTCCGATGATAAAGCCTCTTTTTTCTTATTTTGAAGAATCGGGGCTGAATAAAGTCGCCGGACTGCTTGATTTAGAACCTCTTATTACCCTTCTTAAAGATAAAATGGATTTCAAAAACGCTCTTGATTCCGGCGTTCTTCTGCAAATTCTGGCCAGGGAATTGGAAGCCGGTGAAGAATATATTTTTACTCCCAAAAATGAAGTGGAATTATTGGAAGCCGCTCAAGCTTCTTCCGCCTTGCGTCCGTTTTTTCCTCCGGTAAAAGTAGGTGAAAAATATTACTGCGACGGCGGACATATGAATCCTTTGCCGGTTAAATACGCTTACGACAACGGCTGCGATACCGTGTTTGCTTTTGTAAAAAATCACAACGATTATTCCACCAGCTTCAATGTCTTTGAAACTCTGCTGGAAGAAACTAACGTAGCCCAAAGAATGCTTTTTAGAAAGCTGGAGAAAGAAGCCAGAGAACAGGCGGAGCGGGAAAGAAAAGATCTTTATATTATAACTCCTCAAGATCTTCATCCTGATTTACAGTTGTTGTGGATTTCTCCCGAAGCACTCGATCATACAATAAAAATTGAAAAAGAAGCTACAGAAAAATTTTTGGAAAAAATTTTAAAGTAAAACCCCCCGATGTTTATCGGGGGGTATTTTTAAACCTATGGAAGAGTATGAGCTAACGTTTTGAAGAGATAATAAAGCGGAAGTTCCTCGCCAAATGTATCTGCATGGTCCGATACCAGGCGGGTGAGAAACGTGAAGTAAAAACTGCGCTCCCACCACTGATTTGAACGTATAACCAGCAGATTGAGAAATGTATTTTCTGTCGTCCGCGTTAAGCTTTCTTTGTCTGTCCCGATATCGAACTCCGTGGTCCAAATGCGCTGAGTGGCGTTCGGATGCGCATCGAGAGCCGCTTTAAGGCGCGTCATTTTTTCGAGTATCTGGTTCGAGTCAACTCCGTAATTATGAACGCTGATAATATCAAATGATTTCGGATAGCGTTCAAGAATCGGAATAATCCAATCCTCCAGCCATCTGGTCTGCCCAAAATCATTCCGAACGTCCAGCAATGTTATTTCCGGCCCGACAATCTCAACCGAAGAACCGAGCACATCACGAAGCGCGTCATGCATCGGCTCGTATATCAAAAACATGTAGCTGTCCAAAAGCGAACTGCCCTCAAACTTTTTGTCCGATTCCGGCAAAAATGCGTAAGGAAGATTCGGTTCATTGTACAAGAGCCAAGAATTAACATCATAATAACGTTCCGCCATCGCGTGAGTATAATCGTACAAAGCATCGCGAAATGTGCCGAATGAAGATTGCGATATTATGCCGCATGGCAATACTGTTCCCCAATCATAGGGACACGCTTTATCACCGCGCGGCCATTCAGGCGGTCCGTGAATGCCAAGTACTGCCGTAAGGCCCAAACGCTTGGCTTCCAAAAGGGCCCGGTCAAGCTCCGCAACCCGATAACGATGCCATCCCGGCATACGAACGCCGGGGACTACGATATATCCATCAGCATCCGGAGGCCGTACAAGAGAAGGTGGCTCCGGATCAAAACATTGCCAGCATATCCACATTTTAAAAGTAAGAATATTAAGCCCGGCGGTTTTTTCCATCAAAACACGGGGCCAATCTCCTTCCGCCGATTTGCCGATTGCCGCGTCAATGCGGTCCAGGCCGATCCTGTCCTGTGAAAATGAACTTACCGGCAGCAAAAATAAGAAACAGATTAGTAGTGGCCACCAATACCGCGTCATTTATTTACTCCCCCCGCCGAAATGAAAGTCGTACCCGGCGCCGATGCCAATATTCCATTGTGGCCGAGGCCAGCCGGATGCTGCGACTTCAGGCGTTAAGACAAACCGAGATCGCTTCCATGGTTGGACGTTGACGCTAAATGAAACTGTCGGAATAAACTTACTGTTGTGCGCGTCTATCAATTTTTCATCAAAGCGATGCACGGTCGTACGGCCGATATAGCGCATCGCGCCGGCACGGACCATTGGCTGAAAACGCCCTTCATCGAGAAGCCGGACTACAAGGCCAAGCGAATGCATCAGCTCGCTATGATCGGCGCTAAAAGGTTTCAAAACAAAAAAACGGGGATGCCGGTATCCGAAATCATACGAAATGCCGATATTTTTTCCTCCCGGAAAAAAATCAGCGCGGATTTTCGTCAACGGCTTCACGCGCGTATCTGTCAGACTTGTCGAGCGGGCCTCGATAACGCTTACGATTACTTCATGCCCTTCTTCCGCGAACGCAATCTGAAAAAAACAAAACAACATCAACACTACCGCGATAACTTTCATTACTACCTCCAGATTTTAGATTTCAAATATCAACCCAGTAAAGCTTAAAACAAAAAAAGGCTCTTGTAAAGCCCTTTTTTTGTTTGTGGTGCTCGGGGTGGGAGTCGATTTGCTTCTCGCAAATCCCTGGACGTTCGACTAGCTCACGTCCTTCAACTCCCAATATATTTATAATATTTTGTGCTCGGGGTGGGAGTCGAACCCACACGCCTTGCGGCGATCGATCTTAAGTCGATTGCGTCTGCCGGTTCCGCCACCCGAGCGTAATTCATTCTATTGTACCCATAAACTCTCTTCCTTTTCCAGATTTTAAGAACACCTCTCTCTTTCTAGCCTCTTTATAACTTTTATGAACTTCGGAAAATATAAGCTTAAATGGTGCATACGGTTTAGTACTTTTATTATATCCCGAATTATGTCTTAATAATCTATTCTTTAAATCATTGGAAATACCAACGTAATGATAATTGCTATTTAAACTTTTTATTATGTAAACCGTGATCATATAAAATCGATTGCGGTCGCCAAAGGCGACCAAGTCTGCCGTTCCGCTTTACCCGCCCTTGGCGGGCACCCGAGCATAATGTTGATACCGGAGGCACGGGCGGGAATTGAACCCGCGTATAAGAGTTTTGCAGACTCTTGCCTTACCACTTGGCTACCGTGCCGGATCTTTCTCATTTTCGACTTTTTCCAGCAATTTTTCAAGCCTTATCCCTGACTCAAAATTCTTATCCAAAACGAAAATTATTTTTGGGATCTTGTGGCGCCGAAGCCTGGAAGATAAAAATTTTCTTATTTCACCTTCGTATTTTTTTACATTTTTTAGAGTGTCCGCCGAATTCTTGTCCGGGAAAATGGAAACAAAAATTTTCGCGGAATCGCCCGACTGATCCACCACGGCCTCAGTAACCGACAAAAAAACGTCCGTAGGATGCGGAAAATTTTTAATTAAATATGCGGCAGTTTCTTTTTTTAAAAAGGATGCCAGTCTTTCGCCTTGATAAGCCATACTTTTATTAAATAGTTCTTTTGGTTTCTTTCTCTACAAATACTTCCAGGGTATCGACCTCGGCGATATTTATGGAAGAATTTGTCATCGCGCCGAATTCCTTTCCGGATCCGACTTCCGTGATACTGATTCGCCCGCTTTGCAGGCTCTCAACGCGCCCCTCTCCGATCTGATTACTTCTCCGAAGAATTAAAAATTTAGCGCCCCGCTTTACTATCCCCTCCAAAACCTTGCCTCCTATAATCTGATTTTTTGCCTCGCCGCCAAAAATTTTAAGTATCCTTGCCTTGCCGATTATTTCCTTATTTATGACCGGCGGCAAAACAGACTCTATCTTCACTTTCAGAAAATCGGAAATCTCGTATATTATGTCAAATTTTTTGATCTCCACCCCTGTTCTTTCCGCGAGATCGCCGACACTGGATCTGACTCCGACCCTAAAACCGATGATGACGGAATTCTTCATGCTCCCGACAAGTTTAACATCATCTTCGGACACGTCGCCGGCTTCTTTTCTCAAAAATTTTATTTCGTAGCCCTCGCCTCTCAGCTTATCTATCTCATGCTCAATTGCTTCAGCTGATCCGGCTGTATCACTTTTTATAATGAGTCCCAGAACGGGAACTTCCGTCGGATTTTCCGGAGATTTAACAGACGCCGCTTTGTTTTTGTTCTCGCTTAAGACATCTTTTGTTTTTTGAATTTGGCCCAAGGCTTCTTTCTGAGAAAAAAACGCCTTAAACTCTGAGCCGACTTGCGGTATCTTATCAAACCCCACTACAACAACCGGGAAAGACGGCCCCGCGGATTCCAGCGGCGCGCCCTTAAAATCTTCCAATATTCTTACTTTTGAAATAGCCTCTCCGGCCACAACGTATTCGCCTTTTTTCAAAGATCCGTTTCTGATAAGAAGCGTTGAGGTGATGCCTCTTTTGGAATCAAGATGCGATTCAATCACTACCCCGGAAGCAAAATCACCCGGATTTGCCGTTACGTCCTCAAGTTCGGCCAAGAGTAAGATTGTCTCTAAAAGCTGGTCTATGCCTGTGCCTGCTTTGGCTGAAATCAAAACAGAAGGCACGGTACCCCCTCGTCCTTCCAAAAAAACTTCCTCCCCCGCGAGATCATTCTTTACCCTTTCCGGATCGGCTGACGGTTTGTCGATCTTGTTTATTGCTACAACAAATGGAATTCCGGCTTCACGAATTGAGTTGAGAGCTTCTTTTGTTTGAGGCTTCACTCCGTCGTCAGCAGCTACAACCAAAACGGCGATATCCGCCACTTTTGCTCCGCGGGACCGCATTTTGGAAAAAGCTTCGTGTCCCGGGGTATCCAAAAAAGTAATCATTTTTGCTTGCCCTGAGTCAGTCGAAGGGTGCTCGACAGCGTAAGCTCCGATGTGTTGGGTGATCCCTCCTGATTCTTTCCCGGCTACATTTGATTTCCTGATATAATCGAGCAGAGTTGTTTTTCCATGATCAATATGCCCCATCACCACCGCGATGGGCGGCCTTGCTATTTTGTTGTTTGTATCTTTTATCATTTTGCATTTTGGATGGCGGCTTTTTCTTCCTCCGATAATTGATATTTTGAATTGCCGTTTTCTATCGGCTTCGCGTACACCCTATTCATCTCTCTGCCATAAAGAGAAGAAATTACAATTCCATCTTTATTTTCATTGAGAAGAGCCAGCGCGAAACTCTGGTCGCCTCCCGCATCGGAAAAAGGATTGTATCTTACAAGGCCGACTTTTCTGATATCTTTCGGCAAGGCCTCTTCAAGAGCGCGCACGCGATTTTTTATTTCCAAAACTCCTTTCGCGAAGACATTGTCATTGTCTCTCAATTCGATAAGCACTTTTTCCAGGTCCATCGATTCCCCGCAGAAAATTTTTTTTATCTTATTGCGCAGGGATAAAAATAAAATCAAAAGCCCTGTTAGTCCCAGGATGGCTATTATTATGAAATAGGGAATATAGTTGTTAAAAGCGATTAAAAAAGTTTGTGGCAACATAGAAAAATTGTAGCAAAAACGGCAGTTTTTTTCAAACTGCCGTTTTATTTACAACGGAGGCTCTTTAACCCGGACGGCTTCAACGGCGCCGGTCCACATCGTTCTGCCGCCAGAAAGTCCTACCTCCAAATGCATCCCCCAGCCTATTCGGTCCATCCATAAAGTGGCGCCTTTCGGGACCCAGGTTGAACCGCTTACGCTCGCCTGAACGGGTTCCGGACAATGTTCCGGATGGCCGGAAATTAAATATTCTTTATCCGCAGTTTTTACCAGGCGATACTTGTGGCCGGTTGTTTCAATAAAAAACTCTGTACCGGCTGGAAATTCCTGTAAATTGATGACGGTCTTGGATTCTGTATCCTCTATCGCGCATTCGAATACCGATGTGGCGGGCACTGTAATCTGTGAAGATTTGAACAAAAGCGCTTTTTTTGCTTTATTCAAAACATCCCTTAACGCGTCAACGACTCTCATGGGTATCATCGCCCTTTCCTGGAAACTCTATTTATAATATACTACAATAAGTTTTGTATGTCAACTTGGTTTGTGTAGTTGATTTGAGATTTAGGCATATTTGGAGTAAACTGTGATAAACAAACCCCCTCATAGCTCAATTGGCAGAGCAGCTCCCTCTTAAGGAGAAGGTTCCAGGTTCAATTCCTGGTGGGGGGACAGTGCAATGATGAGGTAGAGGACAAAAGCAATCCATATTGCTTTTGTCCCATCTTAAGGAGATGGTCGCAGGTTCGACTCCTGCTGGGTGCACAAGGCTAAGCGTTGTTTACGGAGATGTGGCTGAGTGGGAAAAATCCGAGCTGGCGCAGGATTTTTCCGAAAGATACATTGAATGTATATTAATAGTATCTTTCGTGGATGAAGGCGCCGCCTCGCCCCGTAGAAAAGCGGAGGGTTGGCTGAGTGGTTGAAGGCGTCGGTTTCGAAAACCGATAAAGGAGCAATCCTTTCACAGGTTCAAATCCTGTACCCTCCGCTTTCTTACGGGTTAGAAAAAACAGTCGAATCCGTCCCTCAGCATTTACTACTTAAAATATAATAGTGAGAATGCTGGAGAAATATTCACTAGTTCATATTTCTCCCATCTCCGCCAAATGTTTAATCTAACGCGAGTCGAATATAAAATTGTGGCGGTCGGCATATTGGCCGCGGTTGTTTTGATATATGGATTTTTTTTGTCGCATACAATAAATCTGATCACCGCCGACTTGGGGAGGCATCTCGAAAACGGAAAAATATTTTTTGAAACAGGGAAAATAATCACGACCAATTTCTATTCGTATACCAACCCCGACTTTCACACGCTCAACCACCATTGGCTGAGCGGCGTATTATTTTTCTTGGTATGGAAACTTGCCGGATTTAAAGGACTCCAGTTATTTTTTACGGCCTTGAGCATCGCGACATTTTTGATTTTTTTCCGGATGGCGCAAAAACACGCGGGCATGGGCATCGCGGGCTTATTGGCGCTTTCGGCTATCCCGCTTCTGGCGGAACGCACCGAGATCCGCCCGGAAGTTTTTAGTTATTTTTTTGCGGGCCTAATCTGGTACCTTGCCATCCAATACAAAAAAGGAATGTTGTCGCGTCGTATGCTTTTTTTCACAGCCACCGCGATGCAAATTCTCTGGGTTAACGCGCACATTTTCTTTTTTATGAGCATCGCAATCATCGGAACCTTTTTTGTTGAAAGCATTTTGCGGAAATCCCAAAGGCAAAACCTCAAAACGTGGTCCTTGCTTCTTATTATTCTCTCCGCCGCTTCATTAATTAATCCATCGGGGATAGAAGGGGCGCTTGCTCCGCTGAATATTTTTAATAACTACGGCTACAAACTGGCGGAAAACCAATCGATACTTTTTATGGAAAAACTGATATTTGACCCGAATTTTATAATATTTAAAATCGTATTTGGAATTTTGGCGCTCAGCTTTGTCGGCAGGCTCTTAAAAAAAGATTGGGAAGCGTTTGTCTCTTCCGAATTTTTCTTAGCCGTAGGCGTAAGCCTTATGGCCTGGCTCCAAATCCGCAACCTGGCCATGTTTGGATTCTTCGCCATGCCGCTTATCTCAAACAATATTTCTTTATTATCCAAAAAAAGACTTGGCACTTATCTGAACGAACTTATTTTTCCCGGTGCCGGCGCCGTGATTATGGCATTTTTACTTGTTGTGTCCACAGATATACCAAAATATTTCCCGAGTTGGCATGAATTTGGATTTGGGCTTGAACAAAACAACAGCACTTCGGCGGAATTTTTCAAAAACAATAATCTTTCCGGACCAATTTTTAACAACTACGATATCGGCGGATATCTCATCTGGAATATTTTTCCCAAAGAACGGGTTTTTGTTGACAACAGGCCCGAAGCTTACCCGGCGTCATTTTTTACAGATACCTATATCCCGGCGCAGGAAAATTATCAAGCCTGGAAATCTTTGGACGCAAAATACAATTTCAATGTCATATTTTTTTCATACAAAGATCTAACTCCGTGGGGACAACACTTTATGATAGAAAGATTGCGCGATCAAGAATGGGCTCCTGTGTTCGCGGACGGCTATGTTATCATTTTCCTCCGGCGCAACTCCGCCAACAAACCCACAATAGAAAGCTACGAGATACCGCAAAGCGCTTTCTCGGTATCGCGCTAAACTCAAACCCCCGATATTATCGGGGGTTTGTTGTACTAAAACGACCTTGCAAATTTTGAAACTAACGCTGGGATGATAATGCTCCAATAACTTGCCGGCTCCGTAAAACATTTCTGACATTCCTGAATAAATTTACCGCCAGAGCAAATCCTCCGATCCCCGCGGCCGCAATCAATACCAGAACAGTCGGTTGCGCGTGGTTGAGAGCGCTTGCGATAAATTGGGGTATCGCCCAGACATTTGAAGCGGCGACCCGGTCAAAATTCTGCATAATCCTGGCCACAAAGAATCTGTCCGCGGTAACCCTAAGCGCCAAAAGTAAAAGCGCTACAGATCCGGCAAGTCTGGGCAAGGCAAACCTGACAGCCCAAACTCCGTATACCCTCTTCATAATCCTACTCTTAAGTTGTTGTTCTATTGTATTCATATGCGTTTTTAAACCTCTGATATTATATCTTTTAAAACCTTCCTGGCCCGGAAAAGTTTCATCTTGAGCGCACCCACGCTTATTCCGTGCATCTGGGCAATTTCTTCATAAGGCTTATCGTCAATATAGTGCGCCTTGACCAAGGCCGCCGTTTCCGGGGGCAAGAGGTCAATCGTCTCCCTTATATGCTCAATATTCTCGTCTCTATCTAAAACGCTCTCGATGGGTAAGCCGGTTTCGTCTCCATCTCCTTTAGCTAAAATTTCATCCAAATAACCCACGTCTCCGAATGTTTTTTTGAGTTTTCGGTAGTGGGTAAGAGCGGTATTCACCAAGATACGCCAAGCCCAACTTTTGAATTCTATACCTGGCTGCTTTTTGAATTTAGTCGCGTTGAGATACATTTTTGTGAAAGTCTCCTGTACTATGTCTTCCGCTTCCTCGCGGCCATGAACAATTGTCTGGGCTTTGCGCAAAAATGCCGCCTGATATTTTTCTATCAAAAAGGAAAATAGCCGCGGATTCTTTAATGACCGCCGTAAGATATCCTCGTCAGGCAGGCTCTCTATGGATTTATTGTCGTTCTCATTCATTCAGCTACTCTAACACTGATTTAAAAAACATCAATATTGACGTATAAAAATTTTGTTGTATCAATATCTTGCCTTATTGAAAACCTCGAGCATTTTCTGCGCATACTTTTTCCAGGAAATATTTTCTTCCACAAATCTCCTGGCGTTTTTGGCAACGCGGCTGTAAAAAACCGGGTCACTCGCCAGAGAGATAACCGCATCCTTAATTGCCCTGGGTGTTTTAGGATCAACCAACACTGAATTTTCCCGATGTGATAAAACCTCGGAAGCCCCGGTGCTTTTGGAAACAATAACCGGGATTCCCTGCGCCATCGCCTCAAAAACAACTAGCCCCCAAGTTTGAAGATGATTGGGAAAAATAAAAATATCGTGCGACTGATACGATTTTTCCAGATCGGCCTCTGAAACCCTGCCCGCGAATTTAACAAAATCGTTAAGTTTAAGATTTGAGGTCAGATCCGCCAAAGCTCTATGATATTTTTTATCGTTGTTATAATCTCCCACTATCGTGAGAGTCGCGTCGCATCCTTCTTCACGAAGCAATTTCAAGGCGCTGATGGCATCTTCAAACCGGCGATGCGGAAAAAAAATGCCAGTAGCAAGCAGTTTAATTTTTTTATTTGCCGGCGGCCGATGTTCTTTATACCCAAACTGCTCTACATCCAGCCCGCTCCGCACCACTGTGGCGTTTTTTTTGAAATACCGGCTCGTTAGATCGCGATTCCAATTATCCAAAACAGTAATTTGTTCTTGAGTATTGATAAAACGCCGGTCCTGCAGATCATACAAGCGGTGATATATTTTTTTTGCGAAAGAACGCCTAAGCTCGGAGTTAAACTGATGTTCTTTCCAAAATCCGAAATCTTTCGAGGGCACATCATTCATCATCCATACAGATGGAATATTTTTTATTTTCTTTTTGAAATGATAGGCAACTTTATACGCCTCCTGGTCATGCGGATTCAAAATATCGGTGTCTTTACTGATGAGCAGCGCGAGTTTTTTTGGATCCGCGCATCCCGACGAAACGACCTCCATGTTATTCAACAAATCCGGGTAGCATTTTTCTTTATCGTAAAAAAAAGTGTAAAGAGACGCGCTGTGACCAATTTTGGAAAGTTCGCGCGCCAAAGAAAGGGCCTGCCTTTGGGCCCCTCCCCGAACATTTAATTTTCGTATTATTATCGCTATTTTCACTTACTATAGTATAACAAAACAAAAAGAAGCCCGTTTCCCGGGCCTCAATGTTTATAAAATCCCTTTCTCATGAAGGAATGGGATGAGATTGAATGTCTTGATATCAACCTTGCATCCTTTCGGGGGATGCCTTAGAAAATAAAAAAGGTTTTCTACGGGAACTTTTATTACCTCGATGTCTTCCGCGTCCTCAAGTTCGGGCTCGCAAACATACTCCGCGTTTTCCCCAAAGAATACCTGCAGTTCATCTTCTACCAGGCCGGCGTTGAATGGCCCCTCCAGGAGCAGCTCTACTTTTTCAACCTTGTATCCGGTCTCTTCAAGCAACTCTCTTTTTATGGTTTCTTCCGGGCTCTCCCCCTTTTTATCCATAAGCCCGGCGGGTAATTCTATATTGTAAGAATTTATCGGTACTCTGAAGTTTTTTTCTAAAATTATTTCTTTCTCTTTTGTAATCGCGCATATTGCCACAATCTTACCGAATGTTTTCCTTTTTACCGCCTCCCAGACTCCCGGTTTTCCGCGCCTGCCCTCAAAATGAATTTTCCTTACCCCGATAAACCTGCCGTCATAAACAATTTCTTCACCTGTTATTTTCAAACATCCTCCTTATCTAAACCGGCTTCCGAAGAATATAACAGACACAACGGGCAAAAAGTTTACTGCGTGGCAGAACCATCGCGTGTTTTTTTATCAGCTTTTTTCCAAAAATCATGCGAAGGCGGCCCCAAAAAGGAATTGAGCCCCACTGGTATACCGCCTCAAGCAAATTAAATTTGGAAAGATAGGTTTTCTTAAATACCGCGCCGGTTAAAAAAAGAAGGTGATGATTTATTTCGGTCCATGGCGGCATATTTCCTGTAAATAAAAATTTGAGCCGGAATGAAAGATTGAACGGATTGGGAATAGAAAACATGAAAATTCCTCCCGGCTTTAAGATTCTGCGCACTTCCCGCGCCACCAAAAAAGGATTTTCCAAATGCTCAATGACCTGAAAGCAGGTAACCAAATCCATTGAAGCGTCAGGAAATGGAAGCTTTTCAAAATTGAGATCGGCCGTAGAAAATTTTACTTCTTGTCTTATATCTTCCCCCAGACCGTCCACAATATCAGTCGCGTAAAGTTCTTTAAAATACGGTTTCAAAAAGCTAAGCGTTGTCCCGCCGGAGGCCCCGATATCGAGAGCGCTTTGTCCGGTCGGCATATATTTTTGCAAAGCCTCTTTGAGTACGCCTGTTCCCACGGCCCAGGTTACACGGTCTTTAACGTGTTTATCGATCGCGTCGTAGGCGATACCTTTTTGCTTCATTTCCTCTGAAGAAACATAAGTCATAATAAATAATATAACTCTTAGAAAAATTAAAAGCCACCTTTTGAGGTGGCCCGAAGTTACCTTGATAACAATTTTAAATCAGAATCTACCATCATTTTTACCAGTTCTTCAAACGATACTTTTGGGACCCAACCAAGTTCTTTTTCGGCAAGCGACGCATCGCCGCAAAGACTTGCCACATCGGAAGGCCGCATAAATTTTGGATCAGTCTTTACAAAGTATTTCCAAACAAGACCAACATGAGCGAAAGCGACATCCGCGAACTCTTCAATTGAATGCGTCTTACCGGTTGCGATAACATAATCTTTCGGTTTTTCCTGCTGGAGCATAAGCCACATCGCTTCCACATAATCTCCGGCAAAACCCCAGTCTCTTCCGGCAGATAAGTTGCCGAGCAAAATTTGCCCATTGCGCAAACCCCATAAACCCTGGGATCTTATTTGAGCAACGCCGTTGGTAATTTTTCTGGTCACAAATTCAATTCCTCGCCTGGGAGATTCGTGATTAAACAAAATCCCGCAGGCGTTGAACATACCATAGGCCTCACGATAATTCACCGCGGTGTTGTGGGCGAATACTTTCGCGGTGGCGTAGGGGCTTCTCGGATGAAATCTGGTTTTCTCATTTTGAGGAGATTCTTCGGAGGCACCAAACATTTCAGAAGAAGATGCCTGATAAAATTTAATATTTCTTTTTGTCTGCCGAATCGCCTCGAGCAACAGCAAGACACCCACGCCGGTAACTTGCGCGGTATATGCAGCCTGCTCGAACGAAGCATGTACAAATGACTGCGCTCCAAGATTATACACTTCGTCGGGCTCCGAAATTTCAAGCGCCCGATCAAGAGACGCCCGGTCGAGCAAATCTCCGGAGATCAGTTCAATCTTAGATTTGGGCTCCAAAAGATGCAAAATATTTCCGCGATTCTTTTGGCTATTTCTCCGTTCAAGCCCAAAAACTTTATAACCTTTCCCGAGCAAAAATTCCGCCAGATACGATCCGTCTTGACCGGTAATCCCGGTAATTAAAGCTTTTTTCAAAATGCACCTCCAATAAAACGTCTTATTTTAGAACATTAACCGGCGATGTCAGGTTTCGACAACAATTTATCTACTGCCAGCATAACTGTTTCAACACTTGTGTTATCGAGCGCTTTTTTTGTAAGTTCCGGCGAGCCGCGTTTTTTGAAGACAAAACTTGTCGGAGGCACATAGGGACTTGGAAGAACTTGTAAGCTTGTCGTGTCGTTTGGCGGCTGTTCTGTGGGATCACACGGACCAATAATATCTATCAATGGCACCCTAAGCGCGTGGGCAATATAAATAGGACCGGTGTCCACCGAAATAAATAAATTTAATCTTTTAATTAAGCTTGGCAAATCCTCCAGAGAAAACCCGGCCGCCTTTATAAAATTTTTATTATTTTCTTGATTTAAAATATGATCGATCCTCGATTCATCGTTTTTCCCGCCGAGAAAAATTATCTTGGCATTGTATTTTCCTGATATCTTCCCGGCAAGCTCTCTGAATTTTTCATCACCCCACTCTTTTATTTTATTTCCGGCCGTGACACTAATGCCCACCAGTAATCCCGAGTCCGCCATATGGCTTTTTAAAAATTCCCGCGTCACTCTTTCACCTTCTTCAGTTGTAAAAACTTCTTTTATCTCTTCGGGATTTTCTATGCCGATAAATTTAAGCATATTTAAATAATGTCCCGGCAGATAAGTATGGTCTTTGTACGGCAGCTGAAAATTATTCATCCAATCTGTTAAAAATTCTCCGGTCGGCCTATCCTCACGGGTCAATTTAACCCTGTCGGCGATAAGACCGCAAAAAGAAAGCAAAGTACTGAACATGCTCCCGTTTAGATTAAAACTCCAGTTAAACTTCAGGTCTTTTATTTTTTTTACAAAACCCGCAAGCTCGTGGCTTCTGTAAATCAGTATTTCGTCTATATGTGGATTGTTTTTTATAATTCCGGTCACATTCTTCCAAACTGCCACCGCCAAAAAACTATCCGGATATTGTTTTTTTATGGCTCTAAATACAGGAGTCGAGCATAGCAGGTCGCCGATCCTGGTAAATTGGGGAAAAATAAGAACTCTCAGTTGCTGAGAGTTCTTTAGTTTTGTTTTTCTTATACGAATAAAAAATAATAAAATAGGGCTTAATATAAAGACCAGCGCGGGAAAAAGTATTTTTTTGATATTGCCTGCAATCATAATCTATTTATTATGTCATAGAACGCATCAATTCCTCCAGGGTTACGGTGGCGGTGCCGGCCTTACCGACAACGATTGCGGCGGCATAATTGGCAATTGTTGCCGCGTCTTTCAGCGGCAAACCCGATGCCAAACCCAGCGCCAGCGCGGCAGTCACAGTATCTCCGGCTCCGGTTACATCAAAAACTTCCTTCCCGATACTTGGCAAATGAGTAATTTTTCCACCATCAAGCACGCTCATGCCATCGGCGCCACGCGTGAGGACGATACCGGATTCAGAATGTTTTTGTAAAAATCTTCCGGCCGCCTCCACATCCTCATCGTTATCTATCGTCCGTCCCCACAAAATCTCGGCCTCTCTTTTATTGGGCTTTATCGCGGTAACGCATCTGAAAAAATTAAAATGTTCCGGCTTTGTATCAACGACAATTATTTTTCCCTGTTCTTGAGCAGAGCGCGTAAGCGTTAACGCCAGCTTATTGGTGATAAATCCTTTGTCATAATCCGAGATTATCAGAGCGTCGCACCAGGAGATCGCCCGCATG
>CAYRCJ010000013.1:0-17034 GCA_964422785.1 uncultured Candidatus Saccharibacteria bacterium | reverse complement strand
AAAGATCCAAGATCTCTTTTACCAATACGGATTTGTGTATCATCAGTACATTCCTAATTCCCCTAATTTCTCAGCAATTGTTTCCGCGTTAGTGGCCGCGCTCAGGCTGTAGCTTTGCCAAAGTTCCGGATTCCAAATCTCCACTCTGTTGTAGAGGCCGACGATCATTGCCGCGTCTTTTATTTTCGCGTAAATTTTTAAATAGTCAGGAAGCAATATTCTTCCCAAAGAATCTATTTCCAAATCAATCGCTCCGGCAATCATTGTTCTTACAAAACTTCTTGTCTCTCCTTTGCCCCAAGGCAGTTTAGAAAGTTTTTCTGCGAGCTCTTTCCAAATTTCCACCGGATATAAAAATAAACATTGATCGAGGCCGCGCGATACTACAACATTCTTCCCAAGGCTTTTGCGAAATTTTGAAGGTACAGAGAGGCGGTTTTTGGTATCTATTGTGTGTAAATATTCTCCGATGAGCATAGGCTTATTTGTTGAGGCTTATCCACACTGTCCACAGTTTTATCCACTTTATCCCACCTCATATCTATTTTAACCCACCGATTCTTTAAACGCAACAAAAACCCTCCGATGACCATCGGAGGGAATTGAGACTAAATAAGGCTAAATTAAGATTTTATTCACGCGTTATGCACAGAGGTCTGTTCCTGATATCCTTCCGCTTGTTTTAAGAACATACCGGCGTAATTACCCCCCTTTTTCATTAATTGTTCGTGATTTCCTTCTTCGATGATTTTTCCTTCCTTAAGAACAATAATTTTATCAGCGCTGCGGACGCTTGAAAATCTGTGAGATATCAAAACTAGAGTTTTATTTTGATAAACTTTATCGATGTGTTCAAAGATCGCGGCCTCCGCCTCGGCGTCAATGGCGGATGTCGGTTCGTCCAGAATTAATAACGGCGCTTCTTCGTAGAACGCCCTGGCCAAGGCCAGTTTTTGCCACTGGCCGATAGATAAATCGGTGCCATTTTCAAATTGTGTTCCAAGCCGCTGATCATATTGGTGCGGAAGTTTTTTAATAAACTCATCGGCGCCGGCTCTTTTAGCCGCTTCAATCATTTTCTTTTCATCGTATTCCCCGGAATTTCCAAGCATGATATTTTCTTTGATGGTTAAGGAGAATTTCGCGAAATCTTGGAACAGTGTTCCTACAAATTTATACCAATTGTCGAGCTTAAGCTCCCGGAGATCTTTTCCGTTAATTAAAATTTCTCCGCTATCAGGGTCATAGAAACGAAGCAATAATTTGATGAGTGTGGACTTCCCGGCTCCATTTTGCCCGACAATCGCGAAATGCTCTCCTTGCGATATTGTAAACGAGACATTATGAATTATTTTTGGTCCATTTGAGTAACCGAAACTTACGTTGCGGAATTCAACAGATGGAGGAGAAATTTCTTTAAAACGATAGCCATGATTTTTTTCTTTGATAAGTCGTGGCAGCTCAAGAACATCGAAGTAATATCCGATATATAAATTATCTTCGTAGAGCTGGCCCAATTCGCCGGTCATTTCTTTTGTCGAGCGCGCGATTTGATCGAGCATTTGGACAAAAAATGTAAATGAGCCTATGGTGATTGCGCCCGAAACAACAGTTGGTAAACGATAGTAAACAAGCAAGGCGATCACGACAAATTCAATTATAAGAGGCACATAGAGGGATGAAATGAGTCTTGCGAGGGGTTTTTTCGTGCTTTCAAAAAGATATGAATGCAATTTTTCCATTTTGTGAATAAGCGCTTCTCTCGCTTGAAAAATTCTAATTTCTTTGACCGTTTGCGGCTTTTCCAAGATATCGCTTATATATCCGAGTTCTTTTGATTCCGGGATATTGTGATTAAACACTGACCAGGAAACCTTGCTGTATTTATTGCGTAGCCAGAATCGCGGTATGACTGCCGCGACCATTACAGTAGGAATCCACCATCCGAATGGTATTAGTATTATAAATGCGCCAATAAATGTAGCGATTGACGAGCTGACAAAGAACACATTTTGAATAAATTGCGGAATTCTCCAGGTATAACTTTCCTGCGTTTTTCTTATTAAGTTTTGGGTTTCCGGGTTTTCAAAATGAGCAATATCAAGCAATGATAATTTTTTAGCCATTTCGAGTGTTAAGACGTTCTCGAGCCGATAGCGAAACACCCGATCTAAATACTGATATTGATAAATACCTTTTAGGTTATCTATTGCCTGCAAAACATAACGCAATGCAAAAAGTCCGAGAAGCGCTGCAGAGATATATCCCAGCTTGGACTGAGCAAAAATAAGTTGATCAAGAAATAATTTATAGATATAACTAAAAACCAACGGAGCCGCCGCTCCCAAGAGCGTCATTAGCGAAGTTAGTACAAATGTAAGAGGATCCGCTTTCCAGGCGATTGCAAGCGTATGCTTGGCATTTATAAACAGTTGTTTTATGGCGCTTTTCTGTGCCTGTTCCATTTACTTGGGTTTCATTGTCGGGAAAAGGATCACTTCTTTTACGTTTGTGGTGTTTGTAAGCAGCATAACCAAGCGGTCTATGCCTATGCCCACTCCTGCCGCCGGGGGCATGCCGTATTCCATGGCCTCGATAAATTCTTCGTCCATCGGCTGGGCTTCTATGTCCCCGCTTTTGGCAAGCTCGCTTTCTTTCTTGAACCTTTCTCTTTGATCAATCGGGTCATTGAGTTCGTTGAATGCCTTGGCCACCTCTACTCCGCCGATGACAAGCTGAAAAGCCAAAGAGGTGTTGTGATTTTGGGATGATCTTTTGGCCAGCGGTATCAGATTTGCCGGATAATTTGTCACGAATGTGGGTTCCCAAAATTTGGGGCGACAAACCTTAGCAAAAATTTTATCGGCAATTTTATCTTTTGATTCGTGGTCTTCGGTTTTTATTCCGAAACGCTGGGCAAACATTATAAGATCGTCGAGAGTTTTCTTGTGATAATCGGTAATTAAGGCATGTCTTTCCAGGGCTTCCAAAAAAGTTATTTTTCTGAAAGGGGGTTTAAAAGTAATCTCTTTTTCTTCAAAGGAAATTTTATTTTTTTTGAAAACAGATTTTACCAGTGAAGAGATCAGTTTTTCTATAAACTTCATCAGAGTTTCATCGTTTTCATAGGCTTCATAAATCTCAACGCTCGTAAATTCCGGATTATGGGTCATATCTATTCCTTCGTTTCTAAAAATTCTTCCGATCTCATAAACCTTTTTAAATCCCGCGATCAAAAGCTCTTTCAGATGAATCTCCGTGGCTATTCTCAAGTTGAGATCGATATCCAGCGCGTTATGGTGGGTTTTAAACGGGCGGGCCGAAGCTCCCCCGGCCAGAGTTTGGAGAATCGGGGTTTCGACTTCCATAAAACCCTCTTTGTCCAGAAAATTTCTTAGCTCGGAAATTATTTTGCTTCTTAAAACAAATTTATCTTTGACTTCCGGATTCATCAGCGTGTCCAAGTATCGTTTTCTGAATCTTTCTTCCACATCCGAAAGGCCATGCCATTTTTCCGGCAACGGTCTCAAGGATTTTGCCAGCATCTGCCATTTCGAGACCTCTATTGTAGGCTCTTTTCTTTTTGTGACAAAAGGTTTTCCTGAGATGGCGATAAAATCCCCGATATCAACGGTGTCTGAAAAAATAGAAAATTGTTCTTCGCCGATTTTGTCCCGTCCTACAAACGCCTGGAACTTGCCGGAGCCGCCTGCGGTGAGCGGGGTCGAACCATCGAAAATATCCAAAAACGCCGATCCTCCGTGCCCGCGAAGTCCCATCACCCGGCCGGCGATCCCGATTGCCTTTTTTGATTTGGAAAGTTTTTTAAAATTTTCCGAAACCTCGGAAATTTCTTTTATGTCAAAAACAACGCGCTCAGGATATGGATTTATCCCTTTGTTTTTGAGTTCTCCAAGCTTCTTTATTCGATTATTTCTGATTTCTTCCAGTGCTGTGGACATACCAACTATTATACAATATCCACAATTTTATATTCCACAATCCCTTTGGGAGTTTGGACTTTGACGATTTCTGATTTTTTGTGTCCCAAAAGCGCCGCTCCAAGCGGAGATTCATTTGAGATTTTATTTTCCAACGGAGAGGCTTCTTTTGAGCCGACAATGCTGAAGGTGAGCTCGCCGCCGGTTGAACCCACCATTTCCACAATTATTTTTGAGCCTATTTCAACGGTATTTTTAGAAGTACTTTTTTGGACTATAACGGCCCGGCGGAGCATATCTTCCGACTCCCCTATTTTAGCCTCATTTAAAAGCTGAGCTTCTTTGGCCTCCTGATATTCTGAGTTTTCAGACAGATCGCCCAGGCTTTTGGCGTATTCGAGGCGATCCGCTATTTCGCGTCGTTTTTTAGTCTTTAAATTTTGTAATTCTTCCTGGAGTTTAATCAACCCCTCTTCGCTAAAATATTCTGATTCTTGATTTTGCATCTTTATATAGTATAGTTCTTATTTTAATTTGTCCAGGAAATTGTTTTCCGATATCCATTGGAGTACCTGCGAGGCGACAAATGTGGCGCCGATTGTATTATGCTTGTCCCCGTTTTCCATAACTATAGCAAATGCTATTTTGGGCTTTTCGTAGGGGAAAAATCCCACAGACCACGAATCCACCCTGCCGGTTTCTCCGATTTCGGCGGTGCCTGTTTTGGCGGCAATATGTATCGGGATGGAGGAAAGGCCGATGGCGGTGCCGGACATTACCCCCTGCCTCATTCCCTCATGGATCACCGTAAAAATATCATCCCTCACCAATCCGGTTTTTTTGGCGCTATACGAAAAATTTTCTATTATTTTTTTATTATTATCCACTATCGCTTTGGCAATATGCGGATAAAAAAGAGTTCCGCGCGACGCGACTGCGGCAACGTATACCGCCAATTGAATCGGAGTTATCTGCATATCTCCCTGCCCTATGGCAAGATGATAAGTGTCCCCGATTGACCAATTTCTTCCACGTTCCTGTTGCTTGTTGGGGTCGGGAAGCGAACCCTTGTACTCTCCCGGCAGATCAATCCCGGTTTTATCTCCAAGACCGAAAAGAGAAAAATATTTTTCCAGATTCCAAACTCCAAGCCCTTTTTGATCACCAAATCCGCCGCCGACGGTATAGAAATAAACGTCGCTCGATACCGCAATGGCATGCCTCATATCAACCCAGCCGAGAGGCTTCCAGTCAGGGAATATATTGGGCTTGTCCGGATTGTATGGATTCGGGATAGATATAGAACCGGTGCTCAAAATTTCTTTTTGGGGGTCTATAATATTTTCATTTAAGGCGCCGGCCGCCACCGCCAGCTTAACAGTGGACCCGGGCGGATAAATGCCGGCGACAGCCCGGTTTAAAAACGGTTTTTTGGGATCATTGATAAGTTTGTCGAAGATATTTTTAGAAATGTTTTTTGTTAATATGTTCGGATTAAATTCCGGCACGCTGGTTATGGCCAATATTTCTCCGGTCTCGGTGTCTATAAACACTCCGGCTCCTCCGGAGAATCCGTAAGATTCCCTGGTTTTGGAAAGCGAATCGGCGAGTTTAATCTGAAGCCCGCTCGATATCGAGGTTAAAATATTTGCTCCGGCCTCGCTGACCTCATTGACCCCGCTTTCCATTATTTCCCCCTTCGCGTTCACCTCTTCTATTCTTTTGCCCGGAGTTCCGCGGAGAATTTCATCATAGTTCGCTTCCAGCCCGCTTAACCCATAGGGCAGATTTGAACTGTCGCCCTTGCTTAAAAATCCCAAAAGATGAAGAAAGCCCGCTTCCGGATATTTTCTTATACAGGTCGTGGTTGTGGCGCCGGCCTCGCACTCATTTTTAACAAGAGGAATCCAATTCCGGTCATAAATTATCCCCCGTTCGGGGGCGACCGTTGCCAGCCTCAGATAATTATTTGCCGCGCGCTCCGCGAATATTTTATTTTTTATGGTGTCAAGAAAACCGACTCTGCTTAAAAAGAACATTCCTATGATAAAAAAAGACGACCCGAAAGTTATAAAAATATTTTTTCCGATAGGGTTTTCGAGCATGCCCTCCATGGATTCTCTGTGGTATCCGGGGATATTTTGGGCATCCATAAAAATTTCATCCACGTCTATTTTTCTTTTTTTATTTTTTCGATGATACATAAATAATCAAAGATATAATCGCAAAGTAAATAAAAAGATGCAAGACAAATCCGGGAGACGGCAGTTTGTACTCAAGCAATCCCCAAACCCAAAACATGCTTACTAATAATCCGAAAAATCCGGAAATCACAGCGCTTACAGATACGATTACGATAGGAAGCAGAGAAAATAACCCCAATACGGCCAGAGTCGGAAAAATATAAAATCCCGGAGCCATTGTCCCCAGGCTTTCAAAAATCAGAGCTAAAAAAAGTATAGCCAGAATTCCGATTATCGTTTTACTCTCTTGTGACGACGATGACATTTGTTAAATTCTTCAGTGCGTACGGATTTTTTATGGTAACTCCGTTTATATCACTATTTTCGCTGTTGTTTACATTATCAACTAAGCCTACCAGGTAGCTTTGATCCTCTCCCCACCAAACACCTTCCCCCACTTTTATGCCGGAAGTATTCGGCAGTTTCGAATAGATTTCCCCCATTCCTATTCCGGTCCCGTCAAACAACAAGGCGCCTCCACCGCCTGTTTTTAAAACGATTTTTTCGCCGGCTTTGGAAAACGGGGTCACGTTGCTCCAATAATCGCCTATCTCAGAAATTTTTCCGATGACAAAATTCCCGTTTGTAACCACGGTATCGCCGATCTTGATGCCTGCCTCAGATCCGGAATCTATCAGAAGAAAATCTGAAAATATATATCCTCCGCCAAGTTTTACCTTGGCCAATATTTCTTTTTTAACCCCTTTTTTATTTATGAACTTTTCGAGATCGGAATTTTCTTTTTTAAGATTTTTTATCTCTGTAAGCAGCGCCAAAGCTTTTTGGCTTTCTTCCAGGGACTGCCTTTCCGGCATAATAAAATTTACGGAGCCATTTATAAAATTTTTGACAGGTTTATTTTCAATAAAATAAAAAACTGCCGCGAGCACTATAATCAAAAAAAATATTGAGGACGATGTTTTACTTCTTTTTATCATTTTTACCCTGTTAAATAAGATTTGTTCTCAAATCTTAACTTTCAATTTTTTAAAAACAGTTTTTTAGTAAATATTTTAATTCTGTTGTCTGGGTAATTGTGCACAGTATTAATTTGAAATTTAAAGTTATTTAACAGGGTTAATCCGGAGGCAGATCATAATCTTCTTCCACGAGAACTTCGCGCAAGGTGTCTATATCTTCCAAGATTATGCCGGTTCCCCTGACTACTGCCGTAAGAGGATCCTCAGCCAAATAAATCGGTATTTTTGTTTCTTTTTCCAAAAGCCTGTCCAGGCCCCTGATCAAAGATCCTCCTCCAACCAATAATATTCCACGGTGCATAATGTCGCTCACCAATTCCGGAGGAGTATCTTCAACCGTAGATTTTACCGCGTCCACTATGGATTTTATAGATTTGGAAAGGGCGGATCTTATATCCGCGTCTGTTACCAGAACTTCCCGCGGTAGACCGGTTACCAGGTCTCTGCCGCGAAGAGTCCCCTCGAGCGTTTCATTGTTTTTCCAGACTGAGCCTATTGATATTTTTATGTCCTCAGCTGTGCGCTCTCCAACCAAAAGTTTAAATTCATCTCTGGCATAGGAAATCACATCTTCGTTAAATTGATCTCCGGCGATGCGGAGGTTCCTGGAGGCCACTATTCCTCCCAGAGAGATTACCGCGATATCCGTTGTGCCTCCTCCTATATCAATAACCATATTTCCCACCGCTTCCTGTACCGGCAATCTCATGCCGATAGCCGCGGCCATCGGCTCTTCCACCAGATAAACTTCTCTCGCTCCCGCGTTTTGGGCGGCGTCTCTTACCGCTCTTCTTTCGACTTCTGTTATTCCCGACGGTATGCCTATCACCACGCGGGGACGCGCGAAAAGCCTGGATGTCGATCCGTGAACTTTTTTAATAAAATAATTTATCATTTCGGCGGTGACTTCAAAATCAGAAATGACTCCTTCCACCAATGGGCGGAGCGCCTGAATGTGTCCCGGGGTGCGGCCTACCATTTTTTTGGCTTCAGTGCCGATTGCGAGGACCTGGCCGGTCTTTTGATTTATGGCCACAACCGAAGGCTCATTAATAACGATCCCCTCGCCTCTTATGTAAACAAGAGTATTTGCGGTACCCAAGTCAATGCCCAAGTCTTTTGAAAATGCGCCGAATAATTTGCCGAACATAATTTAGTAAGAATCAATAAATTTTTTAATGGAAATAATCTTGGCTTCTATCCCGTCTCTTTTCTTTGTTTCCACGCCGTCTTCTTTTAAGGTTTTATCGCTAACCACCACCCGGAGCGGGATGCCTATCAGATCCGCGTCCGCGAATTTTTCTCCGGGAGTTGCCTCTCTATCGTCATAGAGTACCTCTACTTTTTTGTTTTGCAAAGCCTCGTATATTTTGTCCGCCTCATCTTTGCCCCGCTCTCCTATTGAGATTAAATGTATCGAAAAAGGAGCTATCGATTCCGGCCACAAAATGCCTTTTTCATCGTGATGAGTTTCGGCCACAGTTCCCATCGCCCGGGAAAGGCCTATGCCGTAGGCGGCCATCCACACAGGTTTTTTTGCTCCGTTTTCATCGGTAAAATATAATCCCAGGCTCTCGGAATATTTTGTGCCTTGATTAAAGATATTACCCACTTCAATAGATTTTTTTTCAGTAATTTTCCCGCCACATTTCCCGCAAGAGTCCCCTTCTTTTAATTTTGATATCTCAATATTTTCCGCGTAGCCGCATTCGGAACAAAGCAAAATAGTATCTTCTCCGATATCTGATACAACTTGAAATTCGTGGGTAAAATTCGCGGTAAATACGCCTCCCGCGGCCAGAGTATATATTGAATGAAGGCCGAGCCGGTTAAAAATTTTGAAATACGCCCCTTTGACTGTTTCGTAATATTCCAAAAGATCTTTTTCAGAAGTATGAAAACTATACAGGTCTTTCATCAAAAATTCTTTGCCGCGCAGAATGCCTGACTTTGCCCGCGCTTCATTTCTGAATTTTGTCTGTATTTGATAAGCGGAAAACGGAAGATCTTTATACGAACTGATAAATCCCGAAGCAATCGCCGTCAAAACTTCCTCGTGGGACCATCCCAAAACAAAGTTCGGCTCCTTACTGTGAGCGTCTTTGGTAAAAAATCCGACATCAAGATCCCATCTGTTTGTGGGCTCCATATATTTTTTTTCAACAAGCGAAGGCATAAGCATTTCTTGCGCGCCCAATGCGTTTATTTCTTCCCGGATAATATTCGCGATTTTCTGAAGCACCCTCCAGCCCAACGGCAGATACGAATAAACTCCGGCGGAGTTTTTGTAGACAAAACCTCCTCTTTCAAGAAGTTTGGCGTTTACGCTTTCCGCGTCTTTTGGATTGTCTTTTTGTGTTTTTGAGAAAAGTTGAGATTGCCGCATAGCCTTAATATTAGCCTAAAAAATAAATAAGGCAAATGCTTTTCCTCAGGCGAAAAGGCGGACTATGTCGTGGTATGTGATGAGTATCATAAGGGCGATAAGTATGGCAAGTCCGATGCCGTGAGCGAGAGAGCTTACGCGGTCTGATATTCTTTTGCGCCTGATTTTTTCTATAATAATAAACAAAAATCTGCCGCCGTCGAGTCCTGGAAATGGCAGTACATTTATTATCGCCAGGTTTACCGATAAAACTCCGAAAAATGTCAGAAGAGAATTAAACCCGGCGGACCTTGCTTCGCCGGCTACGTTGAATATTCCGACCGGGCCGGAAATTTGAATATTGGATTTTTGGCCGATAATCAAATTTTTAATTATTCTTCCGAATCCCGCCAAAGTTCCGCCGGTTACATTCCAGGTGATAACCGCGCCGTCAATCGGCGCCATGTACCAGGAAGCTTTTCTGATTCTTATCAGAGAAAGAGATACTCCCAACGGCCCTTCGCCCGCGGGCGGATTTAGCCGCGGAATAATTTCTTTTTGCAGCAACCTGCCGTTTCTTTCCAGGCTCACATTAACTTTTAAGCCTTTATTTTTTTCTATAAATTTTTGGAATTCTTCGATCGTGGCCGGGACAATATTGTTAATTTGTTTAATTTTATCTCCCGGTTGAATTTCGGCGGATGTTGCCGGGGAATTCGGGGCCACGTCTGTTATTGTGATATCGGCACGCGCCGCCGCCGCGTTTTGTTGCGGATCCAGAGCTTCCGGGCTTCCCAGAAAACTGACCAGACTAAACGCAAAATAGGCCAATAAAATATTGGCGGCCACCCCGGCGAGCAGCACGACGGATCTTTTCCAGGCAGGCTGCCAACCGAAACTTTCGGGATTGTTTGCCCCCTCTCCTTCTTCCCCGAAGATTTTGACAAAACCTCCAAAGGGCAAGGCGTTTAGAGAATAGATAGTTCCGCGCCGGCTGATTCCTTTTATTCTCGGAGGCAGGCCAAAGCCAAATTCCTCCACTTTGATTCCAAACCTTCGGGCGGAGAAAAAATGCCCCGCTTCGTGCGAGATAACCAATATAAATAAAATTATTATGAAAACAATGAGAGTGTATATCATCAAATCTCCATTATTTCTTTTTCTTTTCGCCCGGCGATATCCGCTATTTTTGCATTTGTTTCCCCGACCAGTTTTTCCAGTTTTTCTTTATCCGAAAATCTTTCGTTTTCGGAAATTGTCCCTTCTCTTTCGTCTTCCTGTATTTTTTTCCAAACACCGTCTCTTTCCTGGCGCACGCTGATCCGCGCTTCTTCCATTTTTTTACCGATTACTTTCGCCATATCTTTTCTTCTCTCCTCCGTAAGCGGCGGAATAGATAACCTGATCTGATCTTTGTCGGAAATGGGGGCCAGCCCCAGGCTTGATTTTTGAATCGCGGATTCAATCGCCGGAAGATTTGTTTTGTCCCATGGCTTTATGATTATGCTTTTGGCGTCGGGCGTGGAAAGCGCCGCGATGTGCGAGAGGGGCATTTTGGCACCGTATACGTCTACAATTAGCCCTTCTACTATTGAAGTATGAGCCCGGCCCGTTCTGATATTTTTTAAATCTTCTTCAAACCGGGATACTGTTTCTTTAAATTTTATTTCCAGATTTTTTATGTCCATTTACCCTGTTAAATAAGATTTGTAAAAGCAAATCTTAATTTTAAATTATTGCTAATAATCTTTTTAATAAATATTTCGACTTTATATTCTTGATAATTGTACACGGTAAGTTTTAAATTTAAAATTATTTAACAGGGTGAATTTATTTGCTGGTTCCTATAATTGTTAATTTTGGGTCATTCGCTCCAAAAGAGATAGTCGAAGTTTTTCTTGAAGTCGGCACTTTGATAAATGACCAGGAGGCGCCGCCGTCCACGCTTTTATATAGCAGGTTGCCGGACCCCGCATAAATTATAGCAGAATTTATCGGATTAATGCCTACGAAAGAAATCGGAATGGAATCCGGCGGCAACACCAAATTTAAAGGCTTCCATTTTGCTCCTCCGTCAACAGACTCATATATTTTATCCGCGGCGGCAAGAAGGATGCCTGTTCTTTGATCGAGATATATATCATTTATTTTGGGTAAAAAATAAAGGTTTCTATTCGGGGAGGCGTCCGTCCAAGAAGCTCCTCCGTCAGCGCTCTTTATAATTTTGCTTTCTGAAGTGAGTACCCAGATTGTTCCGGTATTCCTTTGGACTTCCATTTGAAGAAGGCCTTCTTTGGAGGATCTCGATTCCACTTTCCAGCTTTTTCCGTTATTCACGCTTTTATAAAATCCTCCGTCGGAGGAAACGATTGAAACGACGCCCCCGATGTAGCTCACTCCAAAGACCCCGAAATTGTTTAATGGAGAAAAGTAAATTTCTCTCGGTTCTCCTCCGGATGAAGAATTGTCCGGTACCAAAATAACAGATCCTCTATCTTGGGTGTAGGCCGCGAGGTAAAGATCGCCGCCCGGGGATTCCGCTATATCATAAATATCAACTCCGCTCGCCAGTATTTTATTTTTCGATACGCTGAAAGTTTTTCCGTTGTCGTTTGAGACCCAAAGACCGTATCTTCTTGTTCCCAAATAAATAACTCCGGGATGTATTTTTGAAAATAAAATTGAATTTATCTCGAGGCCGGCGGTGGATGCTATTTGTCTGAACACTTTCCCGTCTTCGGATAAAAATATTCCACCCTCTCCCTTGGGCAAGCTGTTAGAATAAGATTTTAAGTCAAATAAAATAGAAAGTACGGAAATCAGTACCCCGATTGATACAAAAATTATAATAATGACAAGAGCGTGCTTCATATTATATATTCATCATTAAATACTCTCCCAATAGTTTTTTATTTACAGTGGGATCGGAGGCCGCGTTTTGAATTTTTAAAAGCCTGGATATTTTGTCGGGGTTTTGAAAATTTTTCCTGAAGTTTCTCATTTCTTTCAATATTGTTTCTTTAATCAGGGCCGGAAGTCCGTTCGTTTCCAAAAATTTCGGAACCTCCAGGAATCTTTTTTGATACGGCAATTTCAGGATGTTTTCTAAAATTAGGGAGGGTTTGCCTGCCGGAATACCTTCTCCTGCCGGAAAGCGGAAATGGGAAAATCTGGATTTTATTATCGGAGAAATTTTATTTAGATTGGTTGTCGTAGCTATAAATATTGTATGAGGAGCCGGCTCCTCAAGCATTTTAAGAAAAGCCGGCGCCGCTTCAAAGGTCATATTTTCTATTTGGCGGATCAGAAAAATTTTATTCAGCCCCAGGGCGGTTACCCCGGCTCTGGATCTCAACGCCACGGCTTCTTCTATTGATATTTTCTCGCCGCCGGTCTCTGCAGGCAGGCCGATTTCATAAAAATCCGGATGGGATGGAAAATTCTCGCCTAAAAGTTTTGAGGATATAAATTCAACGGCTTTTTCTTTTTCTTCAAGATTGATCCCGGAAAAGAGAACGGCATGAGAGAGGACGCCTCCGTCAAATTGCTTTTTTAAAATTTGTATTGCTTTCATTGAAAGTTGGATATCAGCCTTTGGCGATGACGCTTCTTTTGTACGCCTCCAAATGTTCAAGGGCGATTCCGGTTCCTTTGGCAACGCAATAAAGCGCGTCTTTGGCCACCTCAGCCGGAACGCCCGTGGAACGGGAAACCAAAATATTCAGATTTCTCAAAAGAGATCCGCCGCCGGTCATTGTAATCCCCTGCTCGATTATATCGGAGGCGAGCTCCGGCGGAGTCTGGTGCAAAACTTGTTTTATGGCCTTGATCATACTTCGGAGTTCCGGTTCTATTGCTTTTACAACTTCGTTTGTTCTGATATCAAGCGCGCGCGGCAACCCGGTAAGAAAATCCCGGCCCTTTATTGTAATTAAAAGTTCTTCTTCAATCGGTATGGCTGATCCGATTTCAATTTTAATTTGTTCGGCGGTGCGGTCGCCGATGGCCAGGTTAAATTGTTTTTTTATATAATCGGCGATTGCCTGATCAATTTTATTTCCGGCAACTTTCACGGAAATCGAACTGACTATTCCGCCCAATGAAATAACAGCCGCGTCGGTGGTGCCGCCGCCGATGTCCACTACCATATGGCCCTGCGGTTCTTGGATCGGGATCCCCGCGCCGATGGCGGCAAGTATCGGCTCCTTCACCACATAAGCCGCTTTCGCTCCCGCTTTTATCGCCGCTTCCACCACGGATCTTCTTTCTGTTGATGTCACTCCCGCGGGCACGGATACCAAAACTTCCGGTTTCAATAAATTCCATTTTCCCACCGCTTTTCCTATAAAATATCTGAGCATCGCTTCCGTTACCCGGTAGTCGGCGATAACTCCGTCTCTCATCGGTCTGAATGCGACTATGCTTTCCGGAGTCCGGCCAATCATCACCTTGGCTTCGTTGCCCACCGCCAATACTTTATTTTCAGGCATCGATACCGCCACTACCGACGGCTCATTTAACATTATTCCTTTCCCGGGCATGTAAACCAGAGTGTTGGCTGTTCCCAAATCTATTCCCAGCTTTTTTATAAAAAAATTCATTTATCCTGTTAAATAAGATTTACTAATCTTAATTTTAAATTATTGTTAATAATCTTTTTACTAAATATTTCAACTGTATGTTTTTGGTGTTTGTTCATGGCTCTATTTTTAATTTAAAATTATTTAACAGGGTGAATATTGATTATGCCCTAAGATTATGATATTTTAAGCCAAAAGGCAAGATTTATGCTTACTAATAAAAAAAGACGCGTTCTGCTCTGGTTATCCGTAGTCGCGTTTATAATACTTTTAATACCCGTTTTTTTCTATAGTCTCGGTTACAGCCTCGGCCCAAATTGGAAATTATTAAAAAGCGGCGGCATCTTTATAAAGGCTACCGAAGCCGGCGCTTCCGTTTTTGTACACAAAGACGGTTTTTCGCTGATCACAAAAAAGAAAAATACATCTTTGCTGGGACATAGCGCGCTTATAGAAAATCTTTCAGCCGGGAACTATATTGTAAAAGTTGAAAAAGACGGATTTTGGACCTGGCAGAAAAAACTTTCAGTTGTTGCGGAATCCGTAACAGCCAGGGAGATTTTATCGGTTCCCACTGATCCGGCCGGGGAAATTTTGGCTTCAAGCTCTCCCCTTTCAAACGCTCCCAAAGCTTTAAAAAATACAAAATGGTTTTCAATTTTATTAGACGCTCCCTACCAGAAAAAAAGCAATATTCTAAAACTCAGCGCCAATTTAAAACCGAAAATATTATTTTCAAGCGCCAGAAAATTCTGGGTTATGCCGAACGGCGATTTTCTGGTCTTTGGAGATGACGGAAATTTTTATTTAAATAATGATAAAATCTCAAGCATAAAAAATCTTTCCAACGAAGCCATTTCCATTCTAAAAAATTCCGCGAATTCTTTTTTCGACGTTAAAAATCAAAGAATAATTTTTTGGGATCAAAGTTCCATTAATTCTTATTGGACGGATGATTTGGATAAAGCTCCTTTGTGGTACAAAAATACCGCCCGGCTTCATATACATACTGATGAAGGCAATTCGATAAGGAAGGTCTTGGAATACCCCGGGCACCCCAATTATTTTCTGGTGGCAATGCAGAACGGAATTTTTGTCATGGAAGAAGAATTGGCCGGCGGCTCCGCCACGTCGGCGGACAAGCCAAATATTTTCCCGCTATACAAAGGAAAGAGCCCGGAAATTATTTTCACAGACTCCTCCTCAATTTTAATTTGGGACGACAATAATTTCATAGAAATAAAATTGCCATAGCTGAGAGGATGTCTTAGAATGCGTTTAGGCCATTCTTTGGGGAATAAAAATGAGAAAACCTATCTTGTTCTTTGTACTTTTCTTTCTCACTTTTTTACCGGCCGATGTTTTCGGCAAGCGCGCGAGTTTAAAGGGCTCTATTGAATCGCGGCGTTTGGAAAATATTGAGATCGATAAAGAAGGCCTGATGAGGATTCAGACAAAAAATGATCTGGAAGGAATGAAAACATCCGGGCTGCTTATCCCCCTTCCGGAAAATAATTACCTGGAAGCCGATCCGCGCCTTAATATCGATTATGCCTGGTGTTTGCCGCAAGTGAACGATTTTTTGATACTCTTGAGCCGGGATTTCCACAAAAACTTTCCCAAATCAGGCCATAAAATTCAAATAAATTCGGCTGTCCGCACCGCGGAATATCAGGAGGCGCTTCAAAAAAGAAATAGAAACGCCACAGAATCAACCGGTCCGTTGGCCTCTTCGCATACAACCGGAGCCACCATCGATATAGCCAAACTGAATTTATCCGAAAAAGAGCTTCGTTGGATGAGGAATTATCTCTTAAAACTCGAAAAAGCCGACACGATAGAAGCCACAGAAGAGCATTACCAAGCCGTATTTCATATAATGGTTTTTAAATAGCTCGCGCCCTCGCGGCTATTTTTGTTTGTGGACCCGGGGAGAATCGAACTCCCGTCTGCCGGATGCAAACCGGCCGTTTTACCACTGAACTACGGGCCCACCAAAATCATGCGGGATCCCGACTTCGTATTTTATCTTAAAATTTACGTCGGGACAAACCGCCTGCCTGCTAGCAGGCAGGGGCGCACTGCCATTATGCTATAGGCCCTCTAAAGAAAAACCCTCTCGAGAAGGGGTTTTTCTTTTAGATCGCGGAAAATTTATTTTTTTCCGAGTATCTTAAACATTTTTGTGCCGCAAACAGAGCAAGTGCCTGTCATCGCGCGTCTTTCTACGCCTCCCTTTCCCTTCATGGCCACCTCTTTGGCGTCTTTCATTTCCCGCTTTGTGCGGCATTTTACGCAGTATCCTTCATTCATAAAATTGTTGAAATTACTTATAAAATAAGGCTTAAATGACCTTTAAGGCTAGTTTAGCACAATTTACGATTAAATACAAATTGCCTTAATTTACATCCACCTCCCTTGTAGTAGTCCCCACATTCCCGGCCTGATCGGTAGCAGTGTAAAGAATGGTATGAACACTGGAAGTGGCAGTATCAATTTGAACAGGATTCATCAAGACACCGTCCACTGTTGTGGTAAATCCGATGTTAGGGCTTCCCGCGTCTGTTACAGTTACTCCAGGATCGGAATAAACATCCCCGATATTTATATTGGCTGGGTTGTTTCCGATTACGGTGAGAACCGGAGGAATTGTGTCGGAAGCGGCAGAGGCAAGGAGGGCATCGAGTTGAGTTCTTGTTATACATGTTTCTCCACTATCATTACTTACACAGAGATTTTTGGTGCGGACGCGGTTTGCAAAGAAATCTCCAATACTGTTAGCGCTGTTTGCCAGCCACGCCGCGACTCTCGCAAACAAATTACTCCAGAAACTCGTAGCAAAACTTTCGGAGGCCGGCGTCGAAGAAGCAGTGTTGCCCACCAGAGATTCAAGATTCAAATTCAAATTATCCATATCACGAGTTT
>CAYRCJ010000012.1:0-18341 GCA_964422785.1 uncultured Candidatus Saccharibacteria bacterium | reverse complement strand
AACATTTTTAGTTAATTTAGTAATAAAAATAGTCCATTTTATGATGGACTATTTCAAGTATAGCGCTTTATTTAATCTTGTCAAGGCCCTTGAAAAGAGAGCCTTCTAAAAATTTTAAAGAAAACATTCCAATTTTACTCAATGGCAATTTTTGATTTTCAGATTTTTGGAGCATCAATTCGCATTCGCCGTTTATATTGTTGATATGGCCGAGATTTTTTAAAACATGCCCGCAAGGAAAGATACTTTCTTCGCCATGGATTTTGGCAAGTATTTTCGCAAGCTGCCTGAATGCCAGCGATTCAAACTTTTTTCTTGCCCACTTTGAAAATAGAATCTCACAATGGACAATCAACAGTCCTACAGCGGTAGTAAACAAGGCGCCGATTATCCAAAGGGCTCCCCCGGCTACTATATGATCAATCAGGTCAGGGGAGCTGGCTTCGAATATTATCCAGTAAGCCATCCTTATCAAAGCGCCGAGCCACAAAAGGCATGTCAGGGCCACGCCTGTGTCCGCCGCGATCAAAATACTTTTTTGCAGGAAAGACACAGCTCCGGATTTTCTGATTATGAGTTTCTGTAATTCTTTTGCTTTTTCCAATTTCATTTCTTGAAGATGAGAAAAGTCTAAGCCGAAATAAGAAAGCGCCAGATTTTCAAAAGATTCCAAATACCGGTTTTCCATTTTGAGTATTTCGCTTCTTTTTTCGCTTAGCTCTGTCAATTTAGCTACTTCCTTTTTTAACAGTTTATTGGCATTTTTTTCTTCGTCTTTTTCTTTTTTGATGCGGTTTATTTCCTGAATAAGTTCATCCCGAGGGCTCAGTTGAACAACGCTGTATTCTTCTTTTTGCAAAGTTCCCATATTCAGACCTCTTGATTTCAAACTTGCCCGCCTTTGGCGGTTTTTTTCTGTGTTTAAGTTAGCAACATATATTTATTTTGTCAACGCATAGGATAAAAATTTACCCCTCCGATGGCCATCGGAGGGGATTTTTTGTAATTAAATATTTGGTTTTGCGATCACCGTCGCGCTATGTCCGGAGAAATATTTGCGGGCGACTTCGCGCAATTTTTGCCTGCCGCCTTTATACATAAAAGATTGCAGGGCGGCGCCTCGGGCGTGCAGTTTTTCCAAATCTACGTCGCCGTTGGCGACCGCGCTTGCCACCATTTCCATGAGCCTATTGGGGCCTCTTTGGAAACTGTCGACAAATTCGTAATCGTACATATACCCGATCCATGCTTCAAGTTCATCTCTGAAAATTAAATCATCGCACAATTTTTTGCATTCCGCGTGAAAAACATCTACCCCATGTTTAGAAAACTTTTTATCGGTTGTGGCAAAATGAAAATAAAATATTCCGTGTGCAAACGAGCGGTCTGTATATACGGGAGTGCGGTACGCGCCCTTTTTCCATTCTTCATTTTCTGTTCTCAGTCTTCGATACATCCTGTCTGAAAGAATATATGAAAGGACATCGAGCGCCTCAGCGTCAGCGCTCATGTAAGTTTCTGTGGGGTACGCGACCGCGGCGTGGTACTGGTGAGAATCTTTGCTCAATAAACACTTTGCCGCCGATTCTGCCAGAGGCTTAAATCCGCCTCTGCCGCGCCCCAAATAGAGGTCAAATTCTTTATTTTTGTTCGGTTTCCAGCCATTCCCCCATTCTCCAAGTTCTGTTTCGATGACTCTGCGCGCTTCTTCGTGTTTGGGGCCGAAGTATATTACAAACGCATTTTTAGGAGTGTAGTAAAGGCTGTGAAAATCTTGCACGGTTTTTAGAGTGGCCGCTTTGACTTCTTTCATCGATCCATCAACCGGATTTCCGGCGGCAAAATTTTTGGGGAATGTTATTTTGTATAGTTCATCAAAAACTCTGCTTTCAATAATATCTTCTCCTCGCAGATAATGCTCCTGCAAAACAGCCGTTCGTTCCATCGCGAGTATTTTTTGGGAGAAGACCGGATTGCTCACCATAGCCGCGAAAGTATGGAAAAGTTTTCTATTGTGGCTTTTTCTGATAAGATCCGCCGGCCCGTATGTGGTCGGTGTGCGGTCGGTAGTGATAAGGATATTATCATCGGGCCCGCCCATGGTACGCGCAAAAAGAAGGGAAATTTCCTTTTCATTTTGTTCTTTTGCCTCGCCGGTAATCACATGTTCTACCAGATGCGCGAGCCCCCGGTAATTTGGCGGGTCGTGCAACGATCCGGTCATTATGCAGATAACCGCCATTTCCTTCGCGGAGCCATTGTCGAATTGCGTGAAAAAACGCAGGCCATTTGATTTAAGCCGGCCGCAACGTACTTTGTAGCGCATTTCAAAGACCTCATTTGCGTTAAAATCTCAGCTCACAATAGCGCTATTTTTTCGCATCCGCAAGAGATGATATACTGAAATTTATGGAAAGCGAATCAGAAAAAAAACTGCATTGGTATGATTCTTTAAGTTTGGGCGGGGGCTGTTCTAAATACAGAATACCGGTTTGGCAATGTCCCCAGTTTTTATTTTTAGTAATGGGCGCGTTTATCATCGCGGCTATTTTGGTAACCTATCAGATTGCCCGTTCCTACGAAGAACCGGAAATCGCAGCTCTGATTGTTTTGAGCTTATCAACTGTTTTATTCGTCATCGGAAATATTATTGTAAATTCTTTTGAAAGAGTGGCGGTTTCCTCTCTTTCCAAGTCCCAATTTATCAGCATCATCTCTCACCAATTGAGATCTCCGCTATCGGCTATAAAATGGCAGCTTGACGCCCTTTCTCAGGACAATTTCCGTGATTATGCCGGGGGAATTTATGAGCAAAACGAAAAAATGATACGATCTGTAAATGACCTCCTGGAAGTTAATAGAATAGAAGATAATGATATAATATTAAAACCGGCCGAGTTTTCCCTGGCGGAGCTCACAAAAAAAGCCGTACAAAGATTTGATAAATTGGTGATAAGGCAAAATGTCAAAATTTCTTTGTTTATACAGCCGGATTTGCCAGGCGTGTACGCCGATGAAGAAAGGATTATGGGAGTTTTGGACCACCTGATAGATAATTCAATAAGATACAGCTTAAACGGCGGAGAAATAGCCATCAGTCTTGAAAAAAAAGACAAAAGTATTTTGTGGAAGATTACAGACCAGGGCGCCGGCATCCCCAAGGAGAGCCAAAAAAAAGTTTTTGAAAAATTTTTTCGTTCCGGTAATACAACCAGATATCAGACTGTCGGATCGGGGGTGGGGCTGTTTATCGCCAAATCTATTGTAAAATTATCCGGAGGAGAAATAGGCTTTTCCTCCATTTTAAATAAAGGGTCGACATTTTGGTTTAGTCTGCCTGCGGCAGATAAGTTTACAAATTAAAAAATTATGAAAAAAATATTATTTATTGAGGACGAAGAATCTCTGCAAAGAGCAATGACGGATATTTTGACCGGCGCGAAATACGAAATATTTTCGGCGCTGGACGGAGAAGCCGGGATATTGGAGGCGAAAAACAAAACCCCGGATCTTATTTTACTTGATTTGATATTGCCAAAAAAGAACGGTTTCGAAGTTTTAGAGGAGTTAAAAAAAGATCCGGTTACGAAAAATATTCCCATCATGGTACTTACAAATCTTGAAGGGGGCGCAGATGTGGAGCGCGCCTTGGCGCTCGGAGCGACCACATATTTGGTCAAAGCCAATTACAGTCTGCGGGACATCTTGGAAAAAATAGAAGCTTTATTCGAGCATCATTCAAATTCAAGATAAACAGATAAATACCAAAAATGAAAATAGAACAGCAACAACTCAAGGCGTTTCTTCTGGACTCGGAATTGGTCAGCAAAGATGACGTAATAAAGGCGGAAGAAGAGGCCAATGCCAAAAATATAAAAATTGAAGACGCGCTGCTGAATTCGGGAAAAATTTCCGACAGCAATCTGGCGCGCCTTAAGGCGTATATATTGGGCGTGCCATTTGTGAGCCTGGAGGGAGAAAAAATAGATCCGAAAGTTTTGGAAATTATACCGGAAGTCATCGCCAAAAGAAACAACATAGTGGCTTTTAAAAAAGATGGCTCAAATCTGGAGGTGGCCATGCTTGATCCGGAAGATTTGGAGACCATCGAGTTTATAAAAAAGAAATCGGATTTAAAAATTCTTCCGCGCCTTACCAACCAGGCTTCAATAAAATACATTCTTGGTCAATATCAAAGAAGTTTGGAGGCCGAATTCGGCGATATAATAAAAAGCGAAACAGAATCCTTGACTCTGCCGTCTCAAGAAAGCGAACTCAATGAAGAAGATTTAAAAAAAATAGCCGAGGATCTGCCGGTTGTACGCATCGTCGATACCCTAATCAGGCACGCGATTTTGCAAAGAGCCTCCGATATACATATCGAACCGATGGACAAAGAGGTTTTGGTGCGGTACAGGATCGATGGCATTTTGCACGACGCGATGGTGCTTCCAAAGCAGGTGGCTCCGAGCATTGTGGCCAGAATAAAAGTTTTATCAAATCTCAAATTGGATGAGCACAGGCTTCCGCAGGATGGAAGATTTAAAATTGATACAGAGGATTACAAATATTCTTTTCGTGTCTCAATACTTCCTGTTTTCGAAGGCGAGAAAGTAGTTCTCCGTTTGCTTCCGGAAAATATTAAAGGCTTTACTCTTGAGGCATTGGGATTTCACGGAGAGGCTCTCGAGGCGCTTCATAATAATATTAAAAAGCCCGTAGGAATGATCTTGGCCACAGGTCCTACCGGATCCGGCAAAACCACCACTCTCTATTCTATTTTATCGATTCTCAATTTGCCCGGCGTAAATATTTCCACTGTGGAGGATCCGATTGAATATAGAATCCCGAGGGTTAATCAGACTCAGGTGCGGCCTGATATTAATTTTACTTTCGCAAATGGGCTCCGCTCGCTTCTGCGGCAGGATCCGGATATTGTCATGGTGGGAGAAATCCGGGACAACGAGACCGCGGGGCTTGCCATCAACGCCTCTCTTACCGGACACCTGGTTCTCTCAACGCTCCATACAAACTCCGCCTCCGGTGCGTTGCCGCGGCTTTTGGATATGAAGATAGAGCCATTTTTGATAGTATCTACCGTCAACGTTCTCATAGGCCAGAGGTTGGTAAGGATGCTTTGCAAAGAAAAAGAAGAATATCATCTTTCCGACTCGGAAGAAAAAGAACTGAAAAAAGTTGTGGATCTGGATAGAGTTCTCGGATTTCTAAAAAATGAAAAAATAGTTTCTCCCAAGGCCAATTGGAAAGACATCCCTTTCTATAAACCGAAGCCCTCATCAGACTGCCCGGATGGATATTCCGACAGGCTCGGCATCCACGAAGTTTTGCAGATGTCATCCACGATCAAAAATCTGGTTATGCGAAACGCGACTTCCGATGAAATAGAATCTCAGGCAAAATCAGAGGGGATGGTGACGATGCTTGAAGATGGAATTATTAAATGCGTTCAGGGGCTGACCACTATTGAAGAAATTCTGAGGGTAACCAGGGAATAGGATGAACAATATAATTTTAATCGGCGGGGCGCCGACAACCGGAAAATCGACAATGGCGGGTTTGCTGGCCGGGCATTTGAACATTCCTTGGATTTCAACAGATCAAATAAGGGAAATAATGATGGCGGTTGCCGACAGAAATCGGTATCCCAAACTTTTCAATCAAATTTTCAACTACGAGAGCTATACGGCAGAAAAGTTTCTCACCGAATTTTCTGCCGAAGAAATAGTTAAGATGGAAATGGAACAAAGCGAGGCGGTATGGGTTGGAATAAAAAAGTTTATTGAAGAGGATTGGATCTGGAAAGAAGGGTTTATCGTTGAAGGCGTAAACATTTTACCGCATTTGGTCGCGAAAGATTTTAAAGACAACAAAAATATTAAGCCGGTATTTTTGGTTGACGAAGACAAGGATAGAACGCGAGATGTGATTTTCAAGCGAGGCCTTTGGGACGACGCGAATACCTACTCCGATGACGTAAAAGAAAAAGAAGTTGAATGGGCCTCACTTTTTAGCCGCAAAATAAAAATTGAAGCCGAAAAATACGGTTATCCGTGCGTTGAAGTCCAAAAAGGAAAAGACGATTTATCGACTGTTATAAATGCGTTAAAGTTAACGATTTAATTTTTGCGGATAGCGAGTTTGATGGCCGTTTTGGAAATCTTGTAAACAAGAAATAGAATCAGCGGGTAAAGAATGATTTTGTAATTTAAGACAGCGGAGCCGAAGTAGAGAGCCGCCAGGAAAAGATAATTTAACGGTTTTTGCAGAGGCGCTGTCGTTTGCGATGACAAAGCCCCCGTTGTTGCCGGCGCGCCGGGAAGATTTTGGGCGGCCGCCTCTTCTTTCTGAATCTGGGCCGCCACCTCGCTTTTTTTCTCGTCTATTCTTGTTTTTATATCTGAAGCGATACTGTCTATTTTATCCACGACTGATTTTACGGCATTTGAGATTGCCGGCGTTTCTTTTGCTATCGTTTTTCCCAAATAATTTTCGCCTGTTTGATTTTGGGTGTTCGCGGCCTCTGTATTTATTTGGGCGGGGTTGTTTTGCGGGGCCGGCGGCGGGGGCGGCGGAGCTTCCGCTACTGTGGTTTCCAGACTGCTTGTTTGGCCGTCTTCAACAATTACGGATTCCGCCGGTTTTCCGGGCGAGGAAAGCGTTGCTTCCGTTATGCTCGCCGATACTTTATGTTGTCCGGCGCCCGGGATCCAATCGATCCATACAGTTTCTGAGCCGCCGTTTCCAAGTACGGAAAAAGGAGATTCTCCTAAAATTTTGTTGTTGTCATAAAACACCGCCTTGCCCCTAAAATCTTCCTGCCGGCTGTTAAAAATTAAAGAATAAATCCGGATATTTTCTCCGGCAAAAAACGGTTCTTTTGAAAACCAGATACTTGATTGAATAAATCCGGCGTTTTTTATGGCCGCGGCCTTTGCCGCCGGGGCGACCGCGATGCAAATAGATATGGCGACCAAGCAAAGGCTCTTTTTTGTATATGCCATATTGTTTTATGTTAAAATAAATTATGCCTACTTACCACTACAAAGTTCGCGACAAAGAGGGGCAGGATACGGAAGGAGAAGAAAGCGCCAAAGATCAGTACGCCCTTGCGCACTCTCTTCGGGCCGAAGGACTCACGGTAATTTCCATAAAAGAATCAAATACCGCCTCTAAAAATAGTTTTGGAGAATTGCCTCAATTTTTGCAGCGTATTTCATTGGAGGAAAAAATGAATTTTGCCAGGAATATTTCTGTAATGATCGGCGCCGGATTGTCTTTATCCAAGGCCCTCGATATTATGAGCCATCAAACTCGCGGTACAAAGTTTAAGGCCGTAATCGACTCGATGTCGGATCTTGTCAGGAAAGGCAAGGCCTTTCATGAGGCGCTTGGCGAACACCCGAAAGTTTTTCCAAAATTTTTCCAGGAAATGGTGCGGGCCGGAGAAAAATCAGGAAAATTAGAAGGCGCTCTGCAGTTGGTATCAATACAACTGAAAAAGGATTACGCGCTCGGCAAAAAGGTGAAAAGCGCGATGGTCTACCCGATAATTGTGATCGCGGCGATGGCCGGCATCGGAATTCTTATGCTAATTTATGTTGTGCCCACGCTGATACAGACATTCAAAGAATTAAATGTAGTTCTGCCGCTTTCCACGAGGTTTGTTATATTTCTCAGCCAGACATTGGTTCAGAGCGGATTTATTTTTATCATAGCCGCGGTTTCGGGCGGCTACGGTCTATATAAATTTTTTGGGTCCGAGACCGGCAAAAAAACTTTGGATTGGATTTTTATACACGCGCCGGTAGTCCACAAGATAAATCAGAAATTCAACGCGGCCCGCGCTTGCCGCACTCTAAGCTCTCTGATTTCCGCGGGGGTGGACATAGTGGAAGCCCTTACGATTACAGAAGGAGTTTTGGACAATCATTTTTATAAAAATATCCTGATAGATGCCAGAGAAAAAATACAAAAAGGAGACACCATTTCCAAGGCTTTTCTGGGCAACGAAAACCTTTTCCCGCCGTTGGTGGGCGAGATGATGGCGGTAGGCGAGGAGACCGGCCAGCTTTCCAAAATGCTTCTCCGGCTCGCAATGTTCTACGAAAACGAAGTGGCGGTAGCCACAAAAGACCTTTCGACTATAGTAGAGCCCGTTATGATGATTGTAATCGGGGTGGTGGTCGGATTTTTCGCGATATCAATAATTTCTCCGATGTATGACTTGGTGGGCGCTTTCTGACATATGAAAAATTCCGGATTTACATTTATAGAAACTCTGATCAGCATCGCCATTATCGTGGTGGTGGCGGTTATTTTTTCTTCCGCGTTATCGCTTTTCAAAGAATCCGGCCAGCTCGACGAATCACAATCCGCGATAATGGGTTTTTTGCGGGACGCGCGCGCCAGAACTCTTTCTTCTGAAAACAATACCAATTACGGGGTCCATTTTGAAACAACTCAAACAGTACTTTTTCGCGGATCTTCGTATAATTCTTTAAATTCAACGAACGAAACATATGTTTTTCCGAGTCTGGTTAAAATAAGCGCCATCTCTTTGGTCGGCGGGTCGGACGTTGTGTTCCAAAGACTTTCCGGGACAACCACAAATTCCGGCACGGTGACGCTGCAGTCGCAAAATAACACTTCGCGGACCAGGACAATAACAATTTACGCCACCGGGAACGTAAATTAAATATGTTAAAATAAAGTCATGCAACAAAGGGGCTTCGGGATGATAGAAATTGTGATCGCTTCCGCGATTGTGAGTGTCGCGATATTTTCGCTTTCTTTTGTTTTTTTGATCTCCTCCCGCGTTGAGTCTCAATCTAGTGACAAGATCCGCGCCAATTTTTTGGCGGAGGAGGGAGTCGAGGCTCTTAGATTTCTGCGCGACAAAAGCTGGTCCGGCAATCTTTCTTCTCTGGCCACCGGTACAAATTATTATCTGACTTTCAGCACCTCAACTTCCCAATGGAGCGTGGGCGCTTCAAATCCGGGCGTGATAGACACAATTTATTCCAGAGTTGTAACGGTGGAGAGTGTTTATCGGGATGCGTCCGATGATATTGTTTCCTCCGGCGGGACGCTTGACCCGAATTCCAAGAAAGTTAATGTGGCTGTTTCTTGGACTGATCATGGCGCAAATTTGAATATTACCTTGAGCACTTATTTATCGGATATATACAAAAATTAATGAAGAGAGGCTATTCGCTTTTGGAAGTTGTAATATACGTTTCCTCGCTGGCGCTGATTGCCGTTTTGGTTATCGGCTCAATTCTTTCAGTTTACAAAGCGTTTCTCAAAACAAAAGTTGAACGCCGCGTGGCCGCTGACGGCGACATTGCGATGGAAACTATGGTGAGGAGCATCCGCTCCTCGACGAGCGTTGACGCGGCCGCCAGCACCTTTGGGGTTTCTCCGGGAGTTTTGAAATTAAATTCAATAAAATTTTATATTGCTGCCAACACTTTGGAAGTTCAATACGGCGCAAACACGGCTCAAGATTTAACTTCACCGGACGCGAAAGTAACCAGCCTAATTTTTTACAGAGATTTTTCATCGGGGGCGGGCATTTCTTCTGATATAATTAAAATAGAGATGACATTGCAAAGCGGGACGGGACAATTTTTGAAGTCTAAAAATTTTTATGGCTCCGCGGTGCTTCGCGGCGAATACTAATGCAAAACTATAAACTAAAAACTAAAAACCATAAACAAATGCGGGGCCAGGCCGCTCTCATCGCGGTAGTTTTCATGCTGGCGCTTTTGCTTTCGGGAGTTTTCGGCGCCTCGGCCATAGCGTTGAAAGAGGCAAGGGTGGCCGAAGGAGATACCAGATCCCGAAATTCTTTTTTCGCGGCCGAAGCTGGTGTCGACGATTCAGTGTATCGTTTAAAAAATAATAAAAATGTCAGCTCTTCTTTCTCAATCAGTTTGAACGGATCCACCGCCACTACCACTGTCGCTGATTTGCCGTTCGGGAAAAAAGAAATAAAATCCACGGGGAACTATAGCGGATCGCTCCGCGGACTGGACGCAATTCTTTCTACCGGCGGAGGAGCGTCTTTTAATTACGGGGTGCAGGTAGGCAACGGAGGAGTTCAAATGGAAAATACCAGCGAGGTAATAGGCAGTATTTATTCCAACGGAGATATAACCGGCATCAATTCTCCGAGTATTACCGTCGATGCTTTTGCCGCCGGCGCGAGCAAAATAGACGGGATGACAGTCGGCGGGTCCGCAAGAGCAAATTTGATTTCTAATTCGGACGTTTCTATAAACGCAAGTTCAACCACGGACATTGATAACTCAACGGTGGGTAAAAACGCGTATGCGGATAAAATACTAAGTAGTACAATAGGAAATAATGCCTATTATCAAACATCTATTTCCGGCAGCACTGTCAGCGGCTCCTCTTTTCCAAACACAACCCCGCCTGTGAATTTACCCGCTCTTCCCATGCCTATTTCTGATCAACAACTTGATGCCTGGGAAAATGAGGCCGCTTCGGGCGGTACTATTTCCGGTCCGTGTCCGTACAATCCGGCCGATGGTACAACACTGGGACCGGTAAAAATTACATGCGATGTAGAAATAGACAATAATAATATTGTGACAATGAAGGGACCGATTTGGATTTCGGGGAACTTCAGCATTAAAAATTCAGCTCATTTAAAATTGGATTCGTCTTTTGGCGCCAAAAGCGGCGTTTTAATAGTTGATAATGCTTCAGATAGAATCAATTCCGGTAAAATTTCAGTGGACAACACGGCTCAGATACTTGGATCAGGCTCAAGCGGCAGTTATGTTTTCGTTGCTTCCAGAAATAATGCAGGATCAAGCTGCGGGGACGATTCCGCGATACTGGTCAAAAATTCTTCCAATGCGGCCATTTATTATGCCCCTGCGGGATGTATTTCTATCCAAAATTCTTCCGCCCTGAAGGAAGTAACCGGATATAAATTGGAAATAAAAAACTCCGCGACGGTTACCTACGAATCCGGCTTGGCCAATATCAGCTTTTCTTCCGGCCCCACGGGAGGTTATTCCATAGATTCTTGGGGAGAAATACAGCCATGATCCCAAATTTTTTAAAATTACCCGTATACGCGCTTGACCTCTCGGACCAATCTTATAAATACATGAGATTGGAGGAAAAAAATGGCTTCACTTTTGTGGCGGATTTTGGAGAAGGAGAGATGGACCCAGGAATAATAGAACAGGGGGAAATCAAAAAGAAGGATGTATTGGTTTCATTTTTGAAAAATATTTTTTCCAAGAAAAATATTAAGTTTGTCGGCGTGTCTCTTCCGGAAGAAAAAGGTTTTTTGCGTTCCGTAAAACTTTTTTCGGTAAAAGAAGAAGAAGTAAGGCAGGCTTTGGAATTTCAACTTGAAGAACATATTCCTTTGCCGGCATCGGAGATTTCATTTGACTATACCATTGCCGCCCGTGCCAAGGATCATCTCGATATTGTTGTTAATGCTTTCCCAAAAAAGATCGTGGAATCTTATACTGAGGCTATTTCTTCCGCCGGAGCCGCTCCGATATTTGCCGAGTCCGAATTGGTTTCGGCGCTTCGCGCGATAGTGCCCAAAGATTTCAGAAAGACCGCCATGATAATCGATTGGGGAAAAACAAGAACCAGTTTTTCTATTTTTGAAGATGGGATTTTGCGTTTTACTTCTACTGTCTATGTCGGAGGCAACGCGCTGAACCAAGCCATAGCCGCGAATCTAAAAGTGGATTTAAAGCGCGCGGAGGAGCTTAAAAAGCAATATGGTTTTTTACAAAAAAAAGAATCCAAAGATGTTTTTGACGCCATAGTTCCCGTTGTCACCTCAATCCGCGAAGAAGCCGAAAAATATATCAGCTATTGGCAGTCTCACTCAGAACAAAAATTGTCTCCGGAGCGCGTTTTTCTTTCCGGCGGAGATGCCAATTTGCTCGGTCTTCCGGAATACTTGTCCAAAGAGCTGGAAATTGACTGCTCTTTGGCAAATCCTTGGGTCAATATTAAATTTCCTCCAAGATATATCCCGGTCATAGAATTTAAAGACTCGCTTCGTTTTGTATCCTCGGTGGGTGTCGCGTTCCGGGCTTTATCAGAAGAAAAAATATTATAAATATGGACAGCGAAATTTTAAATAACGCATATATCAAGATTCGCCGCGGTGAAAAAATATCCAGGCTTTTGCTGGCCCTATTTTCTCTTTTGATAGTTTCATCGGTTGTGGGGATAGTTTTTATGATTCCATCTTATTTAGTGGTGCTTTTCTCCAAGGATGAAGTGGCCCGCCGCCTGCAGGCCGAAGAATCGGTAATTCAAAAATTACAATTGAGTTCCATGGAAAGCAATATCAACTACATCAATAAAAATGTCCAACTTTTTGAGGCCGGCGAGCAACAAAGGAATTCTTTTTCCAAACTTGTCATCGGGGCCGCGAATTCTCTCCCGGAAGGCGTCAGGCTTGTTTCCATTGAGCTCAAAAAAAACGCCAACGGCTTGTTTCTGATAACCTTAACCGGCAAAGCAGACAAAAGGGAAAATTTGCTGTCTTATATTAACAACCTCAACACATTGTCGGATTTTTCTTCAATCAACTCTCCGATCACAAATCTTTTATCAGAATCAAGGGTCAGTTTTTCGCTCGATCTTTCCATAAAGCCGGAATCTTACAGCTACCATGCAAATAATTAATAAAAATTTATCAAAGATTATTTTTCTTGCCTCGGCCGCTATTTTGGTTTTGATTTTTGTTTCTATGCTTTTGTATCTCAAAATTCAAGGCGAGAGTAAAAATATAGCCGATCAGCTTTATCAGATAGCCGTATTGGAAAAAAAGGAAAAAGATTTTTCCGGTTCGAGGCAGAGCCTGAAGGATTTTGACGGAGAGATTTCCGCTCTCCAAAAAACTCTATTGTCCGAAAAAGAATTTGTTGATTTTGTAAAAACCCTTGAATCTGTGGCTCAAAAAACCGGTGTAAAATTCAAAGCCGAGAACGCCACTCTTCCCGGTTCGCCGGTAGGCGCGAGTATCAGTTTTACCATCGACGGAGACTTTGCATCAATCGCCAAATTTTTTGTACTCCTGGACAACCTCCAGTACTCTGGTATTTTGGACAATGTTTCAATCGCCCCGGTATCGGAAAATTCCAAAACAATAAGAGCGGCGGCGAATTTTATTATTTTTAACTTCAGAAGTATATGAATCTAAAGGAATTATTTTCAAAAAAAAGCGGGCCATCCGCCCCGATTGCCATAAATAAAATATGGATTTTGGAGGTCATCGCGGCCGGAATCTTTTTGGTATCTTTTCTGTTTATTGATTTCTGGGTTTACAACAATATTTTTCTTCAAAAATCCGTGACTTTATCCGGAGACGTTGGCGGGGTGGTTTATCTCAAAAAAACTAACCTGGTCGAGGCCGGCAAAAAAATAAAAGCCTATCAGGATTTTCTGGATAATCCCCAATATCCCTTGATAAAAAACCCGTTTTAGAGCAAAATAAACTCTGTTAAGCTTCTTGCCTCTGTAGCTCAATGGAGCAATCCTGCTCTAACGCAGGATTGCCAGTGCTCTACAGTTTAAGTGGCAAAAGTTCAATTGATATTTTATGCCCTTGTAGCTCAATGGATAGAGCAGTGCTCTTCTAAGGCATTGATGGGGGTTCGATTCCCTCCAGGGGCACCAAGTATAAAATAATTTATGAAATACTTTTTACGGATTTTAGTTGTGGCCATGTTCAGTTTTCTGATGACCAGTTCAGCTTTCGCGCAGTCATGTAATTCTTTGAAAGAAATTTTTGAGAATGCTGACAGCTGTGACAATAAAGAAGTTTCTATACACGGCAAAGTCTACGAGGTATTAGACGATACTACTTTACAGGGCTCAAAATATGTTTATAGCTTTCAGGTTACTGACGATGGAGAATACATCGTTCGAGTTGTGAGTCAAGATAAGTTATTTTTTGTAAAAAACGATGAAATTGTAGTAAATGGCGAATATCATAAAAAGCTCTATGTTGATGGTATCAATCTAGATGATGCTATTGTTGCTTCGGGGAAAAATATTAAAGTAGTCCTCACAGGAGAAGAATATACAGATTTGCTTATTAATTATGTTGGCAAGGGAATTTTGAAAAATGAATCCTTGCAAAAAATAAATATTATTCTCGCGGCTTTAATTCCATTGTTTGTTGCAGCGGCTTTTTACTTTGGTTTTATTTTTTATCGCCGAAAACAGATTAAGGGATCAACTTTTGAAGGCTACATTGAACGACTTTTTAGTAAACAGGAGTGGCGTCTTGCAGAAAGCAATGCCTACAGAAAACTCGGTCGGTGGGTTGAATCGTATAGCAATCCCGATTTTGTCTTTATCCACCGGAGAACGAATAAGAAAATCGCGGTGGAGTGTAAATATAAAGAAAAGGAATACAAAACAATTCTCTGGGCTTACGAAGATCAGATTGATAAGTATCAAAGTTTCTCACAAAAAAATGACATACCCGTTTTTGTGGTAATCGGAGTTGGTGGCAGACCGAAAAATCCCAAAAGAATGTTTTTGATCCCGTTAGCCTCAATTAAATACCCAGATGTTAAGCTGGAATATCTGCAAAATTTTGAAAGAGATTCCAAAAAATATTTTTCAATTCATAAAGATTATTTAGTTTAGCTTGGAGCAATACCAGCTTTGACTTTTCTTTGCGTATATAATATTCTCCAAGTTAGATAGTGGAGAAAAAATGAAACTCTTAAACATTTCTTTGAATATTCTTTTTGCCGGAGTTTTGCTTTTGGGAATGCTGGCGCTGATTATTTTGGCCGGGCAAAGCAGGCCGCAGATGGAGTGGAAAGTTTATCAAAATAAATCCGACGGATTTTATTTGAGATATCCGTCTATTTTTTCCATTCAAGACAAGCCGAGAATTGAATTTGGCCAAGAAACAAAAAGCATCCATTTAAGCCACAGCGTTCCTTATAAACACCAAAACCCATGCGACTTTAAGGGTGATCCGTTGGATAGCGAGAGCTCGTTGAAAGATATAGTTGATTTCGATATTTTGTTGGAAATCAAAGATCCCAAAACAGTTCCGATAAAAGATGGCGACTCAAGGCTTGTAAGCATCGGCTCGCTTAATGGCTATACAGTATGGATGGGCGTGGAAGGATGCGGTTACTTGGATTATTATTTTCCGTTATCTTCCGACAAAATGTTGGTGGTGAGGCGCTCTCTCATTACCGAGCTAAGCGGATCCATCACTAATAGCGAAGAATATCTTAAAGTCCCCGGAATTATACAGCCCAAAGATGAAGATAAGTTTTTCCGCGCGATAATTTCCAGTTTTAAACTGGCTAAATAAAAAAATGCCCCGATGGCTATCGGGGCATTTTTTACTCATTTTTTACTCTGAGTTTTTGGATTTTTGCTTTATCCAGCTTCGGAAGCTTGATTGTAAGAAGTCCGTGTTTGATTGTGGCTTCTGATTCCTCTGTGTCTATTTCTTGAGGCAGGAGAATTGATCTTGAAAAAGATCCCCAATAGAGTTCCTGGTAGAAATAATCGGTTCCGGAAATCTCTTTGCTTTTTTCGCGTTTTCCGCGGATGGTCACCATATCGTGAGAAATTGAAACATCCAAATCTTCCGGTTTTATTCCGCCGACAATTGCTTGTATCAAAATTTCATTCTGATTTTGCCACATATCCACAGTCAGCTGCCCCTCCTCGTCTTCCATCGCTATCTCTTGCTGCGGAATTTTTTTACTCGCAACCTCGCTCACATGAGCCCTGTGATGTGTTTCCAACTCGCTGTCAGCCACCTTAACTGAGCCGGTTAATCTCTCAAAAAAAGACATTTTTTCCATATTTATTTTATAGTTTGAAGGCTAGAGCCCTCGTTTTTAGCTTTTTCGAATAAAATTAGAGCTGTTACCGACGCAATCACTACCAAAAATGTTGCTCTAAACTGAACAAATATTGTGTCGAATACGGTTTGACCCATACTCTCCACACTATTTATTATAAAAAAGTTATAAAGCGCGTGCAATAACGTCGCAACGATCAACGCTATTACGAACTCCTTTATTCTACGACTTTTATGAAAGAAAGAAAATGCAAAACTCGATCCAACCAGGGCAGATGTGGATACATGGAGCAAAATTGCGTTTATAAACCTAAACGCGCTTACCAAAACAGACTCGCTTAAGCCGGATTTCAAAGCGCTTGATATAAAAAGAGCGTTTTCCAGCGCCGCGAAGCCAAGCGCGGCCGTTATCATGTAAACCATCCCGTCTTCCGGCTCGTCGAAGTACTTGCTTTTGAGGCCCGTAAAAAAAGCGGCCCCCGCCTTGACGCTTTCTTCGATAAAAGAAAAAATCAAAAGATTAAGAAGTTGAAACGCAAGCAGGCCGTATCCAATGGCGCCCCTGAACATTTCATTAAGCTGCAGAAAGGTGCTTTCCAGGACAAGGGCGATAACCACCGCGAACATTCCGGCCCCAAATACTATGGCTATTTCTTTTTTGGGTTCAGGGTGAATGTCTTCTTTCAGCCAAAACCATAACCAAAAGACCGGCGGCAAAAATCCCAGGCAAAATATAAAAAAAGCATAAGAGAGAAGGCTCATACTATAATTATATGTTTATTTTTGTCTGATGTCTTCTGCGGTAAAGGGCATAAACGGCTCCAATAGCCTGACTGAGTTTTCGAAAACATATTCTAAACACGGCTGGGCCTCGGCTCTTCTTTTTTTGCTCTTTTCGATATAAAGATCCGCGAATTGATGCCAAATGAAGTTATAAATTTTTTCTGTGGCCAAATGCAAATTGAAAGACTCGATGTCTTCGCCGGATTCTTTTATTGTTTTATTTAATTCCTCAATAATTTCTTTGTCGTCAGGATGCGAGAAGTCGGAGTTTTTGCCGGCATCGGCGGGCGCCAATTCAAAAATATATCTGGAAATGTTCTTAATCTTTGTAATAAAATTTCGGAAATTTTTGCACCGCTCATCCAGCGTTTGTTGAGAAGCCCTCCCGTCTCTATTGGGAGCGGAGTATGTAAAAAGTGCCATACGGAGTGCGTCTACCCCCCAACGTTCTATGAAGGGCTGAGGATAAAGCCCGTTTCCCAATGATTTGGAAAATTTTCTTCCTTGCTGATCACGCAATGTTCCGCTAAAGAACATATTTTTGAACGGTATTTGGCCAGTGAAGTACAGGCTCAGCATTATCATTCTGGATATCCAAAGATATTTTATTTCCGGGGCGGATATTTCAAAATCCCACGGGAAATATTTATTTTTGAATTCGGAGGGCTTGCCCGCCGAAGCCTCGGCGAAGGCGGGCCAGCCCAAAGTCGCCATTGGCCAAAGCCCGGAGGAGAACCAGGTGTCCAGTATTTTTTCATCTTGAACCCATCGCTTGGCGCCGCATGTTTGGCAGGTTTTCCCCGGCTCGTTTTCGGAAACAATCATGTCTTTATCTTTCCCGACTTCGTGCCTCGGGTTGCAATTTTCACAATACCAAACCGGTATGCGATGCCCCCACCACAAAGATCTGGAAATTGACCAGTCATGGATTTCTCCCAGCCAATCCGATAAAATTTTTGAATAATTTTCCGGGAAAAAATTTATTTTTTCTATATTTTTGAGAGCTGTCCGGGCGAGTCCTTTCATCTTTAAAAACCACTCTTCGGAAATCAACGGCTCTATGGTGGTGCCGCATCTTTCGCATACGGGCACCGAATGAACATACTCTTCTTCTTTTTCCACCAGTCCAAGGTTGTTTAATTTTTGAGCGGCCACAATTCTGGCCTCCGCGATTTTTAGCCCTGCCAGATCTTTGTCCAGATCGGTGGTTCTCCCGTCTTTACCGACTGCGTGCAATATTTCCAGTTTGTGATCTTTTCCGATCTCATAATCCAGAAGATCATGTCCGGGAGTTATTTTTAGAGCGCCTGTTCCAAAATCTTTATCCACTCTTTTGTCTTCTATTATAGGTATTTCTTTTTGAGTAAGCGGATTTATCGCTGTCTTGCCGAGATATTTTTTAAATTTCGGATGATCCGGATAAATCGCAATCGCAACATCGGCCGGTATTGTCTCCGGCCTGGCGGTGGCGATAACGATGTACTCATCGTTATCGCCTCGATTGCTCATCGGGGCTACAATACGGTATTTTATGTAATACAATTTTTCTTTTCTTTCTTCGTAGTCCATTTCCACATCTTCTATCGCTGTGCCGTCTTTCGGGCACCACTGAACAATATAAGCTCCTTTGTAAAGCAAATCATCCTCCCAAAAAGTTTTAAATTCATAAAAA